>JAHKKM010000164.1 GCA_020027645.1 Pseudomonadota bacterium
AGCAACCAGCCGCCGTGCGTGCCGAGCGCACCGTCCAGCACTTTCTCGCCGATCGCACGCACGGTCAGGAAATTATTGCCGTAGCCGACCATGCGGTACTTGGCGAGCTTGTCCTGCATGTCTTTCGCTTCTTCCTCAAACGCCATGTAGAGGCGTACCGGGAGCTGGCCTTCGTCCGCCATTTTCTTGATGAGATCGACTTCGGCAAACGAGGTGCCGAGATCCTGGAACGAGGTGATGCCGTGACGCAGCGCTTCTTCACCGGCGAGTATCACCATGCGCCGGAGTTCGGTTTCCGCAACTCCGGCCTGGCGTCGGCCCTCGCTGCCGGAGTATGCCTTGCGAAAAATATCCTGCGCGGCCTCACTCATCATGCCGGTGGCATGCCCCTCGCTGTCCCGCACGATCTCGCCGCCTTCGGGTGCTTTGGTATCGTCGGTAAGTTCGACCAGCGTCATCGCTTTCTGGTTGACGAACACCGCATGGCCGCTGGTGTGAATCAGCATTACCGGGTGATCAGGCGTAGCGGCGCTCAGGGCAGCATGCACCGGCAGTCCCTCGACCAGTACGGCCTCTTTGGTCTGCCATTTGTCCTGGTGCCAGCCGCGGCCGATGATCCACTCACCGGCAGGCGTGGTCTTCGCCGTCTCCGCAACCATGGAAACGACCTCGGCAAAACTTTTCGCGTGGCGAAAATCCAGAATGAGCAGCGAGCCACCGAAACTCGTGTAATGACCGTGACCTTCGATTAGCCCAGGGATCGCCGTTTGCCCGCCGAGGTCGATGAACTCGGTGCTGTCGCCGATCCATGGCGATATTTCCTCCGCAGTACCGGCCGCCACAATCCGGTCGCCGGCAATCGCCAGCACGTCGACACGCGGCCGACCGGCATCCACGGTCACGATATTGCCGTTGATCAGCACCAGGTCGGCAACTGCATGCTCATCGGCCGCATTAAGGTCGCAGGCGCACAGCGCCACAAAAAGTGAAACTACAATGATGTTGCGCATGATGATCCCTGCCAGTGACCTAAAATTTGAATGCTTGATTCCCAAATTACGGTGCCTGTAACCCTAATTTCGCATTGTAGACTCGTAATAGTAACTCTATTTAATTAAGGTTACTGTCACCATCGTATCCCTCGCGATGCACCAGGCCTTGTGTAGACAGTCCGCGCGAGTGCAGGTAGATTAAACTGCAAGGCGCAATTAATAATAACGCCTCAACAGCATGAATCAATGCTGAATCAGTGTGTCCACCCCGAAGCATCCACAAGGAGAGAAATGTCATGGGCCCTGCTGTGCAATTGAAACGCGTCGCAATTTTGGCGGGATTGTTGTTCATGACCGGTTGCTCCGGCGGCGGCAGCGATGAAGAAGAGCCGGATGACCTCGATGAGGATGCGTCAGGTGTTTGGACCGCGACGGTGACGCCGGACGGGCAGGCAGCGGTAAACGCGACCCTGATCGCCATCCCGGACGGTCGCTTTGCGCTCACCAGCAGCGAAGCACTTTTCATCGGTTCGGGCACCACGAACGGCAGCGCTTTTTCCGCAACTTCCACCGGCTTTGCCCCTCCCGGAAGTACGTTCGCAAACGGCGCGATATCCGCGGCTTTCAACTTGACTGGCACGGTTACGACCGGCGCTTCCCTGACTGGGAGCTATTCCGGGGCCAATGAGAGCGGCCGTGTTGCGGCTACTTACAATTCGTCCGTTACGGAAAGACAGGCATCCCTGGCGATCGTAGCGGGAAGCTACCTGGTGCCGCAGCAGCCAGGTGCGCCTATTGTGAGTTTGGCAATCAACAACGGTGCATTGACGCTCAATGTGAGCACCGGTTGTGTGGGCGTTGGTGACATCGCAGTGGTCAATCCGACTCGCAACTACTACACCTGGACCATGACCTTCAGCAATTGCACTGTTATCAATGGCGTCTACTCCGGGCTTGCCCACATGCCGTCGAACGTATCGGTCGCGCTATTGGGCTCCAGTCCGGGCAACCAGGTTCCGTTCTCGTTGCTGGTAGTCAAGTAGCGCGTCGGTTCAAGTCTGCCGCTGTTCAATGGGCGGGACTATTGTGAATCTGAATTACGATCACCGGGCCGCCGGAGAACTTCCAGCGTCCGTGAGTCGGCTCATTGCATTGCAATAGTTCGTGATAGTCGATGCGGACAGACGGTCCCGGTGGGGGCAGGGCGCGGACCGGTCCTTCGACGGCGTAGGCAAGCAAGAGGTCGCATTTGACGTCGAGTCTGTTGCTGCCGTCGTCTCCGAGTACAGTGACTTTGGACGAGCAGTGATAACGATGGCACATGACATTGAAATCGCGAATCGGCCCGCCGTGCAATGTGGCGACAGTATCGATATCGCCGGGAAATCGCGCTACTGCAAACCGCGTGCGCAATTCATCGACCTGCCCGTTGCCATGCGACAGGGTCATGCCCTTGCCTTCCAGCAAGACGAGGGTCCGGTCGCAATCGTCGAAGCGGGAAAACGGGCCATCGCTCGCGACACTCGCAATACTCAGTCGCCAGGCAAACGCTTCGGACCCCGGTATTGGTTCCGAGAGCAGCACCAGCGTCTTGCCGCGGCCGTTACGCCATGGGACTTCCTGGTAGCTCGTCGGCTGATGAATCTCAAAATTATTCACAATGACAATTATAGAATGTAGAAGCCCGCATCACGAATTAGCGTGACAGTAACCTTAATTCGATCGTGAATTAAGGTTACTGTCACGCCAATTCCGAACGACAGGAGAGTAGTCGCCATGACCGTCCGCCTGAACCACACGATCGTCATCGGCCGCGACAAGGTCCAATCCGCGACCTTTCTCACCGACATGCTCGGCCTGCCGCCGCACCGCATGATGGGTCACTTTGCGGTGGTACAGGTGGACGATACCTCGCTCGATTTCGTCGAAACCGACGCCGAAATTGCCTCGAGGCACTTTGCCTTCCTGGTCAGCGAAGGCGAGTTCGACGAGATCTTCGCACGCATCACAAAACGCGGCCTGCGGTACTGGGCCGATCCCTTCCACAGGGAG
The DNA here is from genome assembly GCA_020027645.1 of Pseudomonadota bacterium. Classification (GTDB taxonomy): domain Bacteria; phylum Pseudomonadota; class Gammaproteobacteria; order Steroidobacterales; family Woeseiaceae; genus JAKEGN01. The sequence goes on from JAHKKM010000164.1 coordinate 3,045, forward strand.
CCGGGCCGGATCAACCACTGGGACGACGGCCGGGGGCTTTATTTCGACGACCCGAACGGCCACTTGCTGGAAATTATTACCCGCCCGTATGGCAGCGGCGGCGCCGATGCCAAACATCCTAATCCTCTTTTACCGCGGAAACGGTAAAATCGAAGTCGCAGTACTTTCGGACAGGAGCAAATCATGGCCACGGGTTGGGCCCGCGACGGGGCAGTGCAGGACCAGATCGACGCAAGCGTCGACGACGCCGTGAAACGCGCGCGCAGTGAATTGCCGAGCGGAAAAAGTCTTACTCACTGCGAGAACTGCAATGCCGAGATCCCGGCCGCGCGCCGTGAGGCCATCGCGGGCGTGCGCCGCTGCGTCAAATGCCAGGCGTTGCTCGACGAGAACAAGACCGCGCACAGCGGTTACAACCGCCGCGGCAGCAAAGACAGCCAGTTGCGGTAGCATTCAACCTTGCCGTCACTCGCCGCATCTGCGATGACGACCCCTTTTAAAAAAAACAATTCACCAACGGATCCGACACAGCAACCCGTGCATTATTATTCCACGTTTCTTCTCGACCTCGACCACACCCTGTTCGACACCGACACTTCGGAGACGGCGGCCTTCCTGGAGGCCATGAGTGTTGCCGGAATCACCAAGTCGCACAGTTACGAAGGACTGTTTCGACGCATCAACCTGGAACTCTGGGCCGCGGTGGAGCGGGGCGAAACCACCCCGCAATTCGTCAAGACACATCGCTTCGAGCGACTGGCACTCGAAGCCGGCCTCGATGCTGATCCCGTTGCGATGGCAGACGCGTACGTTGCCGGCCTCGGCGACAACGGCGGACTATACGTCGGTGCCCGCCAGGTGCTCGACATCTTGAGCCAGAACGCCTCGCTGGCGCTGGTGACGAACGGGCTGAGCGAAGTGCAGCGACGGCGCATCGAGCGCACCGGGATCGTCGACTATTTCGATGCCGTGATTATTTCCGCGGAGGTCGGCGTGGCCAAGCCCGCCGCGGCGATCTTCGACATTGCGTTCGCGCAGCTCGATGCGCCAAGTAAGGAATCCGCTCTGATGGTCGGGGATAACCTCAACTCCGATATCCAGGGCGGCGCGAATTACGGCATCGCCACCTGCTGGTACAACCCAAAACGAAAAACGGCGGGGCCCACCGATCGCATCAGGCACGAGATCAGCGCACTCAATGAATTGCTGAACTATGTCGACGGAGAGTCCGAATTACAGTGACAGTAACCCTAATTGGTTTTGATTACGGCATTATATAGGCAGCCACCACAACCAATTAGGGTTACTGTCACTGTAATTCGCCGGACTCCTCGGACGCAATCGCGAAATGTTTACTCGTATGTCCAGCCGGTCTCGATGACTTCCACAGGATATCCGCGAACCAACCTGTCGGCGCGCGTCTTTTCGACGATGCTCGTCAACCAGGCCTGCCCTTCAGCCTCAGTGGGCCAGCGATCGTTGCAGTAAGCCAGTCCGTTGTAACCATACTTTTCTTTCAGAAACTGCATGAACGCCAGTGCCCACACGCGGTTGTTTCCTTCGGTGCCGGCAAACACCGCGCTGAAATAGTTATGCGCTGTATCCCGGCAGGCCACATAGGGTGTTTGCGGTTGGGTGGCAACCACGGGCGGGCTCACCGGTGCTTGCGATTGCGCTGATGCAGGATCAGCGCGGCAAACACAAAGTACGCAGGCCAGGGATGTCGCGAGAAAGCGAATGCATGTGGTGGTCATGAGGATTCCCTCCTGCGGCGAAAAGGCGAGATGACCCCTCTGTTGCAACTGGGAAGTATAGGCTTTTGTTGTCGCTTGCGGCGGCCACCGCCAAAACAATACCGGGCGCCCGGCACTGCTGCAGGAGCCCGCATTGCGGGCGACCGATTCTGCAATTACAGTGACAGTAACCTTAATTCGTCGCGCGTGCGTAATTGAATTGGCACTATTGCAATCGAATTAAGGTTACTGTCACTGTAATTCACCGGGGGACTCTGGATGAGAAAATCGAGCGCGCTACTCTTCTTGTTATTGCCAGCACTGGCCGGCGCCCAGGACGAATACCTTGTCGACTGGGACGAAGTCGGTGACGAGGCGATCGGCTACCTGGTGGATCTCGTGCGTATCGATTCGTCGAACCCGCCCGGCAACGAGACCCAGGTCGCAAACTACATCCGTGACGTGCTGGCTCGTGAAGGCATCGCCTCCGAGATGTACGCGCTCGATCCCGCGCGCACCAACCTGGTTGCGAGAATCAAGGGCAATGGCACCAAGCGCCCGATCCTGATCATGGGGCACACCGACGTGGTCGGGGTGCAGGCGGACAAGTGGTCCGAGGATCCTTTCGGCGGGCTGCGCAAGGACGGCAATATCTGGGGCCGTGGAACGCTGGATGACAAAGACAACGTGACCGCGGGCATCATCGTGATGTTGTTGCTGAAGCGCCTCGGCGTGGAACTGGACCGGGACATCATCCTTCTCGCCGAGTCGGGTGAGGAGGGCACGCCCGAAGT
>JAHKKM010000165.1 GCA_020027645.1 Pseudomonadota bacterium
GCATACAGCTCCCACACCGGATCAATCACCCTGCCATCGTGTGTATCAATGCAGTGTGTACCCATGTCCGTGTGTCCGGCCAAATGAACCTGCACAACCCGGTCATAGGGAATCCGCTCCAGGTAAGACCAGGGATCCAGATCGTGGTTGCGGCAGCTTACGTACACGTTGTTGACGTCGAGGAGCAGGCCACAGTTTGCTTGCTCCGCCATGCGGCTAAGAAACTCCTCCTCCGACATCGTCGAGTTCGCAAAACTCAGATAGGTGGACGCGTTTTCCAGGATCAGTGGCCGCTCCAGGAAATCCTGCACGATGCGAATCCTTTCGATCAGGTACGCGAGAGTTTCCTCGTTGTAAGGAATCGGATACAGATCGTGACCGTTGCGGCCGGCCACACCGGTCCAACACACATGATCGCCGAGCCACTGCGCATTTACCCTCTCGGCAAGTGCCTTGAGTTTACGCAGGTAATCGAAGTCGACTGGATCCGTACTTGCAATGGACATCGACACACCGTGCATCACGATGGGATATCGTTCGGCAATCTGATCCAGGACGTACGCGGGTCGACCCTCCGTGTCCATGTAATTTTCAGACAGGATCTCGAACCAATCGACCGCCGGCCAGTGCTCGAGGATGTAATTGAAGTGGACCGGGCGGAGCCCGAGCCCGAGTCCAAGATCCGGGAAATTCCATCGATTCGGCGTCGACAAATGATTCATCGAGAAAATGCAAGTCCCAACAAACGGCGAACTGTAAGGAAACGTACGCAACGACTGAACGCGACTACCGATTTGTTGTCGTCAATCGACAGAAGTTTGCGAGCCAAGAGCATGCCAAACACCGAAAGTGCCTCTCGATCTCTACGAGCCACGCACAAAGCGTTCAACGTGCGCAGGCAATCAGCGCGCAATATCAAAACGTGCCAGGAACCTTCGGTCGCGGCAGTTTCCACCGCGACCCAGCCGACCATCCGCTATTTGTGGCTGTCTGGCACCGGAACTTCGCAGCCGCCATGGCCTTTGCAAGAATTCTTTCCGGCGCACCCGTTGTCTCCGGACTTGCAGCCGCCCTGCGCCTTGCACTCATTTTGGCCTTTGCACGAGTGCTTTGCCGACGTTGCACAACCGCCATGTCCTTTGCACGAGTTCTTGCCGGCGCAACCATTGTCGCCAGCCTCACAGCCGCCCTGGCCTTTGCAGTCGTTCATGCCCTTACAGGCGTGTTTGTCAGCACCTTCCTCCGCTGCTTCTTGCGCATAAACGTTCTGAGCCTGTGCGCCGGCAAATATCCCGGTCACGGCGCCAATCAGTAGTTTGTTGAAATTTCTTCGCTGCATACTCATCTTGGCATTCCTCCAAAATTTGAACAATTGATAACGCTGTCCTGCGATCGACCATTGAACCCTTGCGACAGCCACATGTGCTCCAAATGGTGCGGCACGTCCGAAGGTACCAAATGGTTGAGGAATGGCATGAAGTCTATATTGTGCAGAAACGCACGGCGCACTAACCGAGCCAATGCCTCTGCAGAGTAGTGTAGATCAGTTATAGGTGTGGAACCAGAAACGTACTCTGCGACGTTCATAGTTGCTCAGGAGCCGGGCATCCGGCCAGGCAAAATCTATGCTACTACTATGTAATCGTTGTTAATTTTGCCGCGCCGACAGCTGACACGATTGGGCAGATTGTCTTTCCATTGTCGATGAATGCGATCGATCGGCGACACGGCTTGGGCACACTGTAAGTGCTGTCTCAAGGTGTCAGGTTTATTTTCCGCAGAATAATTCTGTTCCTTTCCAGCACTCTATCCGCAAGCATGTGAACACCCGCACCACTTTTTCCAATCGATGTCCCGCAAACCGGCTCGCTTTGGATAGTACAAAGCAAATAAATAAACCTGACACCTTTTCTCATTGCCAATAGCGACGGGCGCTCTGTGCCCGTCGCTGGACAGCGACACTTGTTTGATCAGGAGTCGCATGCTAGTTACTCCAGACAATGTGCGTATTGGAGGAGTGTGAAATGTTCGAACGTGGCAAGAGAGAAGATGGACTGGACGAGGGAGCAGACTTCAAGTCGGCCGCTACTTTGCGCAGTCCGGAATCGGCTAGCCCGAAGGCAGCCACCCGCAGCGACGAATGGGCGGTCATCGGCCGATCTATTCAGATAAACGGCGATGTGCGCGGTAACGAGGATCTGCGCATCGAAGGTGATGTCAGCGGCACCGTGGAGTTGCGCAACAGCAATCTGACGATCGGCAAGGAAGGCAAAGTCAGGGCTGACATATACGCGAAGTCGATCATGGTCGACGGTACGACGGAAGGCGACATTTACGCATCGGAGCGCATCGTCGTGCACGTCAGTGCCAACGTTCGCGGTAACATCACAGCACCGAAGGTCGGCATCGAGGAAGGCGCCAAATTCAAGGGCTCAATCGAGATGGACCAGGGTGCTGTCGACAAGGCTCTTGGCAAGGCAGGCCTGCAGGCAGCGGTCAAGCCAGTCACTGATAGCACGACCGGCAAATCCGTGGATACCAGGGCCGCGCAGAAGAATGTGGTCAAGGAAGCGGCATCGAGCGCAAATCCGTCGGCCGGAGTCCGATAACGATCAGGAATTCGACGATGGGCCGGGCGACGGCCAAGGCACCGATGGACAAACCGGCGGCGCTCAATGCGCCGCTGTTTCATCAGCTCATCGAACAGCTCGCCGCAAAAGGACGAAGTGTCGTGCTCGATCTCGGTGCTGCATCGACGCCGATGCTATCGCTGCTTGGCCGATCCCACTGTCTCGTCGAAATTGCAGATCTGGGCTGCGACGATGCGATCGACCGGCTCAATGCCGAAGCGCCTGCAGACGTCCTCGTCACTCTGGCCGAATCGCTGCTGCCCAGGCACAAAGCCGGCGCCGACGTCGACTTCGTATTCTGCTGGGACCTGCTGAACTACCTTAAACCGGAAGCGATAACGGTTTTGATGCGCGCCATCGTGGCACGCTCGCGTCCTGGCACGCGCGCGCACGTCCTGATTGCCTACTCCGACAGATCGATGCCGGATCGTCCGGGACGATTCGTTCCGACCGAGGATCTGAAGCTGGTCAATCACGCCGCCCCGGCGGCGGAAACCGCGGCACCGCGGTATTCGCCGGAGCTTCTCCGCCGCATCATGCGCGGCATGGAGATCGAACACGCCAGGTTGCTGGCCAACGGCATGCAGGAATTCCTGTTCCGCGTGAAAAGGTGACGCGCTCGTGCAAAAAAAGGTGTCGGAAAATAAACCTGACACCTTTTCTTGCGCTACATCAGCGGCCCCAGTGCCGTGGTAACGCGCCCTGCCTGCTCTTCGGTGATCATGCTGGTGAGTATGCCCAGGAACTGGCCGTGCTGAACGCCTGAAACTATGTATTGCCAGCGGTAGGCCTGCAGCATCTTGTCGTGAATTGCCTGCCGCTGCTCGTCGTTGAAGTCACGATTGGCTGCGCCGATGAAATAGTTGGCGTCGGCAGTGGCCTGCCCCTGCAGGATGCCATCGACAGCGACAACCAGATCGATCAGATCGGTAATGCCCTGCTCTCGCTGTTCGTGCGTCAGCTTCGCGTCCTCGCGCCGCCATTCCAGCTCGTCCATGATCGCGTGCTGGGACTCTTCCTTCCAGTGGAACAGGAACACGTCCTTCCACAGCGGCGACAGGTCGGTCTGCGGTTCGATGCTCTTCTTGTAATGCACAAGGGTGAAGATCTCGATATGGCAGGTCAATGCGAGTACCGCCCAGGTGCACTTGCTCAGCACCGCTTTGGCGACATCGTTCGGATTCGCGACGACCGCGTAGCCGGCGGGCATGTCTTTCGCGGCCAGTTGCTCGATGCGGCGAAACAGTTCCTGGTGCTTCAGTTCTTCGTCGCTGAAGCGTACCAGTGCTTCGAGTGCGACCTGGTCGCCAAACCAGTGGTCGCGGCTGATTTCCAGAATCTTCGCGTTGATGTAACGCTCGATCAGGCCAAACAGGTTCGCGTAGGTGCGCCCCTGCACCTGGCTCAGGAAGCGCTGCTCGGCAGCGTTCAGAAATTCGAGTTCGTCGGCCAGCGACAGCGCATCGGGCAGGAATTTCTGGCCTGCGTCCAGGCGGCGGTCGCGGATTACGTCCTTGTCTATATCCCAGCGCACGCGTTTCGAGATATTGATGCAACGCGCATAACGTTCGGTATCGGTAGCTGGCATGGAATCAAACACGGTGGTCTCCTCGCGCACAATGGCGCAAACAATAGTTGTATCGGTGCTGGAGCAAATATTCGGCGAAACCGCGTGCTCCGCCTATGGGACGGATGTCCTGATTTTTCCCGGATTCACCCTGCAGACGGGTGAGCTTTGTCCCGATGCACGGTAGACTTGGCCGAAACCGAGGTCAGCACACAAAACATCGGGCCATGCAGCAAAGCGTCAAGATCACGCGCACGTCGGATGGTGTAAACCTCGCCTGGGCCACCGCGGGCAGCGGGCCGACGCTCATCAAGGCGTCCAACTGGCTGTCACACCTGCAGTTCGACCTCGACAGCCCGGTGTGGCGCCACTGGATATATTTCCTCGCCGGTCACTTCCACCTGATTCGCTACGACGAGCGCGGCTGCGGCATGAGCGATTGGGAGGTATCCGACCTCGCCCAGGAACGCTGGTTCGACGACTTCGATGCTATCGTCAAGGTGGCGAAACCGGTCAAGCCTTTCATCCTGCTGGGCATCTCGCAGGGTGGCGCGGCGGCGATGAATTACGCCGCGCGCTACCCGGAACAGGTCTCACACCTGATTCTGTACGGTGCCTATGCCCGCGGCTGGAACGAGCGCGGTGACATCGAAGACGTGCAACGCAGGCGCGCGGTCAACCAGCTGACAAGACTCGGCTGGGGGCAAAACAACCCGGTGTACCGCCAGCTTTTTACCTCGCGTTTCGTGCCAGACGCGACCCGGGAACAGTTAGGCTGGTTCAACGAATTGTGCCGCAAGACCACGACGCCGGAAAACGCGACACGCTTGATGGACGAGCGTGGACGCGTCAACGTGACGGACCTGTTGTCGCGGGTGCAGGTGCCGACGCTGGTGTTGCACTCAAACGAGGATGAGGCGGTGCCCCTGACGGAAGGCAAACTGCTTGCTACTCACATTCCGAATGCGCAGTTCGTCATGCTGGAGTCGCGAAATCACATCCTGCTGGAGGACGAACCCGCATGGGCCCGCTTCAAGGAGGCGGTGCTGGCATTTACCGGTGTGACGCCGCAACCTGGGGCTGAGGACCCGATATTCGCGGCACTGTCACCGCGGGAGCGCGACATCCTGCAGGGTATCGCCGACGGCAAGACCAACATCGAGATTGGCCGGCAGCTTTTCATCAGCGAGAAAACGGTGCGCAATCACATCACGCGGATTTTCGAAAAACTGGGTGTGCAATCACGCGCGCAAGCCATTGTATTGGCGAAGGACAAGCGCCTGCGGCCGCGTTAACCGTAGAGGTGCCGTCAGGCACGTTCTTTCGGCACGAC
>JAHKKM010000166.1 GCA_020027645.1 Pseudomonadota bacterium
ATTAGCTGGGCGCGAACCTGGCCCTGGGTGCCCACGTGCAGCAGATACATGCCCCTGAGGATTCCGTCCTCGACGCCGGGCGGCATCGGTGGGTGCAGGTAGTTTTCGTTCATGCAGGTGATGTAGTAGAAAATATTCTCCTGCTCACCGACCATCCTGCGCAGGCCATCGTGAATGATGACCGCCAGTTCATACGCGTAGGTCGGATCGTAGGAGACGCAATTCGGTATCGTCGACGCGGCAACCAGGCTGTGGCCGTCCTGGTGCTGCAGCCCTTCGCCCGCCAGCGTGGTGCGGCCCGCCGTGCCGCCGATCAGGAATCCGCGTGACTGCTGATCGCCGCCGGCCCAAATGAAATCGCCGATACGCTGAAAGCCGAACATCGAATAGTAAATATAGAATGGCACTGTCGGCAGGTCGTGATTGCTGTACGAGGTGCCGGCCGCAAGCCACGAACAGAACGAGCCGGCCTCGTTGATACCCTCTTCGAGAATCTGCCCCTTTTTGTCCTCGCGGTAATACATCAGCTGGTCGGAATCCTGTGGCGTATAAAGTTGACCCTTCGACGAATAGATACCGATCTGCCGGAACATACCCTCCATGCCGAAAGTACGTGCCTCGTCCGGCACGATGGGCACGATGTGTTTGCCGATATTCTTGTCACGGATCAGGGCTGTGAGAATGCGAATGAAGACCATGGTAGTCGAAGCATCGCGATCCCCGGTGCCTTCGAGCTGTGACTTGAAAATCTCCAGCGCAGGCACCTTCAATGCCGTCGATTTCGTGCGACGCTGCGGCAGGAAACCGCCGAGGGCCTTGCGTCTTTCCAGCAGGTACTCAATTTCATCGCTGTCCGGGCCCGGTTTGCAATACGGAACGTTGTCGATGTCTTTGTCCGAGACCGGGATATTGAACCGGTCCCTGAATTCCTTGAGTGCATCGACATCCAGCTTTTTCTGTTGATGCGCAATATTTTGGCCCTCGCCCGCGGTTCCCATGCCAAAACCTTTGACGGTCTTCGCGAGGATGATCGTGGGCTGGTCCTTGTGTTGCACTGCCGCCTGGTAGGCTGCGTATACTTTCTGCGAATCGTGGCCGCCGCGATTCAATCTCCAGATTTCCTCGTCCGACATGTTGGCAACCATGGCCGCGGTCGCTGGGTCCTTGCCGAAAAAATGCTGGCGGACATAGTCTCCGTCCTTTGATTTGAAGTTCTGGTATTCCCCGTCGACGCACTCCTCCATGACGCGCTTCAGCGCACCGTCGTGGTCTCTGGCAAGCAGCGGATCCCAACGCGATCCCCAAATCACTTTGATGACATTCCAGCCAGCGCCGCCGAATGCCGCTTCGAGCTCCTGAATGATCTTGCCATTGCCACGCACCGGGCCATCGAGCCGCTGCAAATTGCAATTGACGACAAACACCAGGTTGTCGAGGCCTTCCCGGACCGGCATGGTAATGGCGCCCATCGACTCCGGTTCATCCATTTCGCCATCGCCGAGAAACGCCCACACCTTGCGATCGCTGGGCGGAATCATTTCACGGTGCTCGAGATAACGCATGAACCGGGCCTGATAGATTGCCATCATCGGGCCAAGCCCCATCGACACCGTCGGAAACTGCCAGAACTCCGGCATCAGCCAGGGGTGCGGATACGATGAAAGTCCGCCGCCACCTACCTCCTGGCGAAAACGATTCAGCTGATTTTCTCCAAGCCGGCCTTCGAGGTACGCCCGCGCGTAGATGCCCGGAGCCGAATGACCCTGCACGAAAATCATGTCACCGCCGCGATTCGCGGCAGGTGCTCGCCAGAAGTGATTGAAACCTACTTCATAAAGTGTCGCCGAGGACGCGTACGACGAAATGTGCCCGCCGTATTCGGTGCTTTTGCGATTTGCCTGCACCACCATTGCCATTGCATTCCAGCGTATGTAGGCCTCGATGCGTCGTTCGATGGACCGGTCTCCCGGGTACTCAGGCTGCCGGTTGACCGAAATGGTATTCAGGTAGGCGGTGTTCGGACTGTAGGGAAGATACGCACCGGAACGACGCGCGTAGTCGATCATTTGATTCAACAGGAAATGCGCCCGTTCGGGGCCGTGCTGGGTCAGCACAGAATCGATGGACTCCAGCCATTCCCGTGTTTCGGTCGGATCCGTATCATCAAATCGGCTGAATTTGCTCATATGTTGTCCACAATCCGTCCTGCATCGAATTCTCGAAGATTTGCCGCGTGAATTCGCGGAGGTGTCCTGCTAGGATCACCGCAAATCGCGCCACTGGAACGATTTCCCATCGCTTCCGGGAACGAAGTCCTGGGTTGCATATTATGACCCAAGCGCACCGAAAAAGGTTAATAGCACAATGTCAAGCCTGCTCGCGGAACAATTTCCTGAGAGTAAAATCAGGATCGTCCAGCAGATCGGACAACCGTCGCCGACCGTTCTCGAAACTATCGACCAGTTGCTGCTGATACTGCCGGCGCAGCCGACAGAAAAGTCCTGGTCGCTTGTACCTCAGGGGAGCAAGGTCAAGGCATTACTCAAACGCCGGCCGTCCGGCAGCGTTCCCGAAATCACGACGCGTCTGGCCAACAAGACGCAAACGGCGATTCACGTTGGATTGCTGGACAGCAGGATCGACGCGTTCGAACAGCTCACATTCGCCAAAAAAATGGTCGCGGCCGCATTGGCCGAGAATGCCGGCTGTGTCGGCATATGGGTGCATGGATTCAGCGCCGAACAACAGCGAGTAATTGCAGAACGCATGTGCGCGGCGGCGCTTGCCGCCGGATTCTCAATGCCGCGCTTCAAATCCGGAAGCAAGAAGGCAACCATCAAGAGCTTGCGGATCGTCGGTCTCGATGCGCGCCTTGACCTGCGCCGGACTGTTGCCGAGGCCGATGGCAACAATCTCGCCCGGTGGCTTACCGCAATGCCACCCAACAAACTCGACGCGCAGCAATACGTAAACCTGTTGCGGGAACTGGCCCGCAAGCAGGGCTGGCAGTACCGGAAATACGGCATAGCCGAACTGAAGAAACTCGGCGCCGGTGCGTTTCTGGCCGTCGCACAGGGCAACGCCGATAACAGTGCGGCGATCGTTCGCCTGCGTTATCGACCCAGGAAGAACGTAGCGCGCCCGGCATTGAGCCTGGTTGGAAAAGGCATAATTTTTGACACCGGCGGCATCAATCTCAAACCATTCCAGTCGATGCTCGACATGCACATCGACATGGGCGGGAGCGCAGTCGCCGCCGGTACGCTGCTGGCGATCTCCGAGCTTGAATTACCAGTGGCTGTGGATTGCTGGCTTGCCATTACAGAGAACCGTACTGGTCCGACGGCATACAAACCGCAGGACCTGATCACTGCAGCCAATGGCAAGACCATCCAGACCATCCACACTGACGCCGAAGGCCGCATGGCGCTGGCGGATACCCTGACCCTGGCCGGTCGCGAAAAGCCGGCTCTGCTTATCGACTACGCGACACTGACCGGCGCCTGCATCAATGCCATTACACCGAGATACAGTGGTGTGTTCAGCAATCGACAAAAATTGCATCCGGTGCTCAAGAAAACCGGCGTGGAATGCGGCGAGCGTGTTTGGCCGTTCCCCATGGGCAAGGAATTTCTGGAGGAACTGAAAAGCGACTCAGCCGACCTCAAACAATGTTCACCGAGCGCCGGCGGCGATCATATTCTTGCCGCCACCTTCCTGAATGAGTTTGTCGACAAGTCAATTCCGTGGGTACACATCGATCTGAGCGCCTGTATGCGCAAAGGTGGCTTGGCGCATGTTCCAACGGATATTAGCGGCTTCGGCGTCCGCTACACGATGAGCCTGATACTCGACCGCAAGGTACTGGATAGCGCCGAATGGAAATGACCCGCCGAAGTATCGTCAGAGTATCTGCCTGTGCCTGACGCATTTTCGATTGCCAGGCGTTTTCGCGGTTTCCTTCCCGTCATCGTGGACGTCGAAACCGGTGGCTTCAACTGCAAGACCGACGCCTTGCTGGACATTGCGGCAGTGTTCCTCGACCCGCAGGAAGACGGTACGTTTCTGCGTGGTGAGACGGTTCGCTATCATGTCAAGCCTTTCGAAGGCGCAAACATGGATCCGGCATCACTTGCCGTAAATGGCATCGATCCACACCATCCATTGCGTCCCGCAATCGATGAGCGCGACGCGTTGCAGCGCATCTTCAGGGAGGTTCGGCGGGTTGTGCGCGAGAGCGGCTGTACGCGTGCCATCCTGGTTGGCCACAATGCGTCATTCGATCTGGGCTTTCTCAATGCGGCCGTGTTGAGATCGGACATCAAGAGAAATCCGTTTCATCCATTCAGCTCATTTGACACGGCGACACTCTGTGGAGTCGCGTACGGTCAAACCGTACTGGCACGGGCGGTGGCTGCCGCCGGACTGACCTGGGATGAATCTTCGGCACATTCGGCCGCCTACGATGCGGAAATCACTGCCGATATTTTTTGCGATATCGTCAATCGCTTCCAGCCGATATTCAATTCGATACGCGTGCCCGAGATCCAGGATACCGAGGACGAGCTGGAAGAGGGACTCGAGGAAGTCTAACCGGGTACTGCGCGCGGCGTGAGACGCTGAAGACTCAGCGCGACCGGCATTGACCGACGCGTTGGAACCGCGGTTGGACGGCCAATGTAGTAGCCCTGCGCATACTCGACTCCGAGCTCGCCGAGCAGTTTGAGTGCTGCGTGGCTTTGCACGTACTCCGCAATCGTCTTCATGCCGGCCTCGCGACCGATTTCTGCAATCATGCGGACCATTTTTTGATCGACCGGACTTTCCTCGAGTTCCCGGACAAAGCAGCCGTCGATCTTTATGTAGTCGACCGAAAGCCTTTTCAGGTGACTGAATGAGCTGTAGCCGGTTCCAAAATCGTCCAAAGCCAATTGACATCCAATGCTTCGAAGCGATGCGATCTGCTGCTCGACATGTTTCAAATGCCGTACGGCCAGGCTCTCGGTAATCTCGAACACGATTGACGACGCTGGTACCGCGTATTTTGTGAGCTGGGTGCGGACAAACGTGGCCAGATTCTCGCTTTCAAAGGCATTTACCGACAGGTTGATCGAAAAACAGAGGTCCGGTTGCTCGGCACGGTATTCGGCGAGTGCCGCTATGGAATTTTCAATCATCCAGGTATCTATCTCGGCCATCAGGCCGAAACGCATGGCAGCCGGCAGGAACGCGTCCGGCCCAACGAGCTTCCCGTCCTCGGCGCGCATTCGCAGCAAAACCTCGTGGTGGGTCGTTTCGCCGCTCGCGATGTCAACAATGGGCTGGTAGCGCAACACAAAGGAGTTGCTATCAATGGCGGATCTCAACTTGGACATCCAGCCCACGTCAGCCACCATCTTCTCGGCTTCACGCTCGGACATGCTGAAGAATTGCAGCCGGTTTCTGCCACTGGCCTTGGCTTCGCGGCAGGCAATGTCGACTTGTGCAATCAGATCATCATGATCGAATCG
>JAHKKM010000167.1 GCA_020027645.1 Pseudomonadota bacterium
CGCAAGCTCGACGAGATCGCGGAAATTCTCTGGCGCGATCCCGACCCCGGCAGCCCGGTCATAGCCCTCACCTGGATCCTCACCCCAACACCCTCGACCGAATAAAATCGGGGTCAGACCACCATTAATCGAATCTTCGATTAATGGTGGTCTGACCCCGATTTTGAGGCGACCGGCCGGCCTACTGTCAACGGCTCGCGAAACGACTTGTCGATCTTCATGAAACTCGCATCCGGCTCCACACCGAGCGAATCGAGGAGCTTCGTAAAAAACGCCCGGCCTGCCGCGGTGGCCGCGATGTCGAAAATTTCTGCATCGGTGTAGCCGTGTGCTTTCAGTTCGCCGACATCGTCGGGCGTAATGCGTGATGCATCGCGGGCGACCTGTCGCGCGAATCGCATCATCGCCTGCTCGGCCCCGGTCACGGATGCGCTGAAGGTTCCCGCTGCAATGCCGCAGATCTCCTCTTCGCTAAAGAATTCGGTCAATCGTTTGCCGTGCGCGAGCGAACAGGCCGTGTTGCGCAGCTCGATCGCGGCCACAAAGGTCACGAGCTCAAAGCACCGGTCGCTCATGGGACGCCGGATCTCCGCGAGCAACCTGCCCCAGCGCGCGAGCACTTCGGGCCGGTGGCTGAAAGCCAAAGCATAGTTCGGCACATATCCCCAGGCCGATTGCTGCCGCTGGTACATCTCCAGCACCTCACCACTGGCCTCATCCGGTGGCATCGTCTCGATGAATGACATGGGTTTCCTCCTGGCCTTTGGCCTCCATCCTTGGCCGATCATGAACCGGCACCGGGGAATTCAGCGTTGGAGAGACCGTGGTTTTTTCGGGTTTCAGCGGGAATCGGGCGGCGCGGCGGTCCGCCGCGAAAAAACCATGATGGCTTACACGCTGGCTCTAACGCGGCCTGCGCATTGTTGCTCCTACCCGGCGAATCCCGGATTTCCGTACTCAAAACGTAACGAGGAGAATTCAACATGCAGAAGCAACAGACCACTTCCAAACAGGCCAATGCCAACAACGGCGTCAACGTGGAGGCCTTGCTGGGTGCGCGTGAGGCCCTGACCCAGGCTCCCGAGGCTGCCCGCTTCAAGTGGCGTGCAAGCTGTGAATGGCTGAACGGCACCCACAGCCGGACCACGGTCGATGAGTACTTCGGTCTCGGCGAAGCGCAAAAACACCGCAACGTCTTTCAGTTCGATACCGATCATCCGCAGATTTTCGCCTCCGAAGACAACGGTGCGACGCCGGTGGAGTTGGTACTGGTGGGACTCGCGGGCTGCCTGACAGCCGGTATCGCAGCGGTTGCGCAGAATCGCAACATTCAGCTGCGCAAGGTCAAGGCGACGCTCGAAGCCGGCATGGATATCCAGGGCATTCTCGGCATCGACAGCGACGTCCGCAACGGTTTCGACGGTATCAAGGTGCACTACGACATCGATGCCGACGCCTCGGCGGACGACATCGCATCGATCGTGGCGCAATCGCAAAAGCGATCGGCGGTGTTCGACATCATCACCAACCCGACGGATGTAACCGTTACGGTGGGATGAGAGGCATGCCGCGGCAAACCATGCGGGCCCGGACCGGCATCGTCGACGTGGTCGTCGTCGGCGCCGGCCATTCCGGCCTTGCCATGAGTCATCGACTCAGCGAACTGTCGATCGAGCACGTCGTGCTGGAGCGCGGCGAGATCGCGAATTCCTGGCGCCGCGAGCGCTGGGACTCGCTGAAGCTCCTGACACCGAACTGGATGAGCCGTCTCCCCGGCGCGCCGTATGCCGGCCACGATCCGGACGGCTACATGAACATGGACCAGGTTGTCGGCTTCGTTTCGACCTATGCGGAGAAAACTGCCGCACCGGTGCGCACGAGCACGACCGTGTTGAATGTCGAGGAGCGCGACGGCGCCTACAGCGTATCGACCGACCGCGGCGACTGGCGGTCTCGCGCGATGGTGATCGCAAGCGGCGCCTGCAATGAGGCATCGGTGCCAGTGTGTGCGCAGGCGGTGCCGGATCGCATTTTCCAGATCACGTCGAAAGACTATAAGAGCCCCGGCCAGCTTCCGGAGGGCGGAGTCCTCGTGGTCGGCGCCTCCGCCACCGGTCTGCAGCTCGCGCAGGAGATTCACTCAAGCGGCCGCCCCGTGACTCTCGCGGTGGGCGAGCACGTGCGCATGCCGCGCCGCTATCGCGGCCGCGACGTGCAGTGGTGGATGCTCGCCTCGGGAATTCTCGATGAATGCATAGCCGATGTGGACGACCCGGTGCGCGTGCGCCGCCTGCCCTCGCCGCAGCTCATTGGCAGCGAAGACCATGCGACGCTCGACCTGAATGCGTTGACGGCAGGTGGTGTTCAGCTCGTCGGGCGTCTGGCGGGAATCCGTGCCGGCAAAGCACAATTTTCCGGATCCTTACGCAACGTCTGCTCGCTCGCCGATCTGAAAATGCGCCGCCTGCTCAAGGCTTTCGATGACTGGGCGGCAACGACCGGCGCGGCGGACCCTATGATGCCCGCCGAGGAATTCAACGCAACGCGAATCGGCAATTCCGTGCCGCTGGGACTCGACCTCAACAGCGGTGAAATACGCTCAATCGTCTGGGCGACGGGTTACCGTCCGGACTACTCCTGGTTGAAGGTGCCGGTGGTCGACAGGAAGGGACAGTTGCAACACGACGGCGGTGTTGTCGCGCCCGGCTTGTATGCGCTCGGCCTGCCTTTCATGCGGCGTCGCAAATCGAGTTTCATACACGGCGCCGAGGATGACGTGCGCGATCTCGGCCGTCACCTCGCCGCCTATCTCGATAAGAAAATCGGGGTCAGACCACCATTTCTAACAGCGAATTCGGAAATGGTGGTCTGACCCCGATTTTGCTGATCACTCGGCGAGAAACTCGTTGATCTCCTTCAGCAACACCGGCCAGGCGGGATCCGTTTCGGGGAGAATGTGATTCTTGCTGTCGAGGCTCACGAAACGCGCGCCTGGAATCCCGCTGGCGAGCTCACGCCCCGAGTTGAATGGAACCCGCATGTCGTTTCTTGCATGCAGTACCAGGGTCGGGGCGCGGACTTCCGCCAGTCGACTGGTGACGTCGACCTCCCCCAGGGCGCGTATCAGACTGGCCGCATTCCTCGGCGTCGTGGTAATCCGCTGCAACTCATTGAACCACGTTTGATTCTCCGGCGGTGCATCGGGCATAAACATGGTCGTGAACATCTGACGGAAGGCTGGATTGTCGCGGCCCCAGCCGATACCGACCAGCGTGATCATTGCTTCGGTCTGCCGGGCCACCTCGGGGACGCCTACCCGGTTCCAGCCTCGCGGATAGCCGCCGAGCAGGATCAGCTTCGTAACCTTTTCCGGATAGCGGGCGGCAAACTCCACCGAGATCGCGCAGCCTTGAGAAATGCCGAGCAACGGAAATCGCTCGAGCCCCACCGCCTCGACCACGGCTTCGAGGTCACTCACCTGGCGCTCGAGAGAGAAGTCTTCGACGTCCCAGTCCGATAAACCATTGCCGCGCGCATCGTAGCGAATCAGTAACCGGCCATCCGAGAGGCCGCGGAACACGTGGCGCCACACCGGACTCTCCCAGTCGAAGTCGAGATGATTGAGCCAGTTGGCCGTCTTGATGAGTGGCGGGCCTTCGCCGACGATCGCATAGGCGATCTTCGTACCATCCGCCGCCTTGCAGAACCGCAGCTGTTGAGTCCGGAGCTGGTCGTCCGGACGTGTAGGCGACATCGGCACGCCGGTCGATGCCGGCGGCTTGCCGGCGGCGGCATAGCGCAACGCGGCGAGGTCGATTCCGTCGATCTCCGACAGCACGGACAGGCTGGCTTTAAGCTGTCGCTCGGCGTCCGGTTTACGGCCGGCTTTGATCAAGGTCTCGATGAGGGCGATGTGCGCCTGCAAGCTGTAGGGTTCGATCTCCACCAGGTCCTGTAACCATGGCACGGCATCGGCCGGTGCATCGCGGTGCCGCCGGATCAACTCGAACAAGAGGTCGCGGCGCAGGATGCGGAACGCTTCGCGTTCGCGCGAGAGAAACTGATCGAAGTCCGGCTGCCCGGAAAGATCGGCACCGCGAAGGAGCCCTTGCGACGCGATGGAGGCGAATTCCGCGAGCTTCGCGGTCGCCAACGACTCCACGCCGCTCGCCAGTGCCTGCCGCAGACTGTAAATGTCGATGTCAGCGCCCGCGGATTCGAAGGCCACGGTTTCGCGATCGGCCACGATGCGCTTGACCTCGCCCTCATCGATCAGGCCTCGCAATTTGCTGAGCGACCAGCGCAAGGAACCCCGCGGGTCGTCCGGTATCTGCCAGAGCATTTCGCAGATTCGCTCGCGCCGGTGCGGTCCGGGATTCAGCACCAGGTACGCGAGCAGGCCCCGGGTCTTGCGGGAGTTCGGCAGCGGTAACAATTCCCCGCTCTTCACTACGGCGAGATCGCCGATCAGGCGAATTTCCATCATGGCAGTCTTTCTCAATGGGGTACCGAGATCAAGCCCGGCGGCGCCGTGAAATCTCGGTCACACCACGTTTTCTGTTGTGCCCTTGCAGGAGCCTGCATTGCAGGCGACCCGGGATCGCGGTCTGACCCCGATTTTCCGTAGCACCTGTAGGAGCCCGCACCGCGGGCGACCCGACTTGGCGTATGATTTGATCCGCTGCGAAGCAGCAGGGACGAACAAGTAATATGGGGACCATTTTCAGCGAACTGAGACGGCGCAATGTCATTCGCGTTGCGATCGCTTACGTCATCACGTCGTGGCTATTGCTGCAAATCGCCGACGTCGTCCTCAATAACATCGGCGCACCGCGCTGGGTCTTTCAGACCTTGCTGCTGCTGCTGGCGATCGGTTTCTTTATCGCCGTCCTATTCTCGTGGGTCTACGAAGTCACTCCGGAGGGCGTGAAAAAAGAGCAGGACGTCGCTCGCTCCGGTTCCATCGCCACGGGCCGAAAACTGGACCTCGTCATCATTGGCCTGATGGCCGTGGCACTCGTCTATTTCGCCTGGGACAAATTTCTTGCCGCGCCCCCAGGCGAGGACGCGCAAGTCACGGCCACGCCCAGCGCCGCGCAGCAACCGGACAATTCCATTGCTGTCCTGCCATTTACCAACATGAGCGACGACCAGGCGAATGAATACTTTTCCGACGGCCTGTCCGAAGAGCTGCTGAACGCCCTGGTCCACATCGGCGGGCTCAGGGTCACCGGTCGTACCTCCTCGTTTGCATTCAAGGGCCAGAACACCGACCTGCGCGAGATCGGTCGCATCTTGAATGTGTCGCACGTGCTGGAGGGCAGCGTGCGCAAGGATCGAAACCGCGTACGCATCACTGCGCAGCTGGTCAAGACCGCGGATGGCTTTCACGTTTGGTCCGACACTTTCGATCGCGAGCTGGAGGACATCTTTGCCATACAGCAAGAGATTGCGAACCGGGTTACCGGCTCGCTGCACGTTGCCTTGCTCGGACAAACACCAACA
>JAHKKM010000168.1 GCA_020027645.1 Pseudomonadota bacterium
GTCGCTCAGGTCGTTTTGATGCGTTTCGCATCCGCCTTAAGTTGACCCCAGGATAAGCCGTACCGTTGCATATAGTACGCGCCTGTCGCTACCACGCTGACAAACATCAAAACGTGGTAGAAAATCGCAATGCTGAGCGCGTCGGTTGCTCCTACGCCGAAAAAAGATAGTCCTGCAACAAAGCAGTATTCGATAGTTCCGATGAAGCCGGGCGCACCTGGCAGGGAAATGCCGGCGATAATAAGGCCCATCACCACAACGGCAGCAAGTGGCGTGATAGCGATGTCGAACGCGACAACTGAAAGATAGACGCAGCCCGCCAACAGCAGCCATTGCGCGAAAGAATTGGCGAGAATCGACACAAATTGCCTGCCATTCCTCACCACGGAAAATCCCTCACGAAGCTGATTGAATCGGGGTGCCACGAACTTCTGAATGCGTGCGGGCAATAAGCTGAACAAGAAGCTTGCAGTACGCGCGAGCCACATCGGTGTAAAGACGAGTCCGTACACAGTCAGTACGGCGACGGCAGTACCAAGGAACAATACCAATCTCGCAGCGGCGAGCTCGGTGGACTGCGGCGCCAATCGCAAAGCCACAACCGCAAGGAGCACCAGAATCGTTGCTGCGTCAAAAACGCGCTCGAGCACCATCGTGCCGAGCACGCGGGACTTCGACATGTTGAGATCAAGTCCTGCAAGATACATTCGCACGATTTCACCGAGCCGTACCGGTAAAACATTGTTTCCTGCGAAGCCAACCATCATCGAAGGTAACAGCCGGCGCGGTGGCACGGGTTGTGCACCATCAAGGATCACTCCCCATCGCAGGGCCTTCAGCCAGTAGAAAAGTGCGAGCGCTGCGAGAAAAGGCGGAACGAGTAGGAAATTCGCGTCTGCCATTTTCGAGCCAATCATCGCGAGGTCTACGTCTCGTACCGCAAGCCACATGAATATGGCGGCCAGGGAAAGGCCCGCGATGATGGTCAAACGACTTGTGGCAATGCGCATCGGAATTCGTGTCCTCGTCCCGCGTTCGCACGAATCGGAAAGAAATTGTGGCTATGGCCGCGAGCAGCAATTGTGCCCGAACTCAACTCAAACTGGGGCCATTCAGACAACGAAAGGCAACAACAGCTTACAGATCTGGCGCTTTCTTGACTCGATTTGGGGGGTCAAGTAGAGTCGCGCCTCCCGTGGGGCTATAGCTCAGCTGGGAGAGCGCTTGCATGGCATGCAAGAGGTCGGCGGTTCGATCCCGCCTAGCTCCACCAAGGTTCCATCAGGGCAGTTGACGGTTGATCGAGCAGTCAGTGTCCCCATCGTCTAGAGGCCTAGGACATCGCCCTTTCACGGCGGTAACGGGGGTTCGAATCCCCCTGGGGACGCCATCCTGAAATGCGAGTGCGACTGCAATGTTCTATTGCAGCATTGCACGCAAAGTGTTACGAGCCTGGTTACGCGCAGTGGTTGCTGCACGATCTGAATTGCAATCAGCGCCTCAGCATCGCACGAATTTTCGCGATCAGCTCGGCCAGCCAATCCGGCAATTTGTGCTGATTGTGCTGAGTGTCACAACGCGTTGATCTATCACACTGTGAAGAACCCGTGCTGGCAAACGATGGTTTTGCACCCAGCGTGAAAACAACGGGAGCGACGTAGCCGGCCTTTTTAATAAAATCGCGTCGGGATGATTTCTTTTCACTCATTATTTTCAATCTCCGAACCGAATCCGGTTCATGTTTCGAGTACGATTGTACCTGCGCATGATCAAAAGAAAACTCAATTTTCACATAAGAAATTTGTCGGATTTTTGTACGTAAATCTGCAACGTATCGTGTCGCTACTGTCGCGAAAATTGCAAAGATTGCCGACACCGCAGTGCAAGAAAGTTTGTCGTTTTTGTGATTGCAAGCTGTGTTCGTTTTGCAGAACTGGACCTATGGGTCTCGCCGCGACGTCACGTTCGAATACTTGTCGTCAATCCGGGCAGCATCGTGTCGGCGAAATTTACAGGCGGGGCGAACTTCGGCCGTAAGAGATTTGTAACAGATTGAAAAATAAAGTTTTTTATTGATGGCGTGATTCTTGCAGTTGTATCAGCAGGAATGCGCTCGTAACGACCGCTCGAAGTGAATGTATCGCCTGATGGCGTCAGGCTATTGCGGGATGGTCGGGAACACGGACGACGAGCGTACTGGACCAGGATGTTTCCCAGAGGGCTATTCGTGATTCCTGCTATCTCATCGACGTGCCGGCGGCAGGGCAGTGCTGCGCAAAGTTCATTCCTCTTAAAGAGTCTCGGCACCCTGCTCGCGGTTGCTGCGGCCATTCAAGTGCTGCCTGCGCGAGCTGCCAACGATGAAGACGGCACCTGGTCGGCAGTTATCCCCTGGCCGCTTATCACGGTGCATGCGGCGGTCACGCCGGACTTGCGGGTACTAAGTTACGGTACGCGCACCAGTGGTCAGCAAACCGGATACTTCGAGTATGACATCTGGGATCCGGCCGCCGGCACCTCACTCGCGGCGCACCTGACCCTGCAAAACCTGACCCTGACCGATCTGTTCTGCAGCTCGCAAGTGATCCTGCCGCAGAGCGGCGAAATCTTTATCGCTGGCGGCGACAACTGGACCGGTAGCGGCACCACCAACACCGGCAACAACAACAGCAACCTGTTCGATTACACCGACGATACATTGGTGCGCTCGGCCAACATGTTCAAGGCTCGCTGGTATTCATCGTCGACTGTAATGACCAACGGCGAGGTTTACATCCAGGGCGGCAACGGCGGCGGCGATTTCCCTGAAGTCCGCCAACTCGACGGCAGCTTCCGCTTGCTGTCCACTGCGGGGACCGGTTCATATGCCGCCACCTTTCCTAGAAACTTCCTCGCCCCAGATGGTCGAGTGTTCGGTTACGATACCAATGGCAATATGTATTTCGTGTCGACCTCCGGTACCGGCTCGCTGAGCGCGGCGGGGCAATTCGCATCGGCGAACGCCGGTTGGACCTCGAGTGCGGCATACATCGGAATCGGCAGAATCTTGCAGATCGGCGGTAACTCTAACGGTGCCGCCATCATTGATATCAACGGGCCGCAACCGACGGTCACGATCACTTCGTCGATGTCGAAGCGGCGCCAATGGGTGAGCGCCACTGTCATGGCCGACGGCAAGGTCATTGGTACAGGTGGCAGTCTGAACGATAACGTGAAGGATGACCCGGAGGTTGCAGCGACCATTAATAACGCCGAGATCTGGGATCCGGCGACTGGTCAATGGCATGTCGGCCCCTCGGCAATCAAGTGGAGGCTCTATCATTCCGCCGGATTGCTGTTGCCGGATGCAAGTATCCTGATCTCCGGAGGCGGCGCGCCGGGCCCGCAAGTCAACACCAACGCGGAAATCTATTACCCGCCGTACCTGTACGATGGCAACGCACTGGCTGTGCGCCCGCAGATCCTGTCGGCGCCGGATACCGCCGAAGTCGGCGATGTGCTCAGCATCGAAATGAATACGTCGAACATCTCGGCGGTGAATCTCGTAAAGACCGGCTCGGTGACACATAGCGTCAACATGGACCAGCGTTTCGTGCCCGTGTCATTTACCCAATCTGGCAATATGTTGCAGGCCGCATTGCCGCTCCGCGCCACCGACACGCCGCCCGGTTACTACATGATGTTCGTGCTGAACGACGATGGCACGCCGTCGATGGCGCACATGCTGCGTATCAACATCGATGCCACACCGTTTATTGCGGTCGACTACACCCCCACAATCGGCGGCGGCGGTGGCAGTAATTTCAAACTTGCCTGTCCGACGGATGAAATCATCGCCGGTGTGCACGGACGCTACGGCACCGTCGTTAACCAGATCGGGGCGAAGTGCGTAAAGATCGACCAGCTTGGCCGCTGGATCGGCGACCCGGTCAACGGGCCGGTTACCGGCACAACCACCACCGGCACGAGTTTCTCGAAATCCTGTCCGCGCGATTACGCGGTCAGCGGTTTCCGCGGGCGATCGGGTACGTTGGTCAACCAGCTCGATATCCAGTGCCGCGCCTTGACGCCCTCCGGCGGCCTGGCCGGCGCGGTTCAATACCTCGGCGCCGACGGCGGCACCGGCGGCACCGTCCAGGCGCCGCTGGCCTGCGGCACCAACAATCCGGTGTATGCCTTGTACGGTCGATCGGGAAGCCAGATCGACAGCTTCGGTGTGCAATGCCGGCAGGCGGCGATTACGCCGATCAGCATCAATTCCTCCCCGGTTATCGTCAACCCGGGTACGCAGTCAGGCATCGTCGGTATCCCGCTCAGCCTGCAGATCAATGCGTCGGATGGCGATCCGGGCGACGACCTCGACTACAGCGCAACGAATTTGCCGGCAGGACTTACGATCAATATCGATACAGGATTGATCAGCGGCACACCGACAACGGCCACCAGTTACAACTCCTCTGTAACCGTGACCGATGGCACCGAAGACGATACCGCGAACTTCACCTGGAACATCGGTACGGCTGCACCGCTGGCCGTAAGCGCCATGCCCGTGCAGCCAGCCCGCCTGGCCGGCACGCAGGTTACTTATAGTGCAAGTGCGACCGGCGGCGTCAACGTCGTGTACAAGTGGGACTTTGGTGACGGCACGCCGGCGACCGCGTATACGTCCAGCAATTCAATCATCCACGCGTTTGCCGAAGCAGGCATCTATTTCGTCACGCTGACGGTCAACGATGCTTTCGGTGTACCGAATATCCAGACTTTTGTGCAGGCCATACACCTGCCGCTCACCGCCAACCAGCCGGGGAGTTCGTCCAACATTGCGTACGAAACGCGTGCGGGTAATGACCGCGTTTGGGTCGTAAACCAGGACAATAACTCGGTCACGGCGATCGATGCTGTGAGCAACGCGAAACTCGCGGAAGTTTCCGTGGGCAGTGCTCCTCGCGCCGTTGCTGTGGCGCCCGATGGCCGAATCTGGGTGACGAACAAGGGTTCGGCTACGATTAGCATCATTGATCCGGTGACGCTGGGCGTCGTGCAGACGGTTGCCATGCCACGCGCATCGGCACCGTACGGCGTCGTGTTCTCGCCGGCAGCCAACGAGAGCTATGTCACTCTCGAGGCCACCGGCCAACTATTGAAGCTGGATGCGTCCAGCGGTGGCATGCTGTTGTCTGCGGCCACCGGCCCGAATCCGCGTCATGTCGCGATCAACGCCGCCGGTACAGCGGTGTATGTGTCGCGCTTTGTGACACCGCGGCAGCCTGGTGAAGAAACCGCTACCGTGCAGTCGGACATCGGCGGCGTGCCGCAAGGCGGCGAGCTGCTGGTGTTCAATAGTGCCAACCTGACACTGACCAAAACCATTGTGTTGCAGCACAGTGCGAAGTCGGATGCCGAAAACCAGGGCAGCGGTGTGCCGAATTACCTCGGCGCCGCCGAACTCTCGCCGGATGGAACCGTTGCCTGGGTGCCGTCGAAGCAGGACAACATCAACTCGAGCGTCGATCTTGCGGCCGGCGACGAGACCTATGCCAAACGCATCGACTTTGACGATTCGAGCATTGCCAGTGCCGCCGCCTTCGATCCGCTCGGTATTTATATGTTCGTGTCCCTCGAGACCAGCCGTGAGATCGCGGTGGTCGATGCGCACGGCGCCTACGAAATCTTCCGCATCAATACCGGCCGGGCGCCGCAAGGCGTGACCGTGTCGCCGGATGGAGAAAAACTTTTTGTCAATAACTTCATGGATCGCTCGGTCGGTATCTACGACCTCGGCGATCTCAAGGAGACCGGTCTCTGGAACGCCCCGTTGTTGGCGAACGTCTCGACCGTCGCAGTCGAAAACCTGAGCCCACAGGTGCTGGTTGGCAAGCAGCTCTTTTACGATGCGCGTGATACGCGCCTGGCGCTCGACCGTTACTTGAGTTGCGCCTCCTGCCACAATGACGGCGGGCAGGACGGCCGGGTGTGGGACTTGACCGGCATGGGCGAAGGACTGCGCAATACCATCAATCTGCACGGCAGCGGTGCCGACGACGGCAAG
>JAHKKM010000169.1 GCA_020027645.1 Pseudomonadota bacterium
AACATCCTGACGGAATTACCGTGACCTTAATTACGGTGACAGTAACCTTAATTCCTCTGAATTAGAGTGACAGTAACCTTAATTTCGTACGGCAACCGTAACGCAATAAATGAACGCAGACGAATTAAGGTTACTGTCACCGTAATTAAGGTCACTCTAATTCCATTAGGGACCCGCGATAAACCGCCGCAGCAAAAACACGACCCCGGTCGCGATGCCGAAAAATCCCATGAAGAAAGCCAGGTTGCGGATCGATCCGTCGTAGAGCATGCCGCTCGCAATCGCACTGCCCGCACCGGCAACGTTTTGCACAGTTCCAATGATCGATGCGGCAACTCCGGCAATCTTGGGCACTGGATCGAGTGCCAGCGCAGTGGCGTTCGGCATCAGGAATCCGGTACTGAACAGGAACAGGCAGACATTGCCCCACAGCCACCAGAACGCGACATCGTTCAGCCATGCGATCAGCAAGAGCTGCACGGATGCGATGCCCATCAATGCAGCGCCGATGCCGATACCCTGCATGGTGGTGAAACGCAGCAGCAGTCGGCGGTTCAGTGTCGATCCGCCGAGTATGGATATCCCGGCCAACGCGAAAATGAAACCGAAAGCCTGTACCGGGTACGCGTAGATCTCGATGACGAGCGCCGATGATCCGGTAATCAATGACATGAATCCCGCCGCCGGAAGCAATACCAGCAACACGCCGAGCAGACTTTGACGGTGCGAGAAAAACTCCCGGAGACTCATCCACAACTGGCGCAGGATGTGATGTTCGCGGATCGGCACGTGAGTTTCGCGCAGGATCGAGTGCAGGCTGTAGAGCATGAGAAAGCCGAAAATTGCTATGGCGAAAAACGGCGAGCGCCAGTTCCAGGTGTCGACCAGGAAACTGCCGAGGATCGGCGCGAGCATCGGCGCGGCAGTGAAAATCATGACAAGAGCCGACATGAGCCGGGCCGCTTCCTTGCCGCTGGCGATGTCACGCACGATGGCGCGCGCCACGACCACGCCGACCGAAGCACCGAGCCCTTGCAGAAACCGCGCGGCCAGCATCAGCTCGATGCTGTTGCTGATCGAACAGAGCACCGCTGCCAAGGTGAAGATGCCGACGCCGCCATAGAGCACCGGCATGCGGCCGAGGCGATCCGAGAGGAGACCCGCCGGCACCTGACCCAAAGCAAGTCCGGCCATGAAAAAGCCGACGATCAGCTGACCGAGCGACATGCGCGTATGCAGCGCGTCCACCATCTGCGGGATGGCAGGCAGGCTCATGTCGATGGACACGGCCGCAAGCCCGGTCAGCAAACCGAGGACCAGTACGAATCGGCGCCGCGCCGCAAGGCCGGTGTTCAAAGCTCAGTCCGTGTATCAGCCAGGAGAAGGGTGGTGCAGGATAGTGTCAGGTCGAATGCGAGTCCAGCGCTTGTTCGCCGTCGACGAGCAGGCCCGACAACTGATTCAGTCCCAGCCAGTACGATAGTTCCTGCGGATGGCCGATGTCCCAGATCGCAATATCGGCGCGTTTGCCGGCTTCCAGCGTGCCGCGGTCGGCAGACAGGCCGAGCGCCTGCGCGGCGTTTCGCGTCACGCCGGCAAGACATTCTTCGGGCGTTAAGCGAAACAGGCTGGTCGCGAGACTCATCGTGGAGAGCAGGGAGCAAACCGGCGAGGTGCCGGGATTGCAATCGCTGGCAATGGCAATTGCAACGCCGTGCTCACGCAGAGTTTGCAGCGGCGGCAGGTGTGTTTCGCGAAGAGTGAGGTAAGCGCCAGGCAACAGCACCGCAACCGTGCCTGCTTTCGCCAGTGCCGCGATCCCGCTGTTCGACGTGTATTCGAGATGATCCGCCGAGAGTGCTGCGAACGATGCAGCAAGTTTCGCTCCGCCGCCGTCACTCAACTGATCCGCGTGCAGCTTCACCGGGAGCCCGAGCGATCGCGCTGTTTCGAATACGCGGCTCACCTGGGCTGGCGAAAACGCAATGTTCTCGCAATAGGCATCGACAGCATCGGCGAGGCGATTCGCCGCCACGGCAGGCAACATTTCATTGCAGACCAGGTCGAGATAATCGTCGGTCCTGCCGCGGTACTCGGCCGGTACCGTGTGCGCGCCAAGGAACGTAGCGCTGACGGAAAGGCCTGCGGCATCGCCGGCGGCGCGCGCCAATTTCAACAGGCGCAATTCGTTCTGCGTATCCAGTCCGTAGCCGGACTTGATTTCGACCGTGGCGACGCCTTCGCTTTTCAGAGCCATCAGCCGGCGGCAGGTTTGCTCGAGCAGTTCTTCGTCAGATGCGGCACGCGTTGCGCGCACCGTGGACATGATGCCGCCGCCGCCGCGCGCGATCTCTTCGTACGAGGCGCCGGCAAGCCGCTTCGCAAATTCCTCGGCGCGGTTGCCGGCGAAGGCGAGGTGCGTGTGGCAATCGATGAGTGCCGGTGTGAGCCACTGGCCGTTAACGGAGCGCGTTTCTGCGGCGTCGACCTTGGGCATGTCCTTTTGCGGCCCGAGCCAGGCGATCCGGCCGTCCGCAATTGCCAGAGCGGCTGCTTCGACGATCCCATAGGGACCGCCGCCCTGGCGCATGGTCGCGATCCGCGCATCGGTCAGTAACAGCTCCCATCCGGCCATGCCGCAGCCCCTTATTGCTGGCCCTACCGGCTTGATTCTGCTGGCCGGATTGCAAAGCACGCTAGCATGCTTTAGCCTGTATATACAACCTGTCTTGGGGAGCGTATGACGGTGATTTTTGCCAGGAAAGCGTTGCTGGCCAACGGCTGGGCCGAGAACGTGCGGCTGCGCATCGATGCCGGGCGGGTCTCGGCAGTCGAACCCGACGCCAAACCCGAAGCGTCCGATTTCAGCGCCGGTGTCGTCATTCCCGGCCTCGCCAATGCCCACAGTCACGCATTCCAGCGTGCGCTCGCCGGGCATACCGAATGGCGAGCACCGGCCGGCAAGGACAATTTCTGGACCTGGCGCAGCCGCATGTATCTGCTGGCCGGCCGCATCGATGCGCGGCGCATGCACATCATCGCGCGCCAGGCCTACACGGAGATGGTCGCGAGCGGTTACACCTCTGTCGCTGAATTTCATTACCTGCACAACGAACCGGGCGATACGGTCAGCAGCACGGCCATGCTCGAGGCGCTGGTCGCTGCGGCAACAGACAGCGGCATTCGCTTGAGCTATGTACCGGTGTTGTACGAGCGCGCCGGATTCACTGAACCCGAACCGGCACCGGAACAGCGGCGCTTTGCGCGGACCATCGACGAATTCCTGAAGCACCAGAAACAGGCGGCGAAGTACGCCGGTGACACAATCAGTATTGGAATTGGTGCACACAGTCTCAGAGCCGTGACCCGCGAATCGCTGGACCGGATCGCGGCAGTGGCGCACAAAGCCCGCATACCCATGCACCTGCACATTGCCGAACAGCGTCGCGAAGTGGAGCAGTGCCTGACGGTCCATGATCGCCGCCCGGTCGAATGGCTGCTCGAGCATTACGAGCTCGACTCGAACTGGTGCCTGGTGCACGCGACCCACATGGATGCGGAGGAAACGGCAGCACTCGCCCGAACCGGTGCGGTGGTCTGCCTCTGTCCGAGCACCGAAGCAAACCTCGGCGATGGCCTGTTTCGCCTGCACGACTGGCTGCAGCACGGTGGCAATATCGCGATCGGCTCCGACAGCCAGATTTCGATCAATCCCTTCGAAGAACTGCGCTGGCTGGAATACGGCCAACGCCTGATCACAGAACAGCGCAATGTCGCGGCAATGTCGCAACGGCATACCGGGCGCAGCCTGTTCGAGCGCGCCGCGGCCGGAGGAGCGCTTGCCACCGGGCAGGCCAGCGGCCGGCTGGAGAAAGGCGCACTGGCGGACCTGATCGTACTCGACGACGACAGCCCGATGCTCGCCGGCCACGGCAACGACTCGCTGCTGGACGCACTGGTGTTTTCCGGATTCACGCTGCCGATCGATCGCGTCATGGTGCACGGCGAATGGCAGGTGATCGACGGCCGGCATCGCCATGCGGAGTCCGCGCGCGCAGCCTATGTCAAGGAGGTCCGGGACCTGTTGCAGGAAACCGGGACCGAATAGATGAGTGCCTTGCCGCGCTACCAGCAACTGAAGCAGCAGATCATCGGGCAGATCTCGCGCGGTGAATTGAAACCGCGCGACCGAGTGCCATCGGAAAACGACCTGGTAGGTTCGGCCGGTGTCTCGCGAATGACCGCCAATCGCGCGCTGCGCGAATTGAATGACGAAGGTTACGTGGAGCGGGTCGCCGGTGTCGGCACCTTTGTCGCGGACCTGCAATCGGCATCGCACGTGCTCGAGGTGCGAAACATCGCCGACGAAATCGCACTGCGAGGTCACCGGCACTCGGCGACCGTGATCACGCAGCAGAACGAGCGTGCCGCGGATGAAATGGCCAAGAGCCTGCGCATCGATCGCGGCGCTCCGGTTTTTCACCTGCTACTGGTGCATCGCGAGAACGACGTGCCGATACAACTCGAGGATCGTTTTGTCGTTGCCTCGTTTGCACCGGATTGTCTTAAGCAGGACTTTTGCCGGCAAACACCGAGCGCCTGGCTCAGCGCCATCGCGCCGCTGCAGGAGGCGGAACACAAGGTTCGCGCCGCCATGCCTAGCAAGGAGACTCAAAAGCACCTGCAGCTCGGGGACCACGAACCCTGCCTGGTCGTGATTCGACGCACCTGGTCGGACGGTCGGCCGGTCAGTTTTGCGCGTCTCTATCATCCCGGCAGCCGCTTCGAGCTGACCGGTCATTACACGCCGCCCGGCATCCGAAAAAGCACACCGGACCAAGCACCATGAAAAAAAGAGTCATCAAATCACCGACCGGCACGAAGCTGCAGGCAAAAAGCTGGCTGACGGAAGCACCGCTGCGCATGCTCATGAACAATCTCGATCCGGAGGTAGCCGAGCGTCCCGAGGACCTCGTCGTGTACGGCGGCATCGGCAAGGCGGCGCGCAACTGGGAGTGCTTCGATGCCATCGTCGCAACATTGAAAAAACTCGAAGACAACGAGACGCTCTTGGTGCAATCCGGCAAACCGGTCGGCGTGTTTCGCACGCATCGCGATGCGCCACGGGTGCTGATTGCCAATTCTAACCTGGTTCCTGCCTGGGCGAACTGGGAGCATTTCCGCGAGCTCGACCGAAAGGGCCTGATGATGTACGGCCAGATGACGGCGGGTTCCTGGATCTACATTGGCAGCCAGGGCATCGTGCAGGGCACCTACGAAACTTTCGTCGAGATGGGCCGGCAACATTTTGGCGGCGATCTCGCCGGCCGCTGGATTTTGACTGCAGGTCTTGGCGGCATGGGTGGCGCGCAACCGCTGGCGGCGACCATGGCCGGTGCATCGATGCTGGCAATCGAGTGCCAGTCCGATCGCATCGACAAGCGCCTCGAAACCGGCTATCTCGATACGCGCGCGGAAAATATCGACGACGCGCTTGCTGAAGCGCGGCGTGCATCCGGATGCGCTGACCGATCAGACCTCCGCGCACGATCCGGTGAACGGGTATCTTCCCGCCGGCTGGAGCGTGGAAAAGTGGAAAGCGAAACGCGTGAGCGATCCGGATGAAGTCGCGGCCGCCGCGTCGAAATCGATGGCGGTGCACGTGAAGGCCATGCTCGGGTTTCAGTCGCGCGGGGTGGCGACCTTCGACTATGGGAACAACATCCGGCAGGTGGCTTTCGACCAGGGCGTGAAAAAGGCCTTCGATTTTCCCGGTTTCGTGCCGGCGTACGTGCGACCGCTTTTTTGCAGAGGCATCGGCCCGTTTCGCTGGGCGGCATTGTCCGGCGACCCGGAGGACATTTACCGTACCGATGCGAAGGTGAAAGAACTGATTCCTGACGATGCACCTTTGCACAACTGGCTGGATAAGGCGCGCGAGCGCATCCAGTTCCAGGGATTGCCGGCGCGCATCTGCTGGGTGGGACTTGGCCAGCGCGATCGGCTCGGGCTCGCCTTCAACGAGATGGTGCGAAGCGGCGAACTGAAAGCGCCGATCGTCATCGGCCGCGATCACCTGGACAGCGGTTCGGTGGCGAGCCCGAACCGTGAGACCGAAGCAATGCAGGACGGATCGGATGCCGTGTCGGACTGGCCGTTGCTGAATGCATTGCTCAGCACCGCGAGCGGCGCTACCTGGGTGTCAATTCATCACGGCGGCGGTGTCGGCATGGGCTACTCGCAGCATGCGGGTCTGGTCATCGTCTGTGACGGAAGCAAAGACGCGGATGAACGCATCAGCCGTGTGTTGTGGAACGATCCGGCAAGCGGTGTCATGCGACACGCGGATGCAGGTTATGACATCGCGATTGCCTGCGCACGAGAACACGGGCTCAACCTGCCGATGATTCGCAAATGATCTTTCACGCACACGGCGCCACGCCGCCATGCCTTTCTCGCTCGGAAAACCGAACTCGCTCGAAAGGCATACCGTCGTGTCGCCGTCTCCCGGCATCACACGCCGGCATGTTGCCGGCAATCATGATCTTCGCCTGTAGGCCAGGCATGCCTACTCCTTGAAAACTCAAACTCGTCCGGAGAAAACTACGCCGATGAAAATCATCATTAACAACGACGCGATATCGCTTGCGCAATGGCGGGCAGCCTGGGAAGGCCCGGTCGAGGTTTCGCTGGGTGCAGCGGCGAAGAAGCGTATCCGCGAATCGCAGGCGCAGATCGAGAAAGTCATCGCCGGCGGCAAGCAGGTGTATGGCGTGAACACCGGGTTCGGGCAACTTGCACAGGTGCGCATCAGCGACAGCGACCTCGCGCAATTGCAGGAAAATCTCGTTCGCTCGCACGCTGTAGGCGTCGGTCCGCGACTCGGTGACGATTGCGTGCGCCTCGTCATGGTGATGAAGATAGCGGCGCTCGCGCAGGGCTACTCCGGCGTGCGCGTCGAACTGGTCGAAGCGCTGTGCAAACTGGTTAACGGTGGCGTTTATCCGGCCATTCCGTCCAAGGGATCGGTCGGCGCATCCGGCGATCTTGCGCCGCTCGCGCACATGGCCGGCGTGCTGCTCGGTTACGGCGAGGCCAGCGTCAGCGGAAAAACGGTTTCGGCCATGAAAGCCCTGGCCAGTGTCGGTCTCGATCCACTGCAACTGGCGCCGAAGGAAGGTCTTGCGCTGCTGAATGGCACCCAGGTTTCGACAGCGCTGGCACTGTCGGCGGTATTCCGCACGGAGAATATTCTGGCGGCGTCGCTTGCTGCCGGCGCGATGGCGTCGGATGCCATCAAGGGCAGCGACACACCGTTCGATGAACGCATCCAGAGCGTGCGCGGACATCATGGGCAGGGCGCCGTGGCATCGGTCTTGCGGGATCTGATGAAGGGCAGCGAAATACGCGCCTCGCATGTCGATTGCCCGCGCGTG
>JAHKKM010000170.1 GCA_020027645.1 Pseudomonadota bacterium
ACTCCTCCGGTGAAGTACCGCCATTGATAATTACGACCACGGGTTTCCCGGCCGGCAGGGATTGCCTGGCAATCCACGCCAGGAACGGGCCGTCGGTGTTGTAACTGTTGCCAAAACCGCCGATCACAAAAACCGCTTTGCCGGGTTGCTGCGTGGCGCGGCTCTGCAGTAAGTCCTGCAGGCGTTGCCGTTTGCCATCCGCCCAGGTGACCGGGTAAATCAGTTGCTCAGTCAGCAGGCCATCGCGCTCGATCACGCGGATGCCGCTGATGCGCTCCGGTTCGAGGTCAAGAGTCGCTGCGGCGCCGCGCACAAAGCGCTCGGCACTGGCCGAAATGATGTGCACTTCGATGCCGGCGGCTTGCAGGCCGCGAATGATATTCACGGAAGTCGCGAAGTAGTGTGAACGGTACAGGGTCTCGAAGCTTTGTGCGGCCAGGTCCGACAGCTGATCAGCGCGGGCGCCACGGAGCATCTGCAGAAAAAACGGGTATGAGATCCAGTGTCCGATGCGTTCGTCGAGCATCGTGTAGTCATCCCAAAATGCCTGGAATCCGCCCTTGTTCGAGTACAGTGCGGACAGTCCGTGTTCGATAGAAAGCTCGGCAAGCCCGGGATAGACCATCCGTCCGTCGCGCTGCAAGCCCTCCGAGCAATCGCCGTCCAGTATCGTGCCGTCAAAGTCCCAAACAGTAATGAATGCAGCGTCAGCCGGCGCACCGCTGGTAAGAATTGCCTCGCGCACGTCCAGCAGACGATCCAGCAGGTCTGCATGTTCGGGCCTCGCTTGTGCTGAGCCGAAAACCAGGAGAAAAATGCCGAACACCAGGCATCGACGCAAGCGATCGCCGCAAAACATCGCCGCCAGATGGGACCACGCTGACTTGCAGAAAATCATCGCCCGGATACTCCAGTACGTACACTAAAGAAAGGGAATTCTATCGCATGCACGTCGACTCACTTGCCTTTGCATTGTCCGGCCTGAGGCATGAGCATAGAATCATTGCCAGTTGAACAGGATGCGAGCAGCCGGGCAATGAAAAATAACTCACCCTCGCTGGCGCTGCACGGAAATCTCGTACTGTGAGCGAAGCAAGCAATCCTTTGGCTCCACTGGATGTCGCCATGGCGCACGCGTCGCGCCTGCTCGACGCCGATCCTGCATTGGCCGCCGAGCAAGCCCAGGAAATCCTGAATGTTGTGCCGAAATACCCGCCCGCGATCTTGCTGCTGGCCACAGCCCGGCGCCGCACAGGGAATCCGCGGGCTGCACTGGACCTGCTGGAGCCATTGCTGAAAGGGCAAGCCAAATGGGCTGCCGCACATTTCGAGCACGGTCTGGCGCTCGCCGGCGTCGGTCGCGGCGATGAGGCCATCCAGGCACTGCAAAAAACGGTGAGCCTGAAGCCGGACCACCCCGAAGTCTGGCGGCATCTCGCCGATCACCTGTTGGCGATCGGCGATTCGGCAGGCGGCGACGCGGCATACGCCCGGCATGTCCAGTGCGCGACCCACGATCCGCTGTTGCAGGCCCGATATTATTACGCTGTCGTGTTGTCTCGACTGAATGATCCAGCCAAAGCATTGGTCGAGATAGAACGCTTGCTGGCCGTCGAACCCCGCAACCCGAGCTATCGCAACTTGTGTGCGGTGATTCTCAGCAGGATCGGTGAGTACGAACGGTCAAGCCGGATGTACGCGGAACTGCTCGCGGAGTACCCGGCCAATGCCAAGGTCTGGCTGAGTTACGGTCATGTGCTGAAAACACAGGGACGCCAGCAAGAAGGCATCGACGCATATCGCCGGAGCATCGCTCGTGATCCTGCTTTTGGCGAGGCCTACTGGAGCCTGGCCAATTTCAAGACCTTTCGTTTCACCGCCGATGATGTGTCGGCAATGCACGCGAAACTTGCTCAGCCTGAGCTCGATGACGTGAATCGCCTGCACTTCCATTTCGCTCTCGGAAAAGCGTATGAGGACGCCGGTGACTACGCACAGTCGTTCGGACAGTATGCAAAGGGCAATGCGCTGCACCGCGCCGGCAGCCGCTACAATGCCGAGCTCAACACCATGCGGTGCAAGCGCCTGAAGGAGAATTTCAGCCGTGATTTCTTCGAGCAGCGTGCAGGATCCGGATGTGCTGCACCGGATCCGATTTTCATCGTCGGCATGCCACGCTCGGGATCGACCTTGCTCGAACAGGTACTGTCCAGCCACCCGTCGGTAGAAGGAACTATGGAGTTGCCGGACGTCATTTCCCTGGCAAAGGATCTGCGTGCGCAGGCCGATTCGGACGAGATCGCCGTTTATGCCGAGGTGCTCGCCACCAAGAGCGCCACGGAATTGCGCGAGCTCGGAGAACAGTACATCGAGCGCACGCGCGTGCACCGAAAGACCAATCGGCCGTTTTTTATCGACAAGATGCCGAACAACTTTTTACACATCGGCATGATTCAGCTGGTATTGCCGAACGCAAAGATCATCGATGCGCGGCGCCATCCGTTGAGCTGCTGCTTTTCGAACTTCAAGCAACATTACGCTCGTGGACAAAGTTTCAGTTACGACCTCAATGACATGGGTCGTTTCTATCGGGACTACGTTGAGCTGATGGCACACTTTGACCAGGTTTTGCCAGGACGCATCCATCGTGTCATCTATGAGCGTACCGTTGAGGATACCGAAGCGGTGGTACGAAGCTTGCTGAATTACTGCGGTTTGCCTTTTGAACCAGCCTGCCTGCGTTTCTTTGAAAACGAACGACCGGTACGCACCGCCAGCTCCGAGCAGGTGCGTCAACCCATATACCGGGATGGGATCGAACAATGGCGCAACTATGAGCAGTGGCTGGACCCGCTGAAGGCATTACTGGGGCCGATGCTGGACGCATATCCGGATGCTCCTGCGTGCTGATTGTTTCCGCTGATTCGATTGCCAATCGCGAGATCTGATTCCAGTTTTTTGTCGTTGATTTTGCTAGTACGGACGGATTGCTCGCCGCTGTTGCGTCGTGGCAACGCTTCCATCCGGTGCTTTACGCTGAGCGGGTTTCCATTGTAGTCTTGACGCGGCTGGACAAATAAATGGAGATCCGTCATGCGCGTTTCCCTACCAAGAAATGTCCCACACTCCTTCGCAAGAACACCGGTAGCAGCCGCTATCATGCTGGCGCTGGCGAGCCCGGTCGTGACCGCCCAGGAGCAGGGGATCGAAGAAATCATTGTGACTTCGCAGAAGCGCGAGGAAAACCTGCAGGACGTTCCGATCAGCATCCAGGCGCTCGGCAACAAGACGCTGACCGAGCTGAACGTGAAGAACTTCAAAGACTACGTGCAGGTGCTGCCGACAGTGGCCATTACACCCAGCATTGGTGCTGGCTCCGGCTTCACCCAGGTTTACATGCGTGGCGTAGCGACTGGCGGCGATGGCCAGGCAACCACCTCGCAGCCCAGCGTCGGCATGTACCTCGATGAGCAACCGATTACCACCATCCAGGGCAACCTCGATGTGCACATGTACGACATCGCACGCGTGGAGGCGCTCGCCGGCCCGCAAGGCACCTTGTACGGTGCGAGTTCGCAGGCCGGCACCATTCGCATCATCACCAACAAGCCTGACGCGTCCGGATTTGCTGCAGGTTACGCCGTGGAAGGCAATATCGTTGACAATGACGACACCGGTTACGTGCTGGAAGGATTTGTCAATGTGCCGATCAGCGACAATGCGGCCGTACGGCTGGTCGGCTGGGCGCGTCATGACGCAGGCTGGATCGACAATGTGGCCGGTCACCGCATCTTTCCGGGCATAGAGTTTGTCGCGGACCCGGCCTCACCAGACCCGGACAATCCTGACAATCTGTGCGGTGTGTCTGTGGGTGATTTGGATTGTAGCGTTGATGACATCGACATCGACAATGACGAATTTGCCGAGGACAATTACAACACGATCGATACTGTTGGTGCCCGCGCTGCATTGCGCATCGACCTGAATGACGAATGGACCCTGACGCCAACGGCACAAGTGCAGAAGCAGGAAAACGAGGGATCCTGGGGCGACGATCTCAGCAGTTTCGTTGCCGGCGATTACGCGGTCACGCATTTTCAGCAGGAATATTCCAACGACGAGTGGTATCAGGTGGGGCTGACCATCGAGGGTACGATCGCCAACTTCGACCTGGTGTACTCGGGTAACTACCTTGAACGTGACGTCGATGGATCGTTTGATTACTCGGACTACTCGTACTGGTATGACACCGCCTACAGCACCGGGTTTTTTGCCGATTTGCATTATGCCAACACTGGCCCCCGGGACTTTCCGAACCAGTTCGATGACGAGGCTGGCTCCCGGATTTCCCCGGCAGCACGTTTTACCAACGATGACCACTACGAGAAGCAAAGCCACGAACTGCGCATCAGCACATCACAGGAAAATCGCGTCCGCGCCATGCTTGGATTTTTCTGGCAGGAGCAGTACCACGACTTCGAGCAGCATTGGCTGGTCGAGGGCCTCGCGGATGCCATGGAGATGAACGGAGGAGCCAGCCCGCGGTTCGATAACACCGTGTACATGAACAGCATGGACCGAAACGACTCGGACCGGGCCGTATTCGGTCAGGTGGCCTTCGACATCACGGACGCCGTAGAGCTGACCGTGGGAGCCCGCTACTTCGAACCCGAAGTCGAGATCGACGGATTCTTCGGATTTGGCCAGGGATTCATCAACGCAGGATGGGGGAGTAGCGGTGAGGCCCAGTGCAATTTGTTTCCGGGTGGGCAGACGGACTTCAAGGATGATGCCCCGTGCCAGAATGTTGACAAGGGAATCAAGGAAAGCGACAGCATCTTTCGCGTGAATCTGAGTTGGCAGGCGTCTGACGAGTCTTTGGTCTATACGACGTGGTCGGAAGGTTACCGTCCCGGCGGCGTCCAGCGAAATCCGTTCGCCGGAAATTATGTATCGGACTTCCTGACCAATTGGGAGGCTGGATGGAAAACCCAATGGCTGGACAACCGCATGCAGTTCAATGCTGCGGTGTTCCTGGAACAATGGGATGATTTCCAGGTGTCCTTTACGGGTCTCAACGGCATCACGCAGGTTGCCAATGGCCCGTCGGCGGAAATCCTTGGAACGGAAATGCAATTGCTCTGGCGTCCTATCGACGATCTGACGATATCGGCGGCGGCAGCTTATTACGATACCGAGTTGCAGGACGATTACTGCCCGGGTTGCAATGACGACCTGACTTCCTGGGCGACGGCAGGGACCTCATTGCCGGTAACCGCCAATTTCAAGGGTAATACGATCGCCCGGTACCTCTTTCCTTTGGGCAACTTCGAGGCCCATGTGCAGGGTGCGATTTCCTACGAAGGCAGCCGTGGCTCGGACCTGAACCAGGCGGACAACGCCATCCGGGGCGATGTGCCAGCGAATTTGTTCGTCGATCTTAGCGCCGGCATAGGGAAAGAATCCTGGGCGGTGGAATTGTTCATCATGAACGCGACGGGCGAGGATGCTCCGATGTACAAGGTCTCGGAGTGCCCCACGTCAACCTGCGGTATTCAGAACTACGGCGTAAAAGCAAGGCCGATGACTATCGGTCTCAAGTTTTCGCAAAAGTTCGGAGACTGACGCGGATCAACGACACAGGACGCGTATGAGGGGCGTAGCAAACGACGCCCCTCTTCGCGCCTCGCATGCCTGACGGCGCTGTAGCGCAACAGACTTTGCTGTCCCCTGCCAGAATCCAGTGCTGTATTTCCGCTCGGCCAGGAAAAGGATCGAGATAAGTGACAGTCATACTGTCAGTGGCGAGCGTCATCGTATTGCTGACAATCCTGGCCCTGGCAACCCGCTGGGGCAGTGTCGTCTGCACTGGCAGCACGCCGGTCTCGCTTTTTACCTTCATGGCGGTTCTGTTTACGTCCGGGCTCGACGTCGGGCTGATCATGTTCCCGTTGGTGGATTTCAAGGTCTATGCGACCGAGCGGGCGTACGCATTTTCCAACCCGCTGGCAATCGAATTCGGTTTCTGGGGATTTCTCGTCTGGACCTTTTATTTTCTGACGACCTTCTATTTTTGCATCGTCGAACCGAAACTGAAGTTGTTCGAGATTCCGGCCGTCAAGTACGCCAACAACCTGGTGGTCATTACCACCTGTGCCTTTACCGCGTACCTGCTATTGAGATACCTGCCAAGCTACATTCCCGGCATCAATGAACCAGAGCGATTCGGCCTGGTCGCCGTCGTGATACTTCTCGCGGCCATGACCAGTACTGAAATCAGGTATGTCAAAGCGCTGAGCGTGGCATCCATCTGGCTTTTCCTGGCACTCATCGTATTCATCTGGCTGGTCTCGGGCATGGGAGCTTCCGGTCTCGCGAACTCCATGGCGGAAATCGGCAGTTATTTCAAGAACATTCATCGATTCGTTACGCCGATTACGGACTATCACCAGTTTTACCTTTACTGGTGGTTCGCCTGGAGCATCATGATCGGTCAATTCGTTGCGCGTTTTGTCGGCGGCCTGACGACCCGGCAATTGCTCGTGGCATTGCTGGTCATACCCTCGATCCCGATCGCCATCTGGTTTTCGGTATTGTATTTTTATTTCAGCCATGACCTGGAGGTCGGGAAATACTGGCGCTGGGCCATGGTCTTTGTCGGAATCGTTTTTGTTATCAATTCGCTGGACTCGTTGATCCGCCTGTATACGCAGAACCTTGCAA
>JAHKKM010000171.1 GCA_020027645.1 Pseudomonadota bacterium
GTGCGCGGACATCATGGGCAGGGCGCCGTGGCATCGGTCTTGCGGGATCTGATGAAGGGCAGCGAAATACGCGCCTCGCATGTCGATTGCCCGCGCGTGCAGGATCCCTATTCGATTCGTTGCCAGCCGCAGGTGGCCGGTGCCTGCCTCGATGTCGTGCGCCATGTCTGCGGTGTACTGCATACCGAGGCCGGCGCCGTCACCGACAACCCGCTGGTCTTCGCCGAGAGCAACGCGGTTCTATCCGGTGGAAATTTCCACGCGGAACCGGTTGCACTCGCTGCCGACTACCTGGCATTGGCGATCGCCGAAATCGGTTCATTGTCCGAACGACGTATCGCATTGCTGATCGATTCGCACTTAAGCGGCTTGCCGGCGTTCCTGGTCCGCGAAGGCGGCCTGAATTCAGGCTTCATGATGGCGCAAGTGACCGCTGCCGCACTGGCCTCGGAAAACAAATCGCTGGCGCACCCCGCGAGCGTCGACAGCATCCCGACCTCGGCGAACCAGGAAGATCATGTGAGCATGGCGACCTTCGCGGCCAATCGCCTGCATGCAATGCTCGATAACACCGCGCATATCGTTGCAATCGAATTGCTGGCGGCAGCGCAGGGCATCGAATTTCATCATCCGGAGACGAGTTCGAAGAAACTGGAAGCGGTCATTGCCGAGCTGCGCAAGGTTTCGAAGCCGTACACAAAGGATCGTTCGATGTCGGCCGACTTCGAAAAAGTGACTGCAATGATTCACGGTGGCCGATTCCTCGACTGCGCGAAAT
Source organism: Pseudomonadota bacterium (assembly GCA_020027645.1). Taxonomy (GTDB): domain Bacteria; phylum Pseudomonadota; class Gammaproteobacteria; order Steroidobacterales; family Woeseiaceae; genus JAKEGN01. The sequence continues at coordinate 779 of JAHKKM010000171.1, forward strand.
CCATCCTGCCGAGTTTTGCCGGATGACAGAGGTGTTTGCGTCCTCGGCCGGCAGTGCGCCGCTCCTGATCAGTATTCCGCACGATGGCCGCTACATCCCGCCGGAGATTTCGCAAGGCATGACCAGGATCGGCCGTGCGATTCCCGATACCGACTGGGACGTCAATCGCTTGTACGCATTCGCCAGGGAACTCGGTGCCGGCGTGCTGTCTGCCAATTACTCGCGATACGTCGTCGACCTGAATCGATCGGCGAGCGACGAGGCGCTTTATCCGGGACAGTTTTCGACGTCCGTTTGCCCGGCGGCGAGTTTTTCCGGCGAAGCACTGTACCTGGCCGATAAAATCCCGGACGAACGGGAGAAGCTCAGGCGCATTCACGCTTACTGGCGTCCGTACCATGAAAAAATTGCAGCAACCCTCGCTGAAATCAAGGCGCGCTTCGGTTACGTGTTGTTGTGGGATGCACATTCGATACCTGGTGAGGTGCCGCTGCTATTCTCCGGCCGTCTTCCCGACCTGAATATTGGTACCAATGGCGGACGCAGCTGCGCCCGGGAAATGGAAGTGGCTGTAGCGGCCGTTGCCGAGGAATCGTCCTACTCTTCGGTGTTGAACGGCCGGTTCAAGGGCGGCTACATCACCCGGCAGTACGGTGACCCGGCCAATGATGTGCACGCCATACAGCTCGAGCTGGTGCAGAGCTGCTACATGGATGAGAAATCCTTGCGTTATGATGCGGTAACAGCGGCGAAGCTGGGTGAAACGATCCGCCACATGCTGCGGGCGTTCATGACATCCGCGGAAAAAATTTACGCCTGAATCGGGGGCATCAATGAAACGTACACGCGGTTTATACGAGCTGTATGCGAACGACCCCCTGGCGGCTGACAAACTGCTGTGGGGACGAACAACCGATCCGCTTTCCCGCCGCGGCTTTCTGAAAGGCAGTGGGCTTGCTGCCATGTCGGCAGCGATCGGCGCCTCCATTCCTTTCGCCGAATTCTTGCCCGGTGGACTCATACCGGCGGCACTCGCGCAATCCGATGTGCCGTTCGAGATTCCGGGCAAATCGGGGCTGATCGTACTGAACGACCGGCCGCTGAATGCGGAGACGCCGGCACACCTGCTGGATGATCGCGTGACACCCGCGAAACACCTGTTCGTGCGCAACAACGGGGTGCCCCCGGCGCTTGACGGCATCGCTGCCGACAGCTGGGTACTGGAAGTGGCCGGCGAATCCTGCGCGCGGCCGCAATCGTTCACTGTTGCCGATCTCAAATCGAAGTTTCCGGCGCAGACGCTGCAGTTGCAGATCGAATGCGCGGGCAACGGACGATCCGAATTCTATCCGCCGGCGACGGGGAACCAGTGGACCACGGGCGCCATTGGCTGCCCGGAATGGACCGGCGTGCGACTCGTCGATGTGCTCAAGTACTGCGGTGTCGGCGAAGATGCGGTGTACGTTGCCTATGAAGGAGCAGACGCACATTTGTCCGGTGATCCGTCGAAGCAGGCGATTTCCCGGGGCGTGCCATTGCACAAGGCCATAGAGAAGGAATCGATGATCGCCTGGGCGATGAACGGCGAAGCCCTGCCTCCATTGCACGGTTACCCCTTGCGCATGGTGTGTGGCGGCTGGCCGGCATCGGTGAGCGGCAAGTGGCTGAAGCGCATCCTGGTGCGCAACAAGGTGCACGACGGTGAAAAGATGCTGGGCCTCTCATACCGCTTGCCCTGCAAACCGGTAGCGCCGGGAGCAAAGGTCGAAAACGACAACATGTGCATCATCGGCTCGATGCCGGTCCGCTCGCTGGTGACCTTTCCGAAGTCCGGGATATCGCACGGCCTCGGCTCGGCGCTGGCAGTACGCGGCCATGCCTGGGCCGGCGATCTGCGCGTTGCCGAAGTGCATACCTCGATGGATTTCGGCGCTACCTGGCATCGGGCGAAACTCGAAAAGCCCGCCAACCGGCTTGCCTGGCAGCGCTGGTCGGCGACAGTTACGTTTCCGCAGGATGGCTATTACGAAATCTGGGCGAGGGCGGTCGATTCCGACGGAAAATCGCAACCGATGGTGTTGCCCGGCTGGAATCCGGAGGGCTACCTGAATAATGCCTGCCACCGGATCGCGGTTGCCGTCACAGCATGAGAACAGCGCGCAAACTGGCAATGCTTCTGGCTCTTGGCATTGCGCAAACGCAGGCGGCGACCGTCGATGAGGCCAGCGGCCTGGCGATTGCGCCCGGCTGGGAACTGGTTCGCACGCACTGCGGCGGCTGCCACTCGCATGCACTGGTGACCGGTCAGCGCGCGGACCGGCAGACCTGGCTCGACACCATACGCTGGATGCAGGCCACGCAGAATCTCTGGCAGTTCGATGCGGCGACCGAAAACGGCATACTCGATTACCTTGCGGCAAACTACCCGCCACAGCCGAACCGCCGCCGCGCACCCATCCCTCCCACACTGATGCCCGGCACCGCGACAGAATTAGAGTGACAGGAATTAGAGTGACAGTGACCTTAATTAATTAGGGTGACAGTAACCTTAATTGGCGATATGGCCAATCAGAGAGGCAAGAATCTTAGTTCGCCAATTAAGGTTACTGTCACCCTAATTCACTCTAATTCCCTTCTAATTCGGCGGATTCAGCGTAGCTTTAGCTCACTGTCCGCAAAATGCGACGGTTGTTCCTGGGTGCCGTGACTGCGTTATCATTGCCGCCCTCGCTTCCGGGCGAACGAGTTGAAAAGGGAAAAATCATGAACAGCATTTGCCGGAAAATAGTTATGTCGATGGCAATCGTCGTGCTGGGCTTGCCAGCTGCTGCATTCGCGGCCACCGCTGCTGAGATGGATATTGAGGTAGCCGAAACCCTGAAGGTCTTTGCCGAGCAGGTCGACGGATCGGAAGTATTTCTGAACCAGGCCGCGGGCTACCTGGTGTTTCCGCGCGTCATAAAGGTCGGATTCGGTGTCGGCGGAGAAGCGGGTGACGGTGCATTGCGCATCGGTGGTGCGTCCTCTGGCTATTACCGGACCGTGAGCGGCTCGATCGGCTTTCAGCTTGGCGCCCAGGCGAAGTCGATCATCATCGCGTTCATGACCAAGGAAGCGCTGGACAAGTTCACCAGCAGTGACGGCTGGAGTGTCGGCATCGATGGTTCTGTCGCGCTGGTCGATGTCGGCGTGGGCAAGACCATAGACACCAATAACATCAAGGACCCGGTGGTCGGGTTTATCTTCGGTTCCAAGGGCCTGATGTACAACCTGACACTGGAAGGATCGAAGATCACCAAGCTCGACAAGAACTGAGTAACGCCGGCCGCGGTGGTGATGGCGGCAAGGCAACACCTAAGAGGACGACGGCCATCGGCAAACGTCCGCAGCAACCAGGACCTTCCGGCAAGCGTCAGCATAAACCGTCATATGTTCAGCGCTTGACCGATCGGGCGCGGGAATCCGCTGATCTCGGCCGAGTTCTGGTAACCGAGCCCCGGTCTTTTCCCTCCGCCATGTGGATCGTCATGCGGCGCTGGATTCGCAAGGTGTGGGATGCGCGTGGCGGCGGCCTTTATGCCTGTGGATTTGTGGTCGTGTTTGTCTGGCTGGAATTTACGACGCTGGTCGATCAATTGTCCTCCAGCGACGGCATTACCGGCTTTTTTACCGGGCAACTGATTCATTTCCTGCTGCGATTTACCGTCGATTCGCTGGTGAACACGGTGAATGCACTGATCTGGCCAGTGCACTTCATTCGTTTCTCGCCCCCCTGGGGTTTTGTCATTCTCGGCGCAATGTACGTAGTGTTCACATATGTGTTGAAGAGTCCGCTGGAGCGCTGGTTGTTTCACGAGGCGGACACGGTTGCCGCAGAGCAGTCTGCCCCGGATGCCAATACCAGCAATAGAAATACCAGCGATAGCAAGGATTGAACAATGCGAAAAGTTTTTGTCTGCTGTCTTGTCGCAAATGCAGCGCTCAGTGCGCAGAATGTTGCCGCGCAATCGGTACAGCCCATGACTACGGAGCGCCTGACCACCGAGCGCCCGAGTTTCAGTACGACACCGTACGTTCTGTCACCGGGCGTGTGGCAGATCGAGACCGGCTACCATTACACGAATGACTCGGATGGCGCCGATTACGAGTTGCAGACCTTGCCGCAGGCATTGCTGCGTTACGGCATGAGCGACGATATCGAACTGCAATTCGGGTGGCCGGGATTGTCCTGGCGAGATAACGGCAACAATTCGGACAGCGGCATGAACGATGCGACCATCGGCGTCAAAATCCAGGTAGCCGACGAAAACGCGGCGACGCCGATGGCTTTCTTTGCCGGCCTGACGCTGCCGGTGGGTGACGACGAGTTCAGCAGTGACAGCTACGACCCGTCGATTGGTGTCGCCTGGGCGCACTCGCGCTTCTTTGGCACCGCGCTGATTTCGAAGTCCGATGACGATTACACGTTTGAGAACGGACTGGCCATGAGTTTCGCGCTGAAGAACGATACCAGTGCCTACGCCGAGTGGCAGGCCACCGTCCCCGAGGACGGCGGCTCGGTGCACAACCTGAACGGTGGCATACTCTGGTTGCGCCGGGCGAACATGCAACTTGATCTGAACGCCTCACTGGGGCTCAATGATCGTGCTGCGGATTTCTCCATCGGAGCGGGTTT
>JAHKKM010000172.1 GCA_020027645.1 Pseudomonadota bacterium
GCCGTCGACCGCCCTATGCCCGGCAATGCGATCAGTTGTTGGATATCCGTTGGCAATTGCCCGGCAAAGTCGTCGCGAAGGATTTGTGCGGTCTTGTGCATATTGCGCGCGCGGGCGTAATAACCGAGACCGGACCAGTGCAGCAACACCTCATCGATAGCCGCATTCGCCAGCGACCCGATATCGGCAAACGATTGCATGAAGCGCTGAAAATACGGAACGACCGTCGCCACCTGTGTCTGCTGCAACATGATTTCGGAAACCCAGACGCGGTACGGCGTCGGTTCGCGCTGCCATGGCAGATCCTTGCGCCCGTTTCTGTCGAACCAGGCAAGAATGAGATCACTGAATGCAGGCACGTATCACCGTTTCGGTTTCTTGCCTTGTGCGAGTGCTTCGATGCGATCAACCGCGTCAGCACCGCCGGATCGAAGTGCTCGCTTCATGACGTAGGGACCGATGACTGGCGGCACCCAGAAACTGGGCTCCAGTTCGAACTCGTATTTGAGCAGCACTCCATCACCGTCCGCTACCAATAGCCAACGCTCGCGACTGTAGTTGAAGTCGCTCTGTTTCGGATCCGCCGTCGCAATGATCTCTTTATGTGGGGTCAGCGTCAGCTCGCCTATGCGCACGAAGGACTTGCAGAACAACAGCACGCAGCCTTCCATGCGTGTGAAGTATCTCGGCTTGCCGTTCGCCGCCGCCCGGAGATTCCGCGATTCGACAAACACGCTGGAAAACTCGGTGAACAGGTCGTAGTCGGTCAGGACGCGATACAGGTCGGCAGCACTGGTGTCGAAGCGTGTTTCAGACGTCAGCCGGTAGCGCTTTTCCTCCTTCTCGACGACGACATCGCGAAGTTCTGCCGAAATCACGACGCGTGACACCAGCAAGATCGCTGCTGCAGCAAGGCGCAGAAAATGTCCGAAATTCACTTGCATTGCCTCAGTTGCGGAACAGGTCTTTCAGTTTGTCTTTGACCTGCTCTTCAGCCGACTTCTCCTCGGCTGGTTGCTCATCGGCCGGCGCTTCACCCTCGGCGGGCTTCTTTTCGCCGCCCAGCAACTTTTCCAGCAGCTCGCTGCCCTTCTTCTCGAGTTCCTTGCGCAGCATCGCATTGACGTCGGGTTTGATCGAGGGCGACGCGAGCGGCCCGCTGATCTTCAGCGGAATGACGGCCTTCGTGTAATCACTCAATTCCTCCGCGCTGACGTCGCCGGCAAATTCCGGCTGGTCGATCACCCGCGCCTGCATGGAGTAATCCAGGGTTGCCGCGGCCAGGTCCACCGAACCGTTGCCGGTCATGCGCAGAAACGGCAGTTCGGCGAGGAAATCGTTGTTCGAGAAGACGCCGTTCTGCACCGGGCCGCTGACCCTGATCGAGGAGAACTCGGTGCGGGGCGGAACACGGGCTGGCGGTGGTTGCTCGCCACGGAACAGTGCCCGCGCCGAGCGAATCTGATGCCACAGGTCGGTGCCGTTGATCTGACCGTCCAGCAGCTCGAAGGACAGGTTGCCGTCGAGATCGCGCTGGATAGCGGACAAGGTCGCTCCAGCACCGGACAATACAAACGATCCCCGAATCGTGCCGCTCACCTTGTCATTGTCGAACATCGCGATGGCGAGTGGCGTCAGACTGACGCCATCCACTTTTTCGTTGACCGAGACAGACGGAACCTCGCCCGATGCATCGATCCTCACGTCGCCGGCATAGGTCCCCTCGAACAATTCCGCAGCAACAGGATACAGGCGCAGTTTTCCACCCGCGCTTTCGAGACCGAGTTCAAGATTCTCGAATACCATTCCGGACAGCGTCGCCTGCTTCAGCCGCGCCTTGCCGCTCGCCTTCAGCGCACGAATCATGTCCACGGGAATCTCGATGTCGACGGCCTCGCCTGGCGCAGCCGCTGCGGCCGTTTCATCGGCCGGTGCCATGTACGCGTCGAGATTGATCTGGTCCGCCGCCAGATCGAAACGCATGGTGCCATTCTCGGTCATCGGCAGCGACAGGGTACCGGTCATGGTCGTGTCATCGAGTGTCATGGACATCGACTTCAGGTCGATGGACTTTTCACCGATCGCCGCATTCGCGGTGAACGCCACTTTCTGCAGTGCCTGCGCATCGGCGGTCGCTGGCGGCTCGGTGCCAAAGGTTTGCATCAGCTCCTTCAGCGAGAAATCCGCCACGCGAACGGACGCATTGATGAGCGGTGAACCTTCCAGGGAAAACGGTTCGACCGTCGCAGACACGCCGAGCCCGAATATCGACATGTCCATTTCACCGAGGGTCAGCTTGCTGGCATTCAGGTCCGCGACGATCTGACGTGCATCGAAATTGAACGTCGTTGGCTGCTCTACCAGGCCGGTCAGTGTACCGGACACGTTCAGCCCATCGACGGTGACGCTGCCGAAATCTTCACCGAGGGTGTTGGTACCGCGGATATCGAGTTCACCGCCGATGTTCCCCGGCTGCGATAGAAAACCAAACGCCGCCTCGAAATCAAAGGGCGACCCGGCCGCAATTCGACCGGTGTTGAAAGACAATCCGGATAGTTCGACCGAGCTGCCGGCCTGTGCATCGATATAGGAAAGCTGTGCACCCTCGACGCTGACGTTCGCAACGTCGAGTGTCCCGGCACCGACGTCACCGGAGTCGGCGGTCTCGGCCGTTGCCGTTTCACCGGCCGCCAGGTCATCCCAGTTGTTGCGGCCGTTCTTCGCCACCGCCAGGTTGACGGACAGCCCCGCCAGCGACGCTGTGCCAACCGCAATGTCCTGCCGCAACACCAGCGGAATCAGGCGCACGCTAAGGCGCGCCTGCTCGAAACTGAGAAATGGTTTGTCACCGAAGCCTTCGGCATTGCCGAGCCGGGTCTTGCCGATTTCGACAGCGATCCACGGGAAGATGCTCAAGGACAGGTCGCCCTCGATGACCAGATCCCGGCCGGTGGACTCCTTCACCGCCGCGGAGATCTCGTCGCGAAAGTCATTCGGATCGAAAAAGAGATAGAGCGCCGCCGCCGCAATGACAGCAATACCGACCAGCGCAGCCAAGCCTACGAGCAGGATTTTTACCAGACGAGCCATGATTCGGGATTCCACCAGCGAAGTAGCCCAAGTTTAGCAAAGTGCCCCGGGCGGGTCTGTGACCAATTGCTTCCCTGGCGCTCGATAACAGGGCCGCAGCGATCCGGAGCTACTATGGGTATTGCCCGTCAAATGTCCCCGCGCCAGTATGGTGCCGGTCACAATCAGGAGTTTTCCAATGGCAAAGTATGTCGATGGCTTTGTAATTCCGGTGCCGAAAAAGAAACTGGCCGCGTACCGGCGCATGTCCGTAATTTCAGGCAAGGTATGGCGCGAGCACGGTGCCCTCGAATACACCGAGTGCGTAGCGGACGACGTCAAGCCGGGCAAGTACACGTCGTTTCCGCAAAGCGTCAAACTCAAACGCGGAGAAACGGTGGTCTTTTCCTGGATCGTTTATAAATCGCGCAAGCATCGCGATCGGGTAAACGCGAAAGTGATGAAGGATCCCCGACTCGCGAAAATGATGGATCTGAAGGCTATGCCATTCGACGGCCGGCGCATGTTCTGGGGTGGATTCAAATCGATCGTTGATCTTTGATCAGTCGATCTTTGACGCGGCAGCCGTTACGCTAGTCAGGACGTTTCGGGGGTGATCGGTCTTGCGAACGGCGGCAGCCTGGTTTATTTGCCTTGCATGGGCACTGGTGGTGAGCACCAGGATATTCGCAGCCATTGATCTGGATGTCCCGAAATCCATGCCGGCGGCTTACACCGAGGTTGCACCCAAACTCGACGGACTGCTTGATGACTGGGCATGGATGACTGCGACCATCGTCGAGGACCTGCATGTTGTATCGCCCGACGAGGGCGCTGTGCCCACGGAATTTTCGCGTTTCTATATTACCTACGACAAGGACGCGATTTACCTGGCCGCAGAATTCGTCGACAGCGAACCTGACCTGATCACTGCAAGAACACTGCGGCAAGGCGACTACTCGGAAGGTGACGACGGGGTCATGTTGATTCTCGACCCGTTCAACCAAGGTCGTAGCGGCTACGCCTTTTTTCTCACCGTCAACGCCGTACGATTCCAGGCGCTGTACAAGAATGTCACGGAGGAGAACTGGAATTGGGACGGCATCTGGCACGGCGCGACCCGGCGCACCGAGAATGGCTGGACCGCCGAGATCGCCGTGCCATTGCAAACGCTTTCATTCGATCCGGAAAACGATACCTGGGGCATCAACTTTTCGCGCTATATCGGCCGGCGCACAGAGGAGATCGGTTGGGTGTCGCACAACCGCAAACTGAACCCGGCGAGTTCCGGCAAGATCATCGGGCTGCAGGGCCTCGAGCAGGGACTCGGTCTCGACTTTGTGCCGGCACTGGTCGTATCGGATATCAAGGACCATGCGACCGGGGCAACGAGCAACGACGTGGAGCCATCGCTGGACGTGTCGTACAAGCCGACGCCGGCGCTTACCACCACCTTGACGCTCAATACGGACTTCACCGGCACCGGCGCGGATCTCCGGCAGGTTAACCTGACACGCTTCGACCTGTTCTTCCCCGAGAGACGCAATTTTTTTCTTCAGGACATGGACATTTTCGAGTTCGGCAGGATCGGCGCCGAAGACGGCAGCGCGGGTGACGTGGCCAGCAGCGAATCGGGCCGGCCATTCTTTTCACGGCGCATCGGCCTGTCGGACGCGGGCGAGACCATCGATATCCAGGGCGGATTGAAGCTCACCGGGCGTGCCGGCCGATTCGACTACGGCTTTCTCGGCATACGCCAGGACGGATTCGATGCTGTCGATGCACAGGATCTATACGCAGCGCGGGTCTCAGCCAACGTGCTCGAGGAGTCTGCCATCGGGATGATCGCGACCTACGGCGATCCCACCTCCAATGCCGACAACTCGCTCATCGGCGCAGACTTCCGCTATCTGAATACGCGCTTTGCGAGCGACAGAACACTGGAAGGTTCCGCCTGGTACCAGCAAACAAAAACGCCGGGGCTCGAGGACGATAACGAGGCGTTTGGCTTCAGTCTCAGCGCGCCGAATTCCGCAGGCTGGAACGGCGAGCTCGCGTACCGCGAGATCCAGAGCAATTTCCGGCCGGCGCTCGGCTTTGTCAACCAGACCGGTGTGCGCAGCCTGTTTTTCGAGGGCGCCTATACCTGGTGGCTCGAGTCCACGGCCATTCGCTCCATCGAGGCCGGCGTCGGTGGCAAGCGTATCGAGACGGTCGAAGGCAAGCTCGTCAACCAGGAAATCGTCGCCGAGTTGCTGGAAATCGAGAATCATGCAGGAGACAAGCTTGAAAGCCGCATCCACGAGGTTCGCGAGAACCTGGCGGACGCCTTCGAAATTTCCGAGGGCGTTACGATCCCTGCCGGTGACTACCAATGGAC
>JAHKKM010000173.1 GCA_020027645.1 Pseudomonadota bacterium
TGCCCCGCCTATTGTCGCGGACAAACCGAAGCCAGCGATTGCAACCCCCCCGGCCACGGTCGTCAACACAGCCAAGGCATCGGTTGCGGTCGCCCCGGCGCTCGTCGCCGACGCGCCGAAGCCAGCGGTTACCCTGCCCTCGACCGGTGTCGCCGGCGCAGCGAAGCCAGCATTTGCCGTACCCCCGACCATAGTCGCCGACGCCGCAAAACCAGCGATCGCAACAGTCGCAGCGGTGGAGCCCGATGAGTTGCCGCTCGAGCAAATTCCGGAACTGATCCAGGACACGCAGCCCGAGCTTGTCGCCTTGCGCAGCAACACGGACCTGCCGGACCTGACTGACCTGGTGTTGCCTGCCAAGAGCAATGGCTCAGCCAAGGTTACGCCGAAGGCGAAAGCGCCGAGCGAGCCCACCTTACCTACACTCGACGACATCCCGACTTTGTCCGGCGATCTCCGCATCGACACGCGGGCGAAAGCAGCACCGTCGCAACCGTCTCAATCCAAACCCCGGCAGCCCAACGCCGTATCATCAAAGGCTGAGCCGTCGAAACCCGTCCAGGCGGCGTCAGTTCAACCGAAATCCGCACCAGCAAATGTCGTCGACGTCGCACCGCCGGCAAAAGTGCAGCAAGATTCCAAGGCGGACACGACCATCACAGAAATTCCAGCCTGGGATCGTGATCCGACACTGGCCGAACTGAAGCCTGATATCGAGGCCCTTGAAGCAGCGCTCGCCCTTGTGCCCGAGCCAGCCACGAAAGCGGAAGCGAAAAACGATTCGAAGCCGGCGTCCGTTCCGGTCGGACCGAAGTCGAAGTCCAAGGCCGCGCCAAAATATTTCGACCTGCCGGAGATCATCCTGGAAAAGGAACTGCAGGTTAAGGAAATCCAGGCGCAGGAGTTACTTCGAAAATCGGGACCACCGGACACACACGAGCCGGAGCACGATAACGGGATAAAGCGCAAGCACGGATTCGATCTCGATCGCCTGGCCGCGGAACTCGGCAAAGCCCGTTCCCTGGAAGACGTCGACGACAAATTGGCAGAGACATTGTTCGGTGAAGAAATGGCACAGGCAGCCGCTGAAGTCGCGGCGCTGGTTGCCGCCGATACGGCGTCGAAAAATCCGCCTGCGAATGATCAGGCCAAGGTTTCGAAGCCCGCAGAGCCGCCCCCTGCCGTGCCAAAGGCCGCAGCGAATGCGCGTCCCACCGCAGCACAAGCCATGCCACCAGTGATGCCAGCAACCACGCCACCAACCGCGGCGCGCGCAGCGCCTGGAAAGGCGAACGGAACAGCGCCCCGACCGGCAGCCGGCAGCCCGCCACAATCGAATGCGAAACCGGCGGCCAAAGCTGGTCCGGCTTCGACACCAGCGCCAGCTGCGAAAACTACTGGCAATGCGAAACCGTTGCCGCCCGTCAGGGGGCCAGCCGTGGAGATCACACTGGCAAGCTATCCGGATACGGCACCGGCTGCTCCTGCCGAATCGCCACGCAAATCGCCGTCGAATACGCCAGATTCGATCGAAGAACAGTTTGGTACCTCGATGACGGCTACGCTGAAGGCGCTTAGCGCTGCGCAGATGAACAAGTTGGACGAGCACGAACCGGATGAGCCCGACGAGAAAGAAAAACCGTCGCGCCGCCTGTTCGGGCTTTTCCGCGGCTCGAGCTGAGGCCATCCAGCGCGATACCTTCGCCCGGCCAACGGCGCGCGGCAAAAACACGTTAATATCGCCCGGTAACAGCACGGTTTCCGACACAGGTGCATATAGTGCAACACCTTATTTTCAGATCGGCGGCACTGGCCGCGGCGACTGTTCTCACGTCCTGCGGCGGTGGCGATTCCGGCTTCGGCGGCCCTGGCGGTAATTCAGGCTGGGTGCCTGGAAGCTACCTCGCGTCGGACAGCTTTTATGCGCAGTGTGTCGCACCGCGTAGCGGCACCGACCCGGCGACGGGACGCCCTTACCCGGATGTCAGCGGCAGCGTGGTCGATGAAAACAATTTTCTGCGCTCCTACAGTAACGAGACCTACCTCTGGTACAGCGAGATCGTCGATCGTGACCCTGCCCTGTACAGCACCGCGGCTTATTTCGATGTGCTGAAGACGACCGCGATTACCACATCGGGCAGACCCAAAGACAAGTTTCATTTCACCTACCCGACGGATGAGTGGTTTCAGCTGTCGCAATCCGGCATCTCCGCCGGATACGGTGCGGAATGGGTGCTGCTGAGTGCCACACCGCCTAGGCAGGTCGTGGTCGCCTATACACAGCCGAATTCCCCGGCCACGGCAGCGACCGCGATGCTGGAACGGGGTGCGGAAATCCTCGTCGTGGATGGCATCGACCTGGTCAATAACAACACGCAAAGCGGAATCGATATCCTGAATGCTGGCCTGTTCCCGTCCAGCACCGGTGAGACACACACTTTCACTGTCCGGGATCCTGGCTCGGCGAATACGCGCAGCATCACCATGACCTCCGCGAACATCACGCTGACCCCGGTACAGTCTGTTTCCATCATTCCAACGCCGACTGGCAATGTTGGTTACCTGGTTTTCAACGATCACATCGCAACCGCCGAACAAGCCCTCATCAATGCGGTCAACCAGCTGGACAGCAGCAACATCGTCGACCTGGTCATTGACCTGCGATACAACGGCGGCGGATATCTGGATATCGCAAGCGAGTTTGCGTACATGATCGCGGGTGCGGCGGCGACCGCCGGACGAACCTTCGAGCTGCTGCAATTCAACAGCAAGCACCCGACCACCGATCCGGTGACAGGACAGCCTCTTGCGCCAATTCCGTTCCACAACCGCTCACAGGGTTTCTCGGTCCCGGCCGGACAATTGCTGCCGACGCTGAATCTGTCGCGGGTCTTTGTCCTCAGCGGGCCCAATACCTGTTCGGCCAGCGAATCGATCCTCAACAGCCTGCGTGGCGTGGATGTCGAAGTACTTCAAGTAGGTTCTACAACTTGCGGAAAACCTTACGGTTTCTACGCTACGGATAACTGCGGTACGACCTATTTCACGATCCAGTTCCGCGGCGTCAACGAAAAGAATTTCGGCGACTATTCGGACGGCTTCTCACCGTCCAACAGCGTCGGAGCCGGCGGCGTGCCGCTACCCGGCTGTTCGGTGGGTGATGACTTTTCGCGCGCCCTCGGCGATCCGCTGGAGGCACGGTTCGCGGCGGCGCTTAACTACCGTGATAGCCAGACGTGTCCGGCGGCAAGCGGCTTCGTTGAACCGGGCCTTGCGAAAACGACGACCGGGGAGCCTTTAGCCCTGGTGGATGGTCTGATGCACAAATCACCCTGGCGGCAGAACCGCATACTTCCGAAGTAACGACATTGCACGTCGCTCGGTGGTCCGTTACCGTGCACGACACCGCGCACGTCACCGTGGCTTGCCGGCAGGATGCGCATGTCTGAATTCAATGAACCGGGTGCAACGCTGGTCTTCGTTGTCACCATAGCACTGAGCCTGCTCGGCCTGTTTCGTGCGCCGAAACTGATCGAGGCTTGCCTTTTCCGGCCGTATTACCTCAGGCGACGCGGTGAGTACCACACCATGATCAGCAGCGGTTTCGTGCACGCCGACCTCGGTCACCTGCTGTTCAACATGTTTACCTTTTACTTTTTTGCCTTCCCCCTGGAGCGCCTGTTCGGCACCACCTATTTTCTGGCGCTATACCTGTTCGGCCTGCTGGTCAGTCACGGCTGCACGTATTTCAAGCAACGTGAAAATGCCCAGTACGCATCGCTCGGGGCATCGGGGGCAATCTCCGCTGTGCTTTTTGCCTATATCGTGTATTACCCGACCACGACCCTGATTCTTTTCCCGATCCCGGTTCCGATACCGGCTGCACTGTTCGCCATCGGCTACGTCGCTTACTCGTATTGGGCCTCCACTCGCGAGCACGGCCGGATCAATCACGACGCGCATCTCTGCGGAGCGCTAAGCGGACTCGTATTCGTATTGCTCGTGCATCCGCAGGCCTATGCGTTGTTGCTGCAGAAGTTCGCATGACGACCGTGGCCAGCACGGACCGGCTGCCCGGCGCTGATTTGGTTTACTCTTCTTCTGATTGACCGGGGTCTCGACCTTCAGATCGCGCGCGATTCGAGGCGCCGTTGAAAAAGGTCACCAGTTCGTCGATGAAGTACTCGCGTGGCGTTTCCATGAAAGCGGCGTGATCGCCACCGGGTACCGAGACCCATTGTTTGTGGCCGGTACCCAACCGTGTAAATAACTTTTGCTGGTACTCCGTCGGCGCAATGGGATCGAATTCGCCGTGGATGACCAGCGTCGGTGTTCGGACCTGCGCCGGATCCAGTGCGTTGTAATGATCGAAATGGCGCAAATCCGTTTTGACCGGGTCTGCCGCAAGCGACACTGCGACATAGGTATCAATTGCTTTCTGACTGATCGAGCCGGGCGTAATAAAGTCGCTCGCCGCGGCTTCCGCGGTATTGCGCAGCCGTTGCGGCGCAATGCCCGGCTCGTCAGCCGGCAAGACTTCATCGAGGTTGCGCCAGAATCCGAACAGGGTCAGCGATGAGATGAGTTCCGGCCGCCGTTGTGCCAGCAACATCGAATTCGTCGATCCCAACGACCAGCCGAAAAGGTGTGGCCTGATCCGATACTTCCGGTGGGTCGAAATCCATTCCAACACGATGGCAATGTCTGCCGCTGCCCTGTCCGGCGTCAGCCAGCCCGAGTCATCGCGGGGTGACTCACCGTAGCCACGCAGGTCAATTGCATACACGGCGTAACCGCGCGACACCAGACCGTCCATCAGCGACAGCTCCTCACCTGCGACCTGAAGATCGAAATCCGGTAAGGCGCTCCAGGTGCGGCCATGAACCAGCAGTATCGCCTCCGAGGAATTTGCTGCGCTTTTCTCCCATAAGGCCAGCGGGTGGCCATCGGCCATCACTTTATGCCGCTGTGGTTCCGCTGCTGACGCTGCAATACCCAAAAGGCACAGCAGCAGGCCAGCTGTCACAATGTGTATTCGTGTTGAAGACCGGAATTCGCGATTCAATGCGATAACTCGACGTTGCGAAGCAGATGGCCAGCATACCAGATCGAATCCACCCGGCGATTTGCATTGCATCGGCAGTGCAGGCAAACGGATCTTGTCGCACGGCAACACCGGGCTTGGCGACAGGTCCGCGCCGCTGTTACTGTAGCCGGCATCGTCATCACGTTGATCAAGGGGTTCCCTCATGTTTGTCGCACAATTCAAGGCTTCGATATTGCTCGTCGCGATTGCCGCGGCGCTGACCCTTGCCGCCTGTGGTGATGATTCCTCGAACGCACCGGCCACCACGGAGTCGCCAGAAGCAGACTCTGCGCAAGTGGCCGCTG
>JAHKKM010000174.1 GCA_020027645.1 Pseudomonadota bacterium
AGCGCAATCAGGCCGACAAGGTCAGCCAGCAATCGAACGGTCATTTGAAGGAGAGCGATCACGCTCGCGATCATGCACAGTGGATCGAGGCCGCGTCAAGCCTGGCAGGCGCTGCAGATCGGATATTTGCGGAGCACACCAGTTCGAAATCTCACCTCGTTCTCAAGATTTGAAAACCGTGCCCGAAGTTACAGATACTCGGCTAGGATCGCCGCAATTAAATCGATGAATCTGCAATACCCCTGAACACTCCGATCAACCACTTGTATCTGCATGGAGACGATTCGGTATTGTACCGTCCAACCACGTGTCCCGCCCGGCTGGAACGAGTCGGCCTTGCCGATTCGAACGGAAACGTAACATCAGCCCTCGATCAGCCAAATCGAATCCGGTCGCGCCAATGCGCACTCCGAATCCAGAACGTCGAAGACCACACATTCGGTTTCGCGCAGGACTAGTCGCGCTCGTGCTAGCTGCTGGGGGGTTTTCCCTTGCAAGGACATCCAATGCGTTCGATCTCGCCGTCATTCAGCGTATTGCTGCGAAGAGCGCTCGCAGTCAATTCCAGAACACGCTCTCCGCATGGATCAAAATGCTGACCGATGCGCGAGACCTGCCAGACGGCGAGAAACTGAAACCGGTCAATGATTTCCTGAATCGGAATATCCGCTTCGAAGACGACCAGACGCTATGGGGACAACCGGACTACTGGGCAACACCGCTTGAAACCCTGTCTGTCGGAGCGGGCGACTGCGAGGATTTCAGCATTGCGAAATACTATTCGCTCAAGGCCGTCGGCATACCTACTTCACGGCTTCGCCTGATCTATGTCAGGGTGCAGCTGGGTGGTCCGACCAGCGGAATGAACCAAGCTCACATGGTCCTGGCGTATTACCCAACTCCGGACAGTGAACCGATGGTGCTCGACAACCTGATTTCCGAAATTCGTCCGGCATCGCGAAGAGCCGACTTGTCGCCGGTCTTCAGCTTCAACAGCGACGGGATCTGGGCTGGCGCAGGCGCAAACCAAGCGACAAGCGACACCAGCAAGCTGTCGCGGTGGCGCGATCTGCTCGTTCGCGCCCGGAATGAAGGTTTCGACTGATGCCCGCCGATCACGATATGATCATTCAACATCGAGGATAAACGCATGTCGCTCTATCGACAGCTCTGGCTTGCCGTCATCGCGACCACCCTGGTCGCCTTCAGCGGAAGCTTCGTTCTTGGAATGCTCTCCGCCCGCGGCTACCTGGAAGAGCAACTCGGGATCAAGAACGCCGACAACGCTGCCGCACTTGCGTTGTCGATCTCACAACAGCCGAACAAGGATCAGGTCACGCAGGAATTGCTGGTCGCCGCGCAGTTCGACAGCGGCCACTATCAAGCCATTCGCTTTGCAGACCCATACGGCAAGACAGTGGTCGAGCGCAGTGGCGCCTCGACGACTGACTACGTGCCGCAGTGGTTCACCCGGTTGTTCCCAATCGAGTCGGCGCCCGGAACGGCACAAATCACCAATGGTTGGCAGCAAATCGGCACCATCACGCTCGTAAGCCACGCCAGCTTCGCTTACCGCGAACTGTGGCGCAGCTCGATCCAGATGTTTGCCTGGTTCACACTTGCTGGCATCGTCACCGGTCTGATCGCGACGTTTGTGCTGCGCCGACTGCAAAGGCCGCTGGCCAACGTGGTCGCCCAAGCCGAGGCGATCGGCGAACGACGCTTCGTCACCATCCCCTCCCCCGGCGTTCCGGAGCTCGATAGCCTGGCCGGCGCGATGAACGGCATGGTCACGCGGCTGAAATCCATGTTCGACGAACAGGCCACACGCATCGAGGAACTGCGCCGCCGGGCCAATCATGACTCGTTGACCGGGCTCGCGAACCGGTCGTACTTTCAGAACCGCCTGCAAGCGACCCTCGAAAGCGACGAATCTGCCGAGGAGGGTTCCCTGCTCCTGATTCGCGTGCCGGACTTGTCAGAACTCAATCTTCGGCTGGGTCGGCAACCAATGGACGCCCTGCTCGGCAAGATCGGCGGCTGCATCGAACAGACTGCGAAAGCCCACGAAGACTCGCTCGTCGCCCGCCTGAATGGTGCGGATTTTGCCGCGTTGCTACCGGGAATCCCGGACGGACGCCTGACTGCCGAGAAGATCCTGGCCGGCTTGCGCGCGATTGCACCACAGGATGCAGGTATTGAAACCATCGCCCAAATCGGCATCGGCCGCTTCGCCCGAGGCATGAGTGTCGGCGCGGTGCTTGCGCGCGCCGACCGCGCGCTGGCGGCCGCCGAGTCCAGCGGTGGCAACAACTGGCAGACCGCCCGTGACGAAGACAGCACGTTCCAGCCGGCGAATTCGGCCGACTGGGTGCGCCAGATCCGCGACGTCATCGCAGCCGGGCGAATCCGACTGGCCGCCTATCCAGTCTGCGGCAATGATGGCCGGCTGTTGCATGAGGAACTGATGCTTCGCGTGCAGATCGACGAAGCTGGCGACTGGATTGCCGCCGGCCAAATCATGCCGATGGCCTCGCGTGTCAAGCTGACGGGAGAACTCGATCTTGCCGCTGTCGACCTTGCACTCGGTCGAGTCCGCGCTGGTAATACTGCTGTCGCCGTGAACCTGGCGGCCGAGTCGGTGGAAAGTGAAGACTTCCGGCGCGAACTGTTGCGCCGCCTGCGCTCGGCGTCACCGGCCGGGCGATTTGCCCTGGAGGTATCGGAACATGGTCTGCTGCGCCACTTCGCAGCAGTGCGCAGCCTGCGCGAGGCGATGGCCGGCTACGGCTGCGGATTCGGCGTCGAGCATGTTGGCCGTCGGTTCGGAGAAATCGCCCGACTGCAGGAATTAGGGCTCGACTACCTTAAGGTGGATGCGAGCTTCATTCGCGGCATCGATACCAACCGGGAGAATCGTGCATTTCTCGAAGGCCTCGCGTCCATCGCACGTGGCATGGGTGCTAAGGTCATTGCCGAAGGCGTGCAGACAAGTGCCGAGTTGGCCGCCCTTCCGTCGCTCGGTTTTGAGGGCGCCACCGGACCCGTGGTCACGAGCCTCATGCGGTAGTGCCAAAAGAAAGAATATGCCACTCGCGCTGCCCCGGCGTTACACGTTACCGCCAGCCCTTCCCGCCGAATGTCTCAATCGACGATCAGCTTCTGCCGGCTGAGTAGTTGTTGAATCACCGCGTTGTCGTCCGCCGCGCTGAAGGCTGTAAAGAGATTCACGCCTGTAAGTGTAATGCGCTGATCCTCCACGCCTGAGGCGTATGTGCCTCCGGTAAAGCCACCACTCGAACTTACACGGATAACGGTGTCGGCGCCGGATTGAATCACGTCCAGATAACTCGCCAAATTTCCGATGCCACTGGCGTGATTCTCACCCTGCAGCAGATCTCGCAGATCAACCCGATCTCCGTTGGTCGCACCCGTGAAATTGAGTGTGCTGAACCCCTGAACGGTATCGAGCACGGGAGAACCAGACGTACCTTGATCGCCGAGCGTCCAGCGCAGGGTGTCTGCCCCGCCGCCACCGATGATCAGCGTGTCGTTTCCTAAACCGCCCATCAATGTCTCGTTGCGAGCATCCCCGAGTATCGTGTCGTTCGCGAGCGTGCCAATGATCGTGTCCGAGACATTGCCGGCCGACGAAGGTACGACCGTCAAATGCAGTGTCTGCGTCGTACTCGAAGCGCCCGTGCCGGTCATCGTTTCGGTCGCCGTGGAAGTTACATTGAGTGCGATTTCGCCAACGACCGTCGACGCCACCTCCAACTTGGCGCTAGCCAATTCGGAACCCGAAATCGTTACCGTGCCGTTGACCGGGGTGTATCCAGTCGGATTGGATGAAGTGATGATCGTCGCCCCGGTTGGCAGGTTGTCGAAGCGCAGGGTCAGCGATTCGGAACCATCGGTATCGTTGAGGCTCGCAGCGACGTACGGAGCGAGGCTAATGTCGGTTTTGGTCCCGCCAACTGCGTTGCCCGCAATCGCACCGTGGTACTCGGTCAGCACAATATCGTCGATCATTCCGCCCCGACCCGCCGGATCCTGCGACGTAGCATCAGTTCGAATGAGAATTGTCTGCACCGCGCCGGTACCGACAAAGCTGAACTGCAGCGTCTCCCAGTTCAGCGCCGTCGCCGTACTGGTGTCCGAATACTGGGAAACCAGAGTGCCATCGACGTAGACTCCGATTCGCGTGTATGCAGTCGTGTAATCGAGACGTCCGGCATAGTCCAAGGTCAGCGTGTAAACATCACCGGCAACGGTCGAAACGCTCCGCGAAACCCCGATAGTCTGCGGAAGGTTGGTCGAAGTGCTCGCATCATTCAGCTCGAGCCACGTTGTGCCGTTGCCACTTGCGGCGCTTACCGCTACTGTCGTCCCACTCGTGTTCGCCATAACGTCGCCGTTTGCCCAGAACTCGAATCGGTTTTGGCCATTCACACCCACATCCGGCGTATCCACCCGCGTCCACCCGTCGAATGTCGTCGCGTTGACGCCCTCCGAAGTCGTGTTGGTATTCGGCGCTAACTCCCAGCCGGTGCGGAACAACTCCACCGCATGATTGCTCACCGCCAGATTCGGCGTATCGGACACGGCGGTGACCGTGACATTGACGTTGGCCGTCTCGCTCACACCACCGCTGGTCACGGTGTACGTGAACACCGGTACCGCGCCACTGAAGTTGGCGCTCGGCGTGAACACGAGCTGACCACCGACCAACTGCACGCTACCGTTGGTGACCCCCACCGCAGCACCACCGTCGGTGATCGCCAGGCCATTGACCGCCGTGACGGTGTGCGCCGCGTTTTCAAACGAGTCGTTGGCGTTCACGTTGATGGTAACCGGCGCGTCTTCGTTGGTCGTCGCCGTGTCATTGGCAATGTCGACCACCGCGCTGACCGTGACCGCCACCGTGTCGATGTCGCTGGCCGTGCCGTCGTTAGTGGTCAGCGTCAGCGTCGCACTGCCGTTGTAGTCGGCCGTCGGCGCGAAGCTCAGTCCGTTCAGGGCTCCGTTGATCGCCGCCGCCGTGCCGCTGATGATCACCGTGGCACTGCCGTTGTTGGTGATCGTCGCGCCCGCGAAGGACACCGCGTTGAGCACCCCATTGGTTACACTTGCCGTAGCGGTAAGCGTGCCACCATCCACATCGGACACCGTCAGCGCGTTGCCATTGACCGCGCTGAACACCCGCGCCACGTCCTCATTAGTGGTTTGCGCACCCGGCACCGTGTTGACCGGAGGATCATTGACCGGGGTCACCGTGATGGCCAGCGTCGAGCTGTCGCTGCTCGAGCCGTCGGTCATGTTGTAGGTGGCCACCGGCACCGGGCCGGCGTAGTTGGCCACCGGGGTGAAGGTGTAGCTGCCGTCG
>JAHKKM010000175.1 GCA_020027645.1 Pseudomonadota bacterium
CGTTGGGGACTCGATCCGCAAATACATAAACAGTGACGACTTCACCATGGTGCGTGACGACGACCTGTTCGCCGACGTCGATCTGAAAGACTCGATCACCTTCAAAGAGCTGGTGAGTCTCGTACATTCTCAGCGCGGTATGTCCGCCTGATTCAGCTGTGATCCGCCTGCAGCAGGACGACTGACTACTCCTGCAGTCGATTGTACTCGCGCATCACGCTGCGCAATTCTTCGTGATCGATTGCCTTGACCACATGTCCCTCGTGACCGGTCATGTCGCGCGCAGCGATCAGCGCATTGATGATCGCTTCTTCCGTGCTCTCGACCGTGGCCCTGAACAGCGGAAGAATGCTGTCGTTCGGCAAGGTGTCGATCGACACACCGGTGGCAGTCTGGTCTGCTGCCACATTGGCGGTGGAAAACGCGATGAAGATGTCACCGGAACTGTTGCCTGCAACACTTCCGTTCCTCGCAAGTCCGAGTGACGCGCGGCGTGCCAGGCGTTTCAATTGATGCGGCATCAGCGGCGCATCGGTCGCCACCACGATGATGATCGAACCGGTATCGGCGCTCTTCGGTGGATTGCTGGCGTAAGCTTTGTCGTGGGTAATGTGCTGGCCCACCGGGACGCCGGCAATGCGCAGTAATTCGCGCTCACCGTAATTTGCCTGCACCAGGACGCCGACCGTGTAATCGTGATCGGCGGCCTCGACGACGCGAGAGGCGGTGCCAATACCGCCCTTGAATTCGTGACAGATCATGCCGGTGCCACCGCCGACGTTGCCCTCAGCAACCGGACCGCTCGCCGCTCGCTCCAGCGCCGCCTTGACGTGCTCCGCGCGTACATGGAAGCCATTGATATCGTTAAGATATCCGTCCCAGGTCTCGGCCACGACCGGGAGCGACCACCAGTATCCGCTGGCATCTCCAGCACCGAGATTGACGCGCCACTGGATGACGCCCTCGTGCACCGCGCCGATGCTGTGCGTGTTGGTAATCATCACCGGACCTTCGAGAAACCCGGATTCCTCCAGCCAGGTCGTACCCGTCATCTCGCCGTTGCCGTTCAGCGCAAACCAGCCGCCGAACACCGGCGTGT
The DNA here is from genome assembly GCA_020027645.1 of Pseudomonadota bacterium. Classification (GTDB taxonomy): domain Bacteria; phylum Pseudomonadota; class Gammaproteobacteria; order Steroidobacterales; family Woeseiaceae; genus JAKEGN01. The sequence goes on from JAHKKM010000175.1 coordinate 1,100, forward strand.
TACTCGTCTGTGCGCCGCGCGGCAGGATGGCCGTGACGCCGGTGCGCACCGCGCGACCCTCGCCGAGATCGCGAATGATGGTCTCGTGCCCGACGGTGACACCGGCCACGTCGGTAATGGCGTTCCATTTGCCCGGTGTGCCATCGAAGGGAATGCCAAGATCGCGCGCCCGCGGTGCTGTCTCGGCAAATGCAAACACGGGCAGCAATATCAACAATAAGATTCTGTACACAGTGTCTCTCCCCCGTCGTTCAGTTCTTCTGGCCGTGATCGGTGGTCAATGGACTCAAGTAATGTTCTTCAGTAATGCCGTTCTTGCGCAAGGCGAGACCGTTCAGGCACTCGCGCAGTATGCGCACAGCGTTCAGTGCCGTGGTGTAGCCCGGATCAACCAGCGGGTTGACTTCCACCAGCTCGAAGCCGACCACATCAGTCTCGGCACACAGGCGCCGCACCATGGGAAACACTTCGCGGGTGGTCAGCCCGGCCGGCTCCGGTGTGCCCGTGCCCGGCATGTAGGCCGGATCGAGCACGTCAACATCGAAGGAGATGAAAATGTATTTCGGGCCGTCCTTGGCTTCCTGGATTGCGCGTGCCATGACCGCCGGCCAGCCGAACTTCTCGACTTCGGCCATGGTGTGATAGCGAAGGCCGTTTTCGCGCATCCATTCGAAGCCGCTCTTGCCCGGCCACATACCGCGAAGTCCGACCTGGATGAAATTTTTTCCCGGCACAAGTTTTTCGTCGAACAAGCGCGCAACCGGTTGTCCGTGCGACAGCAGATGGTCGTAATTGCGGCCGGCATCGTAATGAGCGTCGAAGTGCACGACACCGACATTGCCTGCGCCGTAGACATCGACCACACCGGCAACGTCCGGATACATGAGCGAGTGATCCCCGCCGACGATCATCGGGATGGCTTTGGTTTCTGCCACTTCTCGCACGATTTCGCGAATATGCCCGGCGCTGCGTTCGAGGCTCAGCTGATCGACGCCGATATCGCCGTAATCGACGATCACGAGTTCGTTGAATTCAGACACCATGGTGTGCATGTGCTGCGGCACGACCATACCCTGTCCCTTGTAAACCTCCCCGGTACGCACGGCGCGCGGACCGTAGGCGGCGCCGCGGTAGCCGCTGCCGGTATCGAGCCCGGCACCCATGATGGCCACATCGACCTTGCCGGCAACCAGGTCTTCGGGGGTCAGTGCGACCGGGAGATTGAAGAACGTCGGTATGCCCAGCTTGGGCCCGGCATTCATGTAGCGGTTCAGGTTGATCGGGCCCGGCTCGCGCGGCGTATCGAATTCCTTCGGCCGGCGGACCTTCCACCAGTTGAACGAATCCGATTCCGTGTTCAGCGGGATGGATGCCATGTCCTCATCGGGATGGAACTTCATCAATTCATCCACACGCATCATGGCGTCGATATAGGCCTCGACTGCTGCCGGTGTCTGCCCCTCGAGGCGCTTGAACAGAAGTTCGTGACGCTCGGCGTATCCGAGTACGCCCTCACCGCGCAGGTAGTCGATTTTTTCCTGGGGCAGATCCTTGACGATCTCCATCAGTTCCGGTGGCAGGTCGACCGGCTGGAATTTCTCCTTGTCGGCGGCCGACGCGCCGGCTGTGGCAAACAATGCGATCGTTGCGGCAACAAATGCTGTGCGCACATAACTGGCTGCGTTCATGTCCCCCTCCCCGGAATCGTTCTTCTTTATGCCTGCATGATAACCGTGAATTACGGTGACAGTAACCCGAATTACGGAGACGAATTACGGTGACAGTAACCCTAACTCGACCAGTTGTAGCTCGCATGCCTTGAAACCGGCATGCGAGTTAGGGTTACTGTCACCGTAATTCACTGTCACCGTAATTACATGATGGTTGCGAAAGTCATGTCGAACGCGGGTTTTTCCGCTACCTTTCCTCAATGATCAGCAGCGGAGCCTGGCAATTCTGGATTGATCGCGGCGGCACGTTCACCGACGTGGTCATTTTGCGGCCGGATGGTGTCATCGAAACCGACAAGCTGCTGTCCGAGAATGCGGAACGCTACGACGACGCCGCGGCCGAAGGTATACGGCGCGCGATCGTACGCTGGTCATCGGCGGGCAAGCCGGCGGCAGCGGTCGAAGCAATCAAGATGGGCACGACCGTAGCCACCAACGCACTCCTCGAACGCCGCGGTGCGCGTACCGCGCTGCTCGTAACCCGCGGATTTGCCGACGCACTGGCGATCGGCTACCAGAATCGGCCGGATATTTTCGCGCTGAACATCGTAAAGCCCGCGCCGCTTTATGAACAGGTGATTGAAATCGATGAACGCATCGACGCGAGCGGTGAGGTGCAGCTGCCGCTCGATGAATCGAATCTCCTGGCCGAACTTCGCCGCATTCGTGACCAGGGCATCAGCTCGGTTGCCATCTGCCTCATGCACGGTTACCGCAATCCCGTGCACGAGCAGCACGTTGCGGCCATCGCGCATACCGCGGGCTTGACACAGGTCTCCGTGTCCCATGAAGTCGAGGCACTGATCCGCTTTGTCAGCCGCGCCGAGACGACGCTCGCCGATGCCTACCTGACGCCGGTGTTGAACAACTACATCGAGAGCCTGGGGCGCGCGCTGTCGTCGGTTACCAAACCTCGCCGCCTGATGTTCATGCAGAGCAGCGGCGGCCTGGTGCTGGCCGGCCAGTTCCGTGGCAAGGACAGCGTGCTGTCCGGCCCTGCGGCCGGCGTGGTCGGCATGGTCGAAACCGCCAGGCACTCGGGTCTGAAACGCTTGATCGGTTTCGACATGGGCGGCACCTCGACGGACGTTTCCGCCTGGAGCGGCGAGTACGAACGCAGCAACGACTCGGAAATTGCCGGTGTGCGGCTGCGTGCGCCGATGATGAAAATTCATACCATTGCCGCCGGCGGCGGCTCAATACTCGAATACCGTGATGGACGCTACCGGGTCGGCCCGCGATCGGCGGGTGCGAATCCGGGGCCCGCCGCGTACCGCCGTGACGGCCCGCTGACGGTCACCGATGCCAATGTCTTGCTCGGACGCATCCCCGTATCGCATTTTCCGCGGGTCTTCGGTGTCAACGGCGATGAATCGCTGGATCACGCGCGCGTCACGAGGCAGTTTGCAGAACTTTCGAAGCAGGTGTCAGCTGAGCGCGGAGTTACGGTCACGAGCGAATCCATTGCCGAGGGATTTCTCACGGTGGCTACTGAAGCGATGGCCAACGCGATTCGCAAAATCACCATCGAACGCGGCGACGATGTGCGCGATTTTGCCTTGTGCTGTTTCGGCGGCGCCGGCGGCCAGCACGCCTGCCACGTTGCGGACGTGCTCGGCATGCAGCAGATCTGGATACATCCGCTGGCCGGCGTGTTGTCCGCGTATGGCATGGGTCTTTCGAACATCCGCGTCGAACGCCAGCAATCCGTCGAAGCCTCGTTGACCGGCAGCAGCTCGGCCGAACTGGCGAGCCGGGTCGAAATGCTGAAGAAGCAGTGCAATGAGTCGTTGGCAGAGCAAAACGTGGCCGCGGAATTCCGGCGGATCACAGTCAACGCCGGGCTTCGTGTCCCGGGTTCCGAATACGTGCTGAACGTGCCATTCGGCCCGGCCGAATCCATGGCTGCGGATTTCCTCGCGGATTACCGGCGCCGCTTCGGTACCGATACCGGCGCGGAGCACCTCGTTGTTGCCACCCTGCAGGTCGAAGCGACGGGTATTGAACGCGAATTTAACGATCCGCTGATCGAAACGCCGAAAGTCAAAACTGCGAGCGACCGCGGAAAACTGTTTTCATCCGGAAGCTGGCGGGAAGTGCCCATCTGGTACCGGAATCGGCTTGCGCCGGGTGCAATTGTGGACGGGCCGGCAATTATTGCCGAAGACCACGGCACCACGGTGATCGATGCTGGCTGGAGTGGCACCGTCAATCGTTATGGTCACCTGCTGATCGAACGGCAGCAAACGGATGCTGCAGCGCAATCCAAAGGCAGCGAAGACACGACGCCCGATCCCGTGCGGCTTGAAGTATTCAACCGCTTGTTCATGCACATCGCGGAGCAGATGGGCACCGTACTGCAGAGCACCGCACTGTCAGTGAACATTCGCGAGCGGCTGGATTTTTCCTGCGCCCTGTTCGATGCGCAAGGCCGGCTGATCTCGAATGCACCACACATGCCGGTGCATCTCGGATCGATGGGCGAAAGCGTTCGAAGTGTCATTGCGAACACAAGTCTCGCGTCCGGCGATGCCATCATGCTGAATTCGCC
>JAHKKM010000039.1 GCA_020027645.1 Pseudomonadota bacterium
TTATCCAGTGCCCAGCGTTTGGGCGTCCGCAACTCCTCGATGAAATCGCTGCCGATCGACAAGCGCAATACGCTGAGTTCGCGCCGCAGTGCTCGCATGAATTTCAGCGAATGGCGCAGGGTCGACGGCGTCAGGCTGTGATCGAGCACGGATCCGTGTGCAATCGTATAGCCACCGTCCTGGCGCCGGCGTATGCCTATTTTTTTGTCGAACACGGCACCGTTCAACACCACATCTGCCGGTGCAGTACGTGCCACCGTGCCGCGAACTTTCAACTGCGGAAACGAGATACCGATCGAGCGGCAGAACATCGAGGTCCACGCGCCGGCTGCGCACAATACCGTCGATGTTTTTATCGTGCCATGTTCCGTAACCACGCCCGAGACGCGCCCGGCGGCCATGTCGATACCACGTACTGCACAACCGGTCAGTACCGTCGCGCCTAGCCGTTTCGCCGCCCGTGCAATGGCAGGCGCTGCCTTGTGCGGCTCGGCTCGACCGTCACTGGCCGTATAGATTGCAGCTTTCCAGTCGGCAGACGCACCGCGCACCTGCGCATCGAGCTCCGCGCCCGAGATGATCCGGGTGTCCAGGCCGAACTGACGCGACACCGACAACCAGGCTTCGAAATCCTCGATGTCTTTCTGGCTGCGTGCGGTAAACAGGCAGCCAGCAGAGGTAAATCCGACGTCCTCGCCAATCTCGACCTCGAGCCCGCGCCAGATTCGCAAGCTCTCGATGATCATCGGCATCTCCCGTGGGTCGCGGGCTTGCTGACGCACCCAGCCCCAGTTTCGGCTCGACTGCTCGCCAGCAATATGTCCCTTTTCGCAGACCACCGACAGGATGCCCTGTTTGGCCAGGAACCATGCTGTCGACACGCCGATGATTCCGCCGCCAATGATGACGACATCGGCCTTTTCCGGAACAGACTCCGGCACTGCCAGCGGCGCTGACCAGGTTTGCGACACCGTATTCCGTGCGAACACGTCGTTCATGATTTCATCAGGCCCTGCAGATGCGACAAGCGATACTTTAATGCATTTCGGATACGGTGATCACGCAAACGCATGAACGACCGGAACAACACGGGAACAAGAAACAGAGTCAGTACGGTTGCCACAAACAGACCGAACACCATGCTGGTTGCCACCGGACCCCACAGCAACGATTTGCCGCCGAGGCCGGTCGCAAGTGAAAACAGGCCGGCAATGGTGGTCAGTGAGGTTATCAAAATGGGAATGACACGCCGCCGCGACGCATAGATCACGGCATGCAAGGGTCGCATCCCGTCCCTGATTCTGCCGTTTGCAGCATCGATCAACACGATCGCGGAATTTACTGCAATGCCGGTCAGGGCCACGATGCCATACAAGGTGTAAAGGCTCAGTGGGTTCCCCGTCCCCCACAGGCCGAACACGACTCCGGTAAAAGCCATCGGCAGGGTCGAGATGATCAGAAAAGGCTGAAAATAGCTGCGGAACTGGGTTGCGAGTATAAGATATATGAGGCCGACACCGAACAGGAACAGGATCAGCAGGGAATCGAGGCTTTCCTGGATGTCGTCAAATGCCCCAGAAAAATCGAGGTCCGCGCCCGGGAAATCAGACCTGACCTTGTCCCATTCTGCGGTGATGAAATCGGTGGCAGCGACGGTGTTGATCTTTTCCGGATCGAGATCCGCCTCGACCTTGATCGCGCGGCGGTAATTGTAGTGGCGGATGGTGCCACTGCTGCGCGCAACGTCGGTCGTTGACAGGGCTCGAAATGTGGTGGTGCCGCCCTGTGGCAGTGCAATCGGGTCGTCAAGAATTTCGCTGACGTCGCCCAATGTTCGTCGCGGGCCGCGCACACGCAGTTCGACCTTTTCACCGCCATCGCGAGTAAAAGCAACGATCTCTCCCTCGACATGCAGTCTCATCAGTCGCGCAACCGTGCCGGGATTCAATCCAGCCTCGCGTACCGCACGTTGATCCAGATCCAGCGCCAGCTCGAAGCGGCCGGGAACATCATCGTCGAGCACGTTTGACGTGCCATCGATGTTGCTCACAATTCTCAGCAATGCGTCGGCTGCGGCGCGCAGCTCCCGGTAGTCATCGCTTCTGACCCGCACCTCGACATCCTTTGCCACCGGCGGCCCGCCGGACAGTTCAAAAAATGTCACTTCGGCATTTCCCGGCGTGGATATCGCCGCTTCCCGAATTGCGTCCACAACCTCGCGAACCTCGCGTGAGTTCTTGCCTTTCGGGTGCAGTGACACCAGGATCTGCCCGTACTGGTCGCCGAACAGGGCTTCGGCATCCGTGAACTTGACCCCAGCCATGCTCGAAACCGTGCGCGCTTCCTCGTCGAGCAGCAATGGCCGGATCCGGTCTGCCACGCGCTGCGATTGTGCCAGGGTCTCCTCGAGCGGCGCGTCCGGCGGCATTTCGACATTGATGTAGAAAATTCTCAGCGGATCAAACGTGAAAAACTCCAAACGCACCTGTTCGGTTGCAATCCCGGCGACCGACAGAAGAAATGCCAGCGTGCCAACAGCGAAATACCTCACTGGCTTGCGAAACACGTGGATAAGCAGGCGCGTATAACGTTCCCTGACGTAACGCGTCCAGCGCGCGCGCCAATGGCGCCGCTCGATCTCCGGCGACAGAACTTTATTGCTGGATGAAATAACGTGCGCCGGGAGGATCCAGAACGCTTCGATAAGACTGACCAGCAGACCGACGGTCACAACCATTGGAATAATCTGCATGAAATCGCCAACGATGCCCGGGAGCAGTATCAATGGCACAAAGGCGGCTATGGTCGTAAGTACCGCCGATCCAACCGGCGCACCGACCTCGCGGACAGCATCCAGGGCCGCCGAAATCGCTTCCTGGCCTCTCTGCAGCCGGTAATACATCGCCTCGACGATCACTACAGCATCATCGACCAGCATGCCCAGGACGATGACGATACCCAGCAACACTGAGACATTCAGCGTATTGCCGGTGGCATTCAGCATCCAGAACGTGCCGGCGATGGCAAAGACAATGCCATTGCTCACGAATAAGGCAATTCGCATGCCGAGGAACAGCCAGCACACGCCGAGTACCAGGAAAAGGCCAAGCCAGGCGTTGTTCTGCATGATGCTGAGCGCTTCGCGGGTCTGGGTCGTCTGGTCGTCCGCAACAATCAGCTGAATGCCGCTGCCGCGCAATTGCTCGTTCTTGCTCTCGACATAGCTGTTGATTCGATCCACCAGCTGCAGCGTGTTGGTAAAGCTGACCTTGGTGATCGACATCATGATGGCAGGGCTGCCCTCATGCTCGACCAGCTGGTTCGCTTCTTCACGTCCCCGGCGAACTTTCCCGATCCGATCCAATGGAATCTTGCTCTGCGGCGACGCGCGTAGAGACAGCAGGAATTGTGCGAGGTCTTCGGGCTCTGTTGTTTTGCCCTGTACCCGAATCAGCCAGGCATCACCGGAAACGTCGATCTTGCCGGCTGAAACATCGATATACGATTCGCGCAACTGGTCGGCAACGTCCGCCGCTGTCAATCCGACAGCAGCAAGCGCCTGAGGATCGATCTCAATCTGCAGCTCGGGCTCGTTGAAGCCAAACGCCTGCACGCGATCAACGCCGCTCAGCCGTTCCAGCTCATCCTTGATCAACTTGGCCTGGCGTCTCAGCAATTCGTCGTCAGCCTGGCCCGTGACCAGTACCATCGCCGTTGGAAATCCGTTCGACGTGGTGATCTCCAGGATGTACGGATCCTGCACGTCCTCCGGCAGCTCATCGTTGGTTTTGCTCTGGATCTCGCGACGCAGGTCAGTAACCCGCTTGTCGAAATCCCGCTCCGACAGCTCACGAAAGCGCACCAGTATGTTTGACACGTTTTCCCGGGACGCACTGGCAACGAACTTGACGTCTTGCACGTTTCGCAAGGCATCTTCCAGCGGGCCGGTTACCAACTCCTCGACATCTGCAGCAGTCGAGCCGGGCAGAACGGTGTTGATATTGACGACGTTGAAGTTGATTTCCGGGTCCTGCTCACGGGGCATCTGCATGTAAGACAGCCAACCCATGACCAGCATGATGCAGACCGTAATGTTGACCAACGGATGGTTGGTCAGCAATGCTCGATAAAAATTCATTGGCCGTCGATTTTCAGCGCATCGCCGTCCTGCAGAAGAATATGGCCGCGGGAGACGACCAAGGTGTCGGGAGGCAGATCGAGCGTTGCTGGGCGTCCTTCCTGTGCACCCGGTATGGCGACGAAACGGGCACGCTGACCATCGGCGATGAAAACGCCAAACTCTGCGCCACGCTGCACGATGAGTGTCACTGGCACCAGCCCCCTTGACTCGCGCCAGACAAGCTCGCCGCTGGCTCCAACCGTCGCAGCATCCGCCGAAAAAACGAATCGACCGCGCAATTTGCGTGTGCTGGTCTCGATGACATCCGACAAGCGGACCAGCACGACCGGCCAGCTCCGGCCCTGGCTGACAAATTGCAGGTCGGAAACGCCGGACAGGCCATTCGCATACTGCGGATCGATTTCCGCGTCAACTTCGCGGCGATCCGTCTGCACAATTGTAATCAGCGGCGATCCCGGCATGGCGAAACTGCCGACCTGCCCCTGGCGCTCGACAACCGTCGCGTCGTAGGGCGCGTTGATACGGGTTCGCGAGAGTGTGAGCTCGGCCTGCTGAATGGCGACGAGCTGCGCGTTCCGGTTGGCCTCAAGCACCGCAAGATCGGTTCGCCGCGCTGAAAGTTCATCGTCTGAGACGAAACTCTTTTCAAGCAGTTCCTCCGCCTTGCGCAGCCGTTGCTTTGCCTGAACGATCTGGGCGTCCAATGCGGCAAGAGATGCCTTGGCATGCGCCAACGCCAGCCGGGCATTGTCATCATCCAGGCGGATAAGCAGATCGCCCTTCCGGACTGCAGCACCTACGTCTGCGGACACTTCTTTTATCAGTGCCGAAACTTCCGCGGTAACGATCGCGCGATTTGCCGAGAGAACACTGGCCGGTGCGCGCACCTCGCGGTCAATAAGCAAGTCGCCCAGGCGCTGCACGGACACCGAAACCGGATCTGCGGCATTCACTGCAACTGATGCCAGTGCAACGACAAGCACAATCATGAACTTGTGAAACATGTGAAGACTTTGACCTTGAGAAAAAAGGTCCCTTGCAAATCAGGGACCATTGACCTGCCGCCAGGAACTTGGTTCTATTGACCCGGAGAGGCCGCGGCTGGCGGATTATAGCGGGGCACGAGCGGATAAGGCAGGGCTGCTTTGATAAACCACCCGTGCAATTTGTAACTGGTCGAAACAAGGTTCAGGAACACGCCATGTGCAGAAAATCAATTAAACGCGACATAGTGACCGCAGCGCTATTGCTGCTGTTGGCAGGCACCGCCCCGGTTGCAGCGGGCGACGAGCTTGACCCCGTTTCAAGCGCTGCACTCGATGCGGCATTGAGCGGTGAGCATCGCAGCGCCGAGAACAAGGCGCGTGACGTTTATCGGCACCCGAAGGAAACATTGGCCTTCTTCGGCTTTCGTTCCGACATGACGGTGGTAGAGGTGTGGCCCGGCAGCGGCTGGTACACAGAGGTCCTCGCGCCTGCACTCAAGGACCATGGCAAGCTTTACGCAGCACAATACGGGGTCAATCCGCCCTTTGCCTATCAGCGACAGTATCTCGGCGAGTTCATGAGCAGGATCGGGACCACGCCCGACCTGTACCGCGACGTCATCGTCACTGCACTCGACTTCCCGTACCAATTGCGCATCGCACCGGCCGGTTCAGCCGATCTGGTCGTGACCTTTCGCAATGTGCACAACTGGGCTGCCGAGGGATACGGTGAGGATGCGACACGACTCGGCTATCGCGCCATGTTCGATGCCCTGAAGCCCGGCGGTGTCCTGGGTATCGTCGATCACCGTTGGCCTGACCCAAAGACCGAGGACCCAACTGCAGCCAATGGTTACATCTCCGAACAACGTGTCATTGCGGACGCGGAGAAGGCCGGTTTCCGATTTGTTGCCCGCTCTGAAATCAACAGCAATCCCAAGGATACGCACGACCACCCGGAGGGAGTCTGGACATTGCCCCCGTCGCTGGCGCTCGGTGAAACGGATCGCGACAAATACCTGGCGATAGGGGAATCGGATCGGATGACACTCAAGTTTATCAAGCCGGAGTAATGCCAGCTCTCGCTACTCAGCACGTCACACGGGTAATCACACCCGGCAGCAGGAGCCTGGGGGAGTTCGACGTTCGACGGGCACTCCCGCAAAAGTCGCAGCAACGCGTCGGCCCGTTCATTTTTTTCGATCACATGGGGCCGGCTGATTTTCCACCTGGCGCTGGCATCGACGTCCGGCCGCATCCGCACATCGGCCTGGCAACGATAACTTACCTGTTTTCGGGCGCCATTCGACACCGCGACAGTCTCGGATACGACCAGGTCATCGTTCCCGGTGAGGTCAACTGGATGACCGCCGGGCGCGGCGTTGTCCATTCAGAGAGAACACCCCAGGGTCTCAGGCAAACAGGGTCCCATTTGCACGGCATTCAGGCCTGGATCGCCTTGCCGACGGAGAAGGAAGAGATCGAACCGTGCTTTGAGCATTACGCCGCGGGACAGATTCCTCAGCTACAGGTCCGCGGTGCCCGGCTCACCGTGATCGCAGGTGCTGCCTATGGAGCTGCATCGCCGGTCCGCACGGCCAGCGAGACCCTGTATGTCGAGGCAGATCTTGATGCCGGTGGCTCGCTGACAGTTCCGGAAAATGTGGATGAGCTGGCCGTCTATGTTGTCGATGGGGAACTTGCGGTGGCAGGGCAGAGTATTCGGGCAGGTACCATGGCGATACTGTCCGAAGACAGATCCGCCGAATTCCTTGCGCGCAACAATTGCAAACTCATGATACTCGGTGGCGCGACACTGCCGGGCGAGCGCATAGTGTGGTGGAATTTCGTGAGTAGCCGCCGGGATCGCATCAGCCAGGCCAAGGTCGACTGGAGCGAGGGACGGTTCGAATCGGTGCCAGGGGAATCCGACTTCATACCGTTACCTGCAGCATAAAACCCTCTGTCCCCGACGTAATCAGTCTTTACCGGAAACCCTGGCGCGTTGCGTCACGATCCCGTACCACGATTCTCTTTTGGCACGGAGTTTCGCTGCTGCTTCATCTTTTCCTTCGCCGCCTTGCGCTCTTCCGGACTCATATTCTCGTATCGTGCGCGTGCTCGCTGCTTGGCCGCCTCGCGCTCCTCCGGGCTCATATTCTCGAATTGCTCCCGGGCTTTCTGTTTCGCCGCCGCCCGTTCCTCGGGCGTCATGCTTTCGAATCGTTCACGTACCTTCTGTTTCGCGGCTGCCTGCTCCTCCGGCGTCATGTTTTCATATTGGTCACGCAACTTTTGCCGGAATTCCTCTCGCTCCTCGTCGGTCATGGATTCGTACGCGGCGCGCCTTTCCTCGGCCGACATGTCAGCCGGATTTGGCGTATCAGCTACCGCCGCGCAAGCGGCAAACAACAGCGTCAGTGAAACAGCGACATTGCGGACTACAGAACAGGCAATGCTGGCATTCACGGTCATGCTCCTTGAGGCCGAAAAGAAAGCGGTTGTATTGTAACGGCAAATTGCATTAACGCAGCACCCAATATCCGGATGACAATGAGGACGATCGCTGGCAGTTTCTGGAATGAGCGAGGAAAAAGGGTAATATCGACTTTGACCTCCTGGACCCGGCACCAAGCTTGCAAAGAATGACTTCACGACAACAATTCACCTGGCGCGATATGTTCCTGGCGGCAGCGACGGCATGCAACTAATCCGGGTCCTTTTCTTACTGGCACTTTCCGGGCTCGCGGCGTGCGCGACCAAAGAGGTGCTCGAGACAAAAAACGCCACGCCGCCGCCGAGAATCAACTTTTCGGGATACTGGCGTATTTCCACCGATTCGCCCGCCGATCGCGATCGAATCAATGCTGCCATCGGCCGAGCCGCGGGTGGCGACGTCATTCCATTACCGCCGGAACGAAGTCGTAATCAGCCGCCCCCCACGAGGGCCAATTCAAGAAGGTCCGGTGACGGTCTGGTGCGCGTCTTCCTGGAATCCGGCCAGAATCTGAAGGTCACGCAGACGGCAGACGGTATTTTTATCAGTTATGACCGATCTGTCGTTCGTGAATTCAGATTCGGGGAAAACCGCACGGTCAGCGTCGGCGAGATAGTTGCACAACGCGTGTCGGGCTGGGTCGGTGAGCGTTACGTGGCCGAGACACTGGATCGCAATGGAATGAAATTAACCGAGCAGTTCTATCTGTCGCCCGACCGGCAAACGCTTCACCGCCACATCAGCTTGCGCAAGGTGGACCAAAGTGAAGTGACATTGCAACAAACGTTCAGCTGGGATGGCAGTCTGTCAGCGAACGAGGGGGAAGAACCCGTACGGGATCCGGCTGGAGATTAGGCCTCGCCACTCTCGATCACATTTTTCTGAATCTCATTATTTCGCCCGCGACGCCGCAGTTTCGACAAGCGACGCGTATTCGTCCAGTACAGCGCGCACCCGAAGTTTTCCATTTTTGTGCTGTTCGATTATCACGGGCAGGTAACCAAGCTTTTCGGCACACCACAGTGTCGTCAGCCGGGATGAATCTTCGGTTCGGTGCTGGATGCCAACGGCATCAAAACTGCCAAAAGGAACGTTCACTCTTTTCCTGCCGATATTCGACACAAGTATCGGACGCAGTTCCTCTTCATTAAGCATGACATAGCGATCCGCCGGACTGCCGTTCAACAACTTCAACATCAATTCGAACTGGATCGATACCCGGTCGTGGACGCGGCCATCCAGCGGAATGACGTAGTTCTGGTCGCCAATCGTTCCGGCGACCTCATTCCTTTGCCAGTCGAAGCGAAAGTCCATGGCTTTCTGGTCCTTGGTAATTGTGTCCACCGAGCGGTAGTGATCCGGCACGACCCCGTCGGTGGATACAGAAAACCAGGAGCTTTCTTCGATCAGTCCGTTCATGAACACGTTGGCAATCCCGGCCGGTCGAATTGTCGACACGGCAGAGTATCCTGATTCGGTGCGGCGAAGCTCGGTGGCCAGCTTGCCGCTCAGCACACTGATTTTGACCTTGTATTCCGCCACATAGGGCGTCAATTGCTGGTCTGCATTCGCCTCAACAAAGCTGCAACACAGGACCAATGCCTGAAACACCTGCCAAAGCCAGAGTGGCAAAAGGCCAGCATCGAAGCTCAGTTGCTGACGCACGTATTCACCTCTGCGCCGTCCTGAGAGCTCTTCTGGATTCCTCGCCAAGCGCATTCAGTGCCCCTTCAAGCGCAACACGGTAACGCTCCAGCGCGTCCAGCGGCGCATTTCCCGGAATCGCGATCGGCATCCCGATAGCCAGGACGACACGCGAGAAAGGTTTGGGAATCATGAAGTCGTCCCACCGATTCAGAAACCAGGCTTTATCCGCTGCGCAAGCGACAGGCAAGAGCGGCACATTCGCGATCCGCGCCATCAGTACCACGCCGGATTTCAACACTGACTTGGGTCCGGTAGGCCCATCGCCAACGGAGACAACCGAGATCCCTTTCTGAAAAAGTCGGCGCATGTCCCGCAAAGCCAACGCACCGGTCGTATTTGCTGACCCGCGGATAACCTCGGCACCCCATGATGCCGCAATTTTTTCAGGTACATCGCCGTCAACCGATGCGGAGATGAGGAATCCGGCGTGCAGCCCCTTCCCGATCAGTTTACGCAGCAACAGATTGCCGAGCAAAAGGTCCTGATGCCAGTAACATGGCGAGCAGACCGTCTTTGCCTCGATAATCTTGTCTGCAGTGTGCTCGCCGATTATTGGTTGAATCCGGTAGCTGCGAAAAAGCAGGTTCAGCATAAGCTGCAAGATCGGCATGCCGACAGCGAAATACATGCGTCGAAGCGGCGAACGCCGACGCTTCGACGACGGACTGAGCCGCGCATCGATACGTGAGTAGTCAGTTGTATCTTGATCGTCTGTCATCGGCGTAGATGCCTGTTCGGTTCTGGCCCCGCAAATTGGCGCTGAAAATTGGCGCTGTATTGGCAATCCAGTTCGCAGATTGCAGGCACGCAGCTGAATTGATCATGAACAGGCCGGGCCGGGGCGGCTGGAATGCAGGCGAGTTTGCAGTATCGGTTCTGTACGGGTCAATGTAGTATTGCCCATGCCAACCAAGTTGCAGCTCAGAAACCATTTTTCATCATGAACTTAGCCACAGCCGGAGTTGAACGGGCAGGCCGGGCCGGAAACTCGCGATGATACTTTACGACAACCTGATCGACATCCTGGCGGCGGCTCGACAGCATGACCGGGCGATTCGCCTGATCGACGGCGAAAATGACGAGTCGACTGTGACTTACTCCGAGCTCTGGAATCGCTCCACAGAATTGCTCGGTGAATTGCAGAAGCGTGGAATGGCCAAGGGTGACGAGCTGGTCATTTTCAGCAAGTCCAATGAAGAATTCATTGTAGCATTCTGGGCCGCGATACTCGGCGGCATTGTGCCGGTACCGGTCGCTGTCGGTATCAGCGACGAGCACCGCCTCAAGCTGTTTCGCATTCTGCGACAAATGCGGCGCAGTTTGCTTTACACCGACTCGGACTTGCTTCAGCGACTGAAGGCCTTTGCCGGATCGCAGAGCCTGCCAGACGTTGTACGGTCGCTCGACGAGTCTTCCGTAATGATGGGCGAGATCAGCACCGGTCAAGCGGGGCAGCTTGCTACGGTCAAGGCTGACGATCTCGCATTCATACAGTATTCATCGGGGTCGACGAGCGATCCCAAAGGTGTTTGCCTGACACATGCGAACCTTTGCACCAACCTTCGTGCCATTATTGAAAGGCTGCGTTTTACACCCGACGATCAGGCATTGAGCTGGATGCCGCTGACACACGATATGGGGCTGATCGGTTATCACCTGAGCATGCTGACTGCCGGGATGAACCATGCGGTGATGGATACCAGCCTGTTTGTAAGGCGGCCGCTGTTGTGGATCAGCAAAGCCAGCGAACTCGGTTCCACCCAATTGTGCTCACCAAACTTTGGTTACAAGCATTTCCTGAAATTGTTTGACCGTAAAGGGCTTGCTAATCTGGATTTGAGCCGCGTCAAGCTGATCCTGAATGGCGCCGAACCGATTTCCTGGGACCTGTGCAGGGAGTTCCTGCAGGCACTCGCGCCTTTCGGCTTGAAGGCTAATACGATGCACCCGGTCTACGGACTGGCGGAGGCGACCCTTGCCGTGACCATGCCTGAGCCGGGACACAGTTACTCGCGAATCATCGCGAACCGGCATTCACTGAAAATTGGCGCAAGCTATGAGCCGAGCGTCGAAGGGCATATGGACGCGGTCAGCTTCCTCAAACTCGGACCGCCGGTGCGCGACGTGCAGCTGCGCATCACGGACGACGAGGATTCCAGGCTCGCTGATGGGCAGATCGGTCATATTCAGCTTCGAGGTGCCAGCATAACGGGAGGCTTATACCAGGCCGATGACTCGCAGAACGCGCTATTCAGTCATGACGGCTGGCTGAAAACCGGCGACGTAGGTGTCATCGTCGATGGCGATCTAGTCGTCACCGGCAGGGTCAAAGACATCATTATCGTCAACGGCCAGAATTACTACCCGCACGATCTCGAGGAAATAGTTGCCGGAATCGAAGGATTTGACCTTGGAAAAGTGGTGGTTTGCGGCGTACGGCCTGCCAACAGCACGGTTGAGCAACTGATCGTTTTCCTGCTGTACCGCCAGGACATGACCTCATTTGTGCCGCTGGTCTCCGAAGTCCGCAAGCGAATTGGCGCGCATGCAGGGCTCGAGGTCGAGCATGTGTTACCTGTTACACGAATTCCCAAGACCACCAGCGGCAAGGTGCAGCGATCGCTGTTGGCTGCAGCATATCTCGACGGCGAGTTTGCAGAGCCCCTGAAAGAGCTTGCTGAGCTGTCGGGAGAAACATCGGGCGGCCAGGACGAAACGGATCCACTGATCGCCGAACTGCTCGCCACTTGCCACGAATTTGTCAGGGACAGGAAAATCGGACCAGACGACAATCTGTTTGAAACCGGCGTCAGCTCGCTTACGCTCACGGAAATCATGCTGGCAATCGATCAGAAGTATCCAGGCAAAGTCGACATCACTGACCTGTTCGACCACCCCACCGTTCGCCAGATTGCCGCCTTCATAAGCCGTTAGGGCAGGGCCAACAGAATGAACTATTCGAGCATTGCCGGGACCGGCGCTTACCTGCCGCGTCGCGTGATGACCAACAAGGACTTCGAAGCCATTGTCGATACTTCGGACGAATGGATCCGCGAACGCACCGGCATCAAGCGCCGTCACATAGCAGCTGAGGACGAAACCACTTCTGACATGGCACTCGAAGCGGCGTTGCAAGCCCTGCAGATGGCCAAGGTGAGCAAGGAGGACATCGACCTGATCATCATTGCGACGACCACGCCGGACAAGGTCTTCCCGAGCACGGCTTGCATCGTGCAACGCCGCCTCGGCATCAGTGGCTTCGCGGCATTCGACGTGCACGCTGCCTGCGCAGGCTTCATCTACGCACTCGATATCGCCAACCGGTTTATCAAGACGGGCGGTGCGCGATGCGCGCTGGTTATCGGTGCCGAAATCTACTCGCGTATCATCAACTGGAAGGATCGCGGCACCTGTGTGTTATTCGGCGACGGTGCCGGTGCAATTGTGCTGCGTGCCTCGGACCAACCCGGGATCCTGTCGACGCACATACATGCGGATGGCCGTCACGAGGAGCTATTGCACGTTCCTGCCGGCATATCATCGGGTTATGAACAGCTGCAACAGGAAAAGGCGTTCATTCAAATGAAGGGCAACGAGGTATTCCGGGCTGCGGTTGGCGTGCTCGATGCCATCGCCCGGGAGACCCTGTCCGTCAACGGAGTACAGCCGGGCGACATAGACTGGCTCATTCCCCACCAGGCCAATCTGCGCATTATCTCGGCCGCGGCCCGCAAGCTCGATATGCCCATGGACCGGGTGGTGGTTACAGTCGATGAGCACGCCAATACCTCGAGTGCATCGATTCCGCTGGCACTGGATGTCGCGGTCCGCGACGGCCGGGTGAAGCGCGGTCATCTGCTGCTGTTTGAAGCTTTTGGTGCCGGATTCACCTGGGGGTCCGCACTGCTGCGGTTCTGAAGACTATCTCAGCCGGGACAGGGAATTGTGCAGCTGCATTAATTCTAACTTCAGGATTATCTCGTAACTATTTGATTATATATATAAAAGAGCCAAGTCCCAAAAAGCTGCTAGAGTTACAGCGCCTTACGTTCGACGTCCAGTAACGGCAGCGCAATGCTGCAGACAACAACAACGATAAATTCAAGGCTTACAAGGGGATAAATAAATATGAGTACAAGCAAAATTGTGCGTCTGGTCGCGCTGCTGATCGCAGTCGTGGCGGCCTTCCTCGATCTCCCGGAGGAAGCGGCGATAGTCGCGCTGGCCGGTTTGGCCGGCGGCTATTTCATCGAAGAGGAATATGCATCGCGGTTTTTGATTGGCACGCTGGCGCTGGCCATGGTGCACGGAGCGTTGCAACCAATCTGGGGAGTTGGCCCGTACCTCACCACCTTGCTGGCTGGCATCAGCACCTTGTTCAATGCGGCGGCCTGCACCGTGATAATCATGGGTGTCTACAACCGCCTCAAGCCCTGAGCTGGCCCAGGCCAGTCAAGAAAGGTCCGCTGCGGCGGACCTTTTTTTTGCCTGCAGCAAACTCAGACTGCAGTTCGGGCAGGTGACATAAGCTGTTGAAAATTCGCTACTTGAGCGAATGAAATGTGAGTCTTTTCACATTTCCGGACATTCAGCGTCTCTATACTGCGACACATGGGCCTGTCGCAGAGTGGCGACAGAACTCGCAGGAATGGCGATTAACCTATCAAGACGATTATGGACACACCTCTCTCACGATCCTACGTTTCGCTGAAGCTGTCGGAGATTCAGAAACGCTGCGAAGAACTCATGGAAGAGCCGGAAGGCCTGACGGAGTTGCGGCTGGAAGAACCTGAAGCCCTTGGCGACAACGGCGACCCGTACAACCACGCCTGAAGCGGCTCACCTCAGTCAATTCCGGTACGGTCCGCAGCCACAGAATTGCCGGGACTACGGCCCGCGCCTCGCGGCGCCCACGGATTGATCCAGCCAAATACAATGGCGACGGCGGCCAGCGTCCAGACGATCACCGCGCCGGAGGGCAAATCGAACCAGGCGGACAGCACAAGCCCCAGCGCAAATCCGACAGCGCCTATGAGATAGCCACAGCTGAGCCGGATAATGCGCCGTTCGATACGCAAGGTAGCCAGGGCTGGAATGATCAGGCTGGCGAACACGAGGTAAATGCCGACAAGTTGCACGGACATCGTGACCGAGAAGGCAAACAGGATGTAGAAGGGCAGGCCGCTCATGCGACTCCTGAAGCGGAACCAGAAACCCAGAATGACCGCGCTGATCAAGGTCACCGGAATCAGCTGGTCGTAAGTGACCCAGAGGATCTGCCCGACCAGCAGCTCGCGCAGGTTTTCGCCACCGTGCGGATTGCCCGCGAGCAGAAGAATGCCGGCGGCGGCGGCCATGACAAAGCAGATGCCGATCAGCGCCTCCTGCACATCGGGCCAACGACGGTTGGTCCAGTTCAGCATAAAGCTTACCAGCAGGGCTGCCGACACCGCTGACACCTGCAGCATCCAGTCGCTCTGTTCGAATCCCAATCGATCCGCGGCGATGACGCCGAGTCCGGCGACCTGTGCAATCGCGAGATCGATAAAGATGATGCCGCGCCGCAAAACCTCAGTGCCCAGCGGCACGTGTGTACTCAATACGATCATGCCCGCAACGAAAGCTGGCAACAGGATGGTAATTTCCGTGGTATTCACTTGGGCAAGTCCCCCAGCAACTTCAACGTTTTGTCGTACAGCCGGAACAGGTCGTTCGTGTCGTCGCCGCCACCGACTGTGTAGGGCAACTCCAGCGCTGGCACCCCAAGTTTATCCGAGAGCCAGAGAGATGCTTTGGCATCCGTGTACGGTGTGCGAATGATTGCGGCCGGCGGATTCGGTGCCAATTGCTCTACCAGGCCTGCGAGGTGCGAGGCACTGGGTGGAATGCCAGGTTTCGGTTCGATATCCGCGACGATATCGAGGTGCAGCCAGTCGGCGAGATAGGTGAATCCGCGATGATGCGATACCAGTCGCAGGCCCGCCAGATTGACCGCCGCCGATTCCCAGTCAGTAGTAGCCGATTCCCAGCGGATCAGGAAGTCGCTTTGCATACTCTGGTAGTCCGCGCTTCGTGCCGGATCGATTTGCGCCAGCCGCTCGGCCAGCGCTTTGGCAATTCGCTCGATGTTGTGTGGATTCAGGTGCACATGCGGATTGCCCTGCGGATGAATGTCGCCTTCCGCACGATCGAGCCGGTCGGGAAGTTCGAGCTTTCGGACAAAATCAGCTGCAAGGAAATAGCCCGGTTGCCCTGGCCGTACCAGCGCGTTCCCGGAACGGCGTAACAGCAGTGGCAACCAACCGACCTCGAGGTCAGCTCCAGTGCAGATCAGCAGATCCGCATTGCGAATAGCAGCAATCAGGCTCGGTTTGGCCTCGAGCCGGTGCGGATCCTGGAATGCAGTTGTAGCGACAGTTATGCTCGCATCGTCGCCGGCCAGCTCGCGCGCGAGCGATCCCCATTCCGGTTCGCAGGCGAAAATCTCCAGGGCCCCGGCCGAAATTGGCAACAGCAACAGCAACCCCGAAAGAAACCGAAATTTCATCTGAGTCTCCTAGAACTGGTGTGCGCCATGAGCACCGAGGCTCATGAGGTATTGCAGGAAGAATTGTTTGTCGGTGTCTTCAAGGACCCGATCGTCGGTGTATTGCAGGCGCAGGCGACTGAATTCACTCGGTGACCAGTCCAGCATCAGGCTGCCGCGGCGCGGCGTCCAGGCCGGATCCTCGAGTATCGTCCCGGCAAACAAGACACCGTTGTTGCTGCTCAGTTCGTCAACGCGTGCACCGATACGCCAGCCCTGGCGGAATTGCCACGCGCCCTGCAGATACCAGCCGCGTTGATCGCCGTCGTAAGGCAACGACGCGAAGACTCCAGTCTCGTCGCGACGGAAATATTCGCCCTGAATCTTGAAATTGTTGATAGTCGCGTTGCCGGATGGCGCCCATTTCCAGACAAAGTCGAATACCGCGAGATCGCTGTCACCGGTGAAACTCTCGCCGGGCACTGCAGCCTCGTCCGCATCGCGTTCGATGATATCCGCACTCACGTATGACAGCCCCGCCTGCCAGCTGTGGCTGTCACCAATATCGCCGCCAATCTTGCCGG
>JAHKKM010000008.1 GCA_020027645.1 Pseudomonadota bacterium
ATCCGACAGGGAGGCAAGTGTCGAGGAGAGGTCGGTGACGCCGCCAATCTCGCGCCACAAAATTCCCAGCATCTGGCGGTTGCGAAATTCGCGCAACACCCGTTTGGCGTCCGGCAGATCCGATGCGGATTCGAGCATGCCACGCAGTGAGTCCACCAGCGATTCGCGGGTGACCCCCTGCTGAATGCGTCCCGATTCCAGTTCAGCAAAAAACCAGGCGCGGTCGCGAATTATCACTTTGCCGGCAAACTCACTGCATGCAATCAGCTTGACCAGCCTTGCTGAATACTCGGAGTCCGGACGGAGTGCCGGTTCGCCTCCAATTTCGTCGCTCAGCCGCTCAAACCAGCGCGTTACCGGCTCGATCAACGCTGGTGGCAATCGATGAATTTCTTCCTGGAGATCTTGTTGAATAGCCGAAGACATGCACGCAAGTCTACTGCTTTATCGCAGTGAAAGATGCGCTTGCCGCGCGTGGCCGACACTGGCTGCTGGTTATGCGTTGTTATGCATTCGATGCGTGACTATTGTTGCTAATCTCGTTCAGCACTTGCTCGAGTGCAGCCGGTTTGCCGATCGCATGCCCCTGGGCAAAGTCCACTCCAAGCTTTGTGACCAGCGCTTTGGTTTTTTTGTTTTCAACGTATTCTGCAACGGTTTCCAGCCCCATTACTTTCGCGACTTGGGTAATGGCTGCGACCATCGATTCGGAAATTCGATTCTCGGTAATATCCCGAATGAAGCTTCCATCGATCTTCAGAGTGTCGACATGAAAATTCTTGAGGTACGCAAACGAACTCAGCCCGGCGCCAAAATCGTCCAGCGAGAACTTGCAGCCTCTTAGCCGCAACGTGTCTATGAAAGACTGGGCCTTGGCACGGTTTGATACTGCTGCCGACTCTGTAACTTCAAAGCACAGTGATCCTGCCGGTACGCCGCTCCCTTCCAGTTCTTCTACGATGAACTCCAGGATATTGTCGTCTCCAAGCGATTGGCCGGACAGGTTTACCGCGAAGATAGCGCCTGTTTCTTTCAGGAACTCCGCATATGGCGCAAGTCTGCGGAGCGTCGTGGAAACCACCCAGCGGTCGATCTGTGGCATCAACTGATAGCGTTCGGCAGCGGAGAAGAAAGCCTGGGACGATACCCTGTTGCCGCTGCTGTCCTTCATCCGCAACAGCACCTCGAATCGATCCCGGTCTTCTTTGCCAGTCAGCGAAACGATCTGTTGGGCCTGAAGTTCAAATCCGTCGGCGTCCAGCGTTTGCTGAATCTGCGAGACGAGATGCATGTCATCGTATCGCCGAATAATGCTCTGGTTATCCTGATCGTAAATTTCAACGCGATCACGACCGTGGTCCTTCGCCGAGTCACAAGCTATGCGGGAGGCAGTCAGGGCATTACCGGCGTCGCCGACTCGCAGGTCAAACCCGGCGATACCAATACTGACGGTGACTTGCAGCGACTTGTCGCCCTGCAAATATCGCAGCTTATCGCCGCCCTTGCGAATCTCCGACGTGAGTTCAAGGGCGTCGTCAATTGTGCTGTGGGTCAGCAGGATCGCAAAATCATCACCGGTCAAGCGAGTCGCAACTGCATTTTTTGGCAACGCATCCTCGAGCATTTGCGAGAATCGCACGATGACCTCGTCGCCCGCAGTACGACCAAAAGTATCGTTGACGAGCTGAAGATTATCCAGGTCAAAGTAGATGATCTGGTGCGAGTCCTCCTCGTCGGCCAGTGACTTTGCCGACTCATGCAGCTGCGCTTCGAAACCGGACCGGTTCATCAGCCCGGTCATGGCATCAAAGGACTGCTCGATCACGTATTCGACCTTGCGCACGATGTGTGACATGAAACGCATGCTCGAGGGATCAAACGGTGATTTGTCTATTCGGCCAAGTTGAGCGACGACGCCTTCGAGATTTCCGGATCGGTCGGTCAACGGACAGACCATGGCCTGGAAACCCTGGTCGTTTACATTCTCGGAGCCATCGACCGCCGGGATTTCGAATATGACCGGCCCGCGCTGGCCTTCCAGTTGTGGAAACAACACTTCAATTATGTACCGATCCATCGCTTTGCGATTTACGTTCTTCCAGCTTGAATGTGTCGCACTGATGCGAATTCTCTTCGCAGGCAAAAGCAACACGCTGTAAGCGATTCCGAGGAACCTGCCGCTTTGGCCGATTAATTGCGCTAACCCCGCGTGACTGCGCGAGGTGCCATGAATTTTCTCGTCGACCTTGTAGACGAGCTGCAATTCTTCCTCTGCTTCTTGCGCTTTGCCTTCAACAAGCCCGAGTTGCTTACTGATGCGAAGATTTTCGCCGATCAACGAAACCGCCGGCTGCAGGATGCTTTGCAGCAGGCTCGGATTGAACCAGGATGACTTGCCTGCATTCTTCGAGAACACAACAACCAGCAGCCCCATAGCTTCGCCGCCGTCGCTGCCGACCGGCAATACGAGAAGGGTTCGTCCGGAAGTCAGTGTCCGGCGCAACATGCTCGATTCCGGATCCTTTCCCGCGAGGATCTCGATGGGCAATTCACCGATGTAAGTATCGATTTCGTGATCGTCGGCCCCGTCGCTGCTCCAGACGCAGCTTCGGTCAAGACCGTAGAAACAGAAACATTGGGCGCGCGGAACCAGTGACTGCAAGAGTCCCTTGGCCGCGCCAATGTTTTTTCGGGTACCGATGCTGTGAAGTTCCGCGGCCATACGATCCAATTTTGCTCCGGACTCCGTCCTGGCATGAGCCCGGTAACGCGGAATCCATCGCACAATGCCACGGAGTGCAGGAATTGGCTGTGACTCAGGTCTCAGCAGGCCCGGGCCAACATCGTATTTTTCTTTTGTGGTCAGCTAATTAGGACGTTTTCGACCAGCTGCAATCCCGATCACTTTCAAAGCGTCGCAAGCCACGCATCGTCCGATCCCTCATTGATGCCTTCGAACAACGGGGTACTCAGGTAACGCTCGCCGGTGTCCGGCAGCATTGCAAGAATCACTGACCCATCCTTTGCCGTCTCGGCGACAATCAGCGCCGCAGCAAGTGTCGCACCTGAGGAGATACCGGCGAAGATCCCCTCCTCGGCCGCCAGGCGCCTGGCAATTTCGATGGCGCGTGCATCAGTGACTGGTACCAGTTGGTCATAGATATCCCGATTCAGGACCGCAGGAATGAAGTCTGGGGTCCAACCCTGAATTTTGTGCGGGTGCCATTCGCCGCCCGCCAGCAGTGACGCGCCGGCTGGTTCGGTCGCAATGATCGTGACGTCCGGTCTCGCAGCCTTGATGACTTCGCCAGCCCCTGTCATCGTGCCACCGGTACCGTAACCGGTGACCCAGTAATCCAGTTTCCTGCCTGCAAAGTCCGAAAGAATTTCCGGCCCGGTAGTCTGGCGGTGGAACTCAGGATTCGCCGGGTTCTCGAACTGGCGGGCAAGAAACCAGCCGTATTTCTTCGCCAACTCCTCGGCCCTTCGCACCATTCCCGAGCCACGTTCGGCGGCGGGCGTCAGGATCACTTTGGCACCGAGCCCACGCATGATTTTTCTTCTCTCGACCGAGAATGATTCAGCCATGGTTGCAACGAATGGGTAGCCCTTGGCAGCGCAGACCATTGCGAGTGCTATCCCGGTATTCCCGGACGTTGCCTCGACCACTGTCTGCCCCGGTTTCAGCGAACCACGCTGTTCTGCATCATTGATGATTGCGAAAGCGAGCCGGTCCTTGACCGACGCCATCGGGTTAAACGCTTCCACCTTGACAAACATCTCAACATTGTCAGGCGCCATACGATTCAAACGGACAATGGGAGTGCGCCCAATAGTCTGCAAAATGTTGTCGTAGATCATGAATACTGCCTCCTTATTATGCGTTTTTGGCATATCGAAACGGTGCCGAACGCGTCCCATGCCGTTCGATCTTCCCTCTGGCCGGCCACAGCGTCAGCGGATTGCAACCATTTGCGTCAGTGCCAGCATCGTATATCTGGACCTGCAAAAAATATGGCCACAACGACGACACCGTCTCCTGGTTCGGGCAGCGGAAGCAAATTAAGGCATGCATATTACCGCAACAGGGCCCGCCAGATTCCTCCGATCCATGACCATTGGTTTCACAGGATATTTCCTGTGGTTATAAGTCTCGTTTTTACAACGGAACCGGCGAGCGGATTTTCCGACGAAGCGAGGCAAAGAACATATTTAGTGGCCGCATTGCAACGTTTGACAAAAACACGTGTCTACGCTTCAAGCCGGCCTAACCTGGCGTTAATACCCGGATGAAACTACAACAACTCAAGTATCTGCTGGCAATAGCAGACAACGGACTGAATATAACCGCAGCGGCGGAGCGCCTGTACACTTCACAGCCGGGTGTCAGCAAGCAACTCAAACTGCTTGAAGAAGAACTCGGCCTGCAACTGTTTACAAGAAAAGGAAAGAGCCTTGACCGCGTGACCGACGCGGGCTTGCGCGTCATTGGGCGCGCACGTGTCATCATGCAGGAGGTCGAGCAAATTCGCAGCTTCGCGACCGAATACTTTCGTGAGGAAGAAGGCACGCTGTCTATCGGTACGACAAACACACAGGCCCGATACGTCCTGCCTAAAATCGTGCAAGAATTCCGGCGGCGTTACCCGCGGGTCAACCTGAACCTGCATCAGGGCACCTCCGAGCAAGTCGCCTGCATGGTTGCGGATAATGAAGTCGATATTGCCATCGCCACAGGGAACAGCGACCTGTTCAGCGGCTTGCTGATGATTCCTGGTTATCAATGGGACAGGAAGATTCTGGTACCAAAGAATCACGAACTGACGAAGCTTGAACGAAAGATTTCGGTAAGCGACGTGGCAAAGTATCCGTTGGTCAGTTATGTCTTCAGTTTTGGGGGTGATTCGGCACTTCACCGAGCGTTTGCCAGCCACGGTCTGAAACCTGACATCGTTTTCACGGCGCGCGACGCAGACGTAATCAAGACCTACGTTCGCATGGGGTTGGGTATCGGAATCGTCGCAGGCATGGCTCACGAGAGTGAGGACAATCGTGACCTGGTCGCCATTGACGCAACTGGCCTCTTTCCGCGCAGTACTACCTGGATCGGTTTTCGCCAAAACCAGACCTTGCGACTCTATATGATGGATTTCATCCAGCTATTCGCGCCGCACATCAACCATGCGCAATTGCAGTCCATCGCGCAAGCGGAAAATCAGCAAGAGATCGATACGATATTCCGGCACGTGCAACTGCCATTGAAGAATGGCTGCTCCACAGGCCTTTGCGTGGCGGCCTGACAATTTTGAGGCAGACGGGCGCGCTGGTCAGTATATTCGGACACCCCCATGCCGCTTCCGACTGCGGTGGTCGGTCCACCACAAGGCAAGCAGAAAGCCAGCCAACAGACACACTCCCATTGCACCGGCAACCCATGAAATCGGCAGACTGAATCGAGCCTGTTCGTAACGCCTGCGATAGCTGTCGTTCTCAGAAACGGCTTTTTCCAGTTGCGCGGTACTCTCATCCAGAGCCGCCTGCTTCTCTGCCAGTTGCGCCTTCAATGACTCGATGGTCGCAGAGGGCGCTGCAAATGCCTTTTTCAGTTCGGTCATTTCCTGCTGCAATGATTCAAGCGTCTGCTGAGTTTCATTGACAATCAGTTTGGCCGGTTTGTCGAAGACCAGGTAAGCGACTTTCACGTAGCCCGGTGTGCCATCCGGCAGCTGAACCTGCGCATAGTTTCTGTCGCGGGAAATGATTTCCAGCTGCTGGCCGCTGTCGAGGGTGCGAAACGCACGGTCGCTGGTGTCCG
Source organism: Pseudomonadota bacterium (assembly GCA_020027645.1). Taxonomy (GTDB): domain Bacteria; phylum Pseudomonadota; class Gammaproteobacteria; order Steroidobacterales; family Woeseiaceae; genus JAKEGN01. Next base: position 5,816 of record JAHKKM010000008.1, read on the forward strand.
CTGCGCGATGCAGCCCCAGCCTGAGGTTGTCAGTGACATATGCGGTCTCAGCCGACACCATCAGCGGAAAGAGTATGCATAGACAAAATGCGATGCGCATAGCCGATTCTCCGTTGCATCATCGATTACTGCAAATTCGGCAACTTCTCTGCCGACATTGCTGGCACCCCGCCGAAGTCTACTACAGCGGATTAACGGAATTTTGCTTTCAGATACCGCATGGATGTCGCCAATCGCCGACTTTCCCTCTTACCGGTCGTAGACCCATCTGAGCAGAGCTTCCTGCACCTCTTCACCAGGGCCACGGTGAATATCGGGGTGATTCTGCAACGCAACGACAATGAAACGGCGGCCGCTCTTGCTCTGCAAATATCCGGCGATTGCGCTTACATGATCCAGCGATCCGGTCTTGATATGCGCTTGTCCGGTCAGAGGACCGTTGCGAAACCGGCGCGCAAGGGTTCCATCCAGTCCTGAGATGGACAATGACGACATGTACTCCGGCATGAATGGACTGGAGTATGCGAATCGCAGCAGCTGTGCAATCTGTTTTGCAGTCATTCTCGCCTCACGAGAAAGCCCGGCTCCATTATCAAGCTTGAGTGCGGGAGAATTCAGTTGTCGCGCTTCCAGCCACTGCTGAACGACATCTCTCCCGCCTTGTTCCGTTCCGGGTGCGCCGAGCGTCTCGGCGCTCAGCGTATATAGAAGTTGCCGGGCCATCACGTTGTTGCTGTGCTTGTTTATCATGGTAATGACATCGGACAACGGTTGCGATTCGAATGTCAGATACGGCGTCGAGCCCTTCGGTACCACCTGGTTTTTCCATCCCCCTGATATGCTGCCGCCGGATTCCTGCCAGATGGACTTGAACAGGCCGTAGGTAAACTCGTTATGTCCGAGTGCGGTACGGTCCATCGCGTAGGACCTGCAGCCATCCGGAAACCGGCCGCTGAGCACGAAACGATCCTGGTTCTCGTTCGGCGTAATCGTAATGCCGCGCTGGTAGCCATAACACTGGCCGCTGACCTGCGATAATTTGTTGATCACCTGCAGGTTGTCGAGCGCCGGATCCAATGTCACCCGCACTGCCTTCGAAGCCGGGTCCGGTTCAAAGACGTAACGTACGACCTTGAAGTTCGTCAGCAGGGCGTTTGGCTGCACGTTGTAAGCTCGAAGCGGCTCGCCATCGAACTCCGCCGGGTCGCTGGCGTCTACGCTGAAGTAGCTGTCGTCGAGGAGCAGGTCACCCTCGATATGTTGTATGCCGCTCTGGCGAATCTGTCGCAGCATCTGCCAGACTCGCTCGGTCACAAGAAATGGATCGCCGTATCCCTTGAGCAGCAGGTTTCCGGCCAGTTTGCCACCGACCACATCACCCTGCAGGTAGACCTCCGTCCTCCAGCGATAGGAAGGACCAAGCGTATCCAGTGCAACAAGCGTGGTGAGCAACTTGGCAACCGATGCCGGATTCCGCGGCTGCTCCTCGTTCCATGCCAAAGTCGATTCGCCAGTCTCGAGATTCTCGACATATATGCTCAGGGTACTGTCGGGCACGTTGCGCACGTTCAGCACGCTGCGAACCCCGGCAGGCAGGTCAGGACTTGCCGCCACGACCCCATTTGACAGGGCGGCAACCAGCATCAGGCTCAAGACTGCGGCTCTCACAAGCTACCTCTGCATCAGTGAATTGAGCCGATCTATTACCCGAATAGCGGTCGTTTGGCCAGCGCTGCGGCAAGATCGATCTATGCAGCTCGCGGCTTTCGCACTCCGAACTTGCGCATGCGATCGGCCAGAGTGGTCGGCTTTACGCCCAGTATTTCGGCCGCGCCGCCTTGCCCGGACACACGCCAGTCAGCCTGTTTCAGCGCGGCGACGAGATTCCTTTTTTGTATTGCCTGCAACTGCTTGTCTGTCAGAATTTCGTTTCCGGCGTCCGCAGGAACGGACAGTTTCACACTCGACTCCCCGCTCCGTGGCAACGACAGGTCAAGGCGCAGAACATCGCCCTTGGACAGGATCACCGCACGCTCGATGACGTTTTTCATCTCGCGTACATTTCCCGGCCAGTCGTATGCCAGAATTTCTTCGCCCTGGCTTCGCGTCAGCTTGAGTGGCTTCCTGCCAAAATCGTTACAGGCTTCCTGAAGCAGGTGTTGCGCAAGCGGAATCATGTCCTCGCGGCGTTTGCGAAGCGGTGGAACCTCGATTGGAAACACGCTGAGGCGATAGAACAGATCTTCGCGAAATTCCCCGTCAACCATGAGTTTTTCGAGGTTGCGGTTTGTAGCGGCAATGACGCGCACATCGACCGATCGGGTCTTGTCATCGCCAACGCGTTCAAACTCGCTCTCTTGAAGAACTCGCAGCAATTTTCCCTGCAGTTCCAGGGGAATTTCCCCTACCTCGTCAAGAAAAAGCGTGCCACCGTCCGCGAGCTGGAATCTGCCGACACGATCCCGGTGGGCGCCCGTGAACGCGCCTTTGACGTGTCCAAAAAACTCGCTCTCGAATAATTCCTTGGGAATGGAAGCGCAATTGACTTTCACCAGTGGCGCTGCAGCGCGCGGACTTTGTGCATGAATTGCGTGTGCCACCAGCTCCTTGCCAACGCCAGACTCGCCCAGCACCAATACGCTGGCAGAGGTTTGTGCAACTGCCTCCACTCGCGCAAGCATTTGCTTCAGTGCCGGGCTGTCACCTACGATACGGCCGAAGTTCATGCGCACGTTTACTTCTTCGCGCAGGTAGTCCCGCTCGCGCTCCAGTTCCTCCTGAAGGCGCGCATTTTCGGCAAGCGTGCGCCGCAACTCTCTCTCGACACGGTTACGCTCGGTAACATCCTTGGATGCGACCAGCATTCTGTGCACCTTGCCGCTTGCGTCCCGCTCGGAAATTGCCGACTGGACCACGTCTATAACCTTGCCGCTTCGCGTAACCAACTGGCGTTCTTCATTGTTGAATTCGCCGCTTTCGATGATCTGTCGCAGTTTGCCGCTGGCAAATCGTTTTCGATCAGCTTCACTGAAAAAGTCCAGTATGGATCTCCCGACGACCTCTTCCCGCGTATACCCCATTTTTTGCAGCCAATAATCGGTAACCGTCACGACACAGGCATTTGCGTCCACCGTATGCAACATGGCAGGTGTCGACCGATACAACTGCCGGTACTTCCAGTCGGATCTTAATTGATCGGATACTTCCGTATACAAGGCGAGAGTGCGAACAAATTTTCCCTTCGGGTCGTACTCGACGATTGAGTTCGTCAGACAATTGACGACATCACCGTCCCGCGTGAGGAAATCGATAGGCTTTTTTTCGAGTTTGCCGGTGCGCCTCAGGGTTGGCAAAAACTCGGTATCGATTCGCGCCGCACTATCGGCAGTAACGAAATCTGCGGGTCGGCCGCCCAACATTTCTTCGCGGCTGTATCCCAGGCGAGTCAGAAAAGCGTCGTTGACGTCGAGGTAGCGCCCGTCGTCACCGATCAGGCTTGCCATCGCCGGCGAGCGGCGAAAAAGCCATAAATAGTCTTCTGCTGTCAGCATGGCGGCATTCTATACGGAATTCCGTAAGAAAGTGTACGGTTTTTCGTGAATAACGGTTTTCCGTTACCAGCTGAAATTCAATATCTGTTTGTTTTTCAAGTGATTTGTGAGTTGGCACGAGTCCTGCAATAGTAATGAGCACACAGAGAATCAATTAACGTGGCAAGTACTGCCGCAGAAATCTTCGTAAGGACAGGACAGTGAACACAGGAACCCGCTTGGCAATCAACGCAACTTTACTGGCTCTCGGGCTGACGCTTTCCGGAGCGCAGGCCCTGGCCAGCGACGTTGCCCAACCCACAACCGAAACCAAGACCGAAACTCAAGTCGGTACGCCGGACCAGCAGAGCCTCGACCATACCAAGGCAGCCACCGAGGTGGCGGTAAACGATGCCATCATGGCGACCATCGAGGCTACCCGACTGGATCTTGATATCCGGCTGATCGGCCGCACTTCGATAATTGTAGCTGCCGGAAAATAGACATTTCGGCACACATACCGGATACGGCAGCGCCAGGATTCTTCTCCCCCGATGGTCCTGGCATGCCCTCCGGATCTTGACCCCGGCCCTTGGCCGGGTCTGGGGGCCGCAAGGCCCGGCGGCATTACCTCCCCCGTATTGCCGTCACTGCTCGGGAGCCGGGGACCGCTCCGTGTCGGAACGGCCCACTAAAGAATTCTGAATTAGTTTCTCCGGCTCCCTTCTTTTTATTCATCCGTCGCGTCTGCTTTGCTGCGATAGCGTTCGGCATCGCGCCCGCGGTTGTTCGCGAACCCGGCACTTATGCGTCGTCGAATCCTCTTCAGCCACAACCTGGCCCATGCGAATTCAAGCCCGAGAATCGCCAGTCCGATCGGAATGACAAGCAGCGCCGGTCCGGGCGTAACCAGCATGACCACGCCCAGTAAGAGGATCGTACCGCCGGTTACGCCAATCGCGATTCGTCTCGCGACCTTGTACGTCAGGTGAAGAGCTGCATGCATCGGTGCTGCACAATCAATTGGGGTGGACCATAGGGTGGTCGATACTAGCAGAGAGGCAGCACACGGCAAAAACGCTTGTTTTTTGCTCGCTATTCCGTAGCCTTGGCGCCATGAAAAAATTGTTCTTTGGCGTTTCCTGTCTTTTGCCCGTGTTGTCGTCGACCCCGGCCTCGGCTGAAACGGTGCTGAAATTTTCGGCCGATACTCCAACGGCAAACGTAATGCCGCGAAGTCGCGAACGAGCGCCATTGCAGCTTCCGGATCTCGAGTATCAATTCAGAATTGATGCTGTTTGCCGAGATGATCTGTCGCCTGCTTCACTGTCGTTGGCGGTAGCCGATACTCGCCGCACTTTCAATGCCGCGCAGATTGTTGCCGGAGCACTGGACGAAGTTCGGCTGCTGGTGCCAGCCGACCAGATAGCGCCGGTCGTGATCGCAAATTTCTGTGTAACCGACGGCGATGCCGACCAACCGGCCACATCTGTTTCGCACTTGACCGTGCATGCCGCACTTTCGGCCCAGGCGTCGCTGCTTTGTATTGGCGACACGGATCGCTCGATGAAATACGCGAGCGCCAATCTGGATGTAATGCTGGTCTGCGAGAACCCTAACGACGAATCGGACGCGGCGGCGGATCGCCAGACCCTCACCGAGCTGTAAGCCGACTGGCCCGCTAACCGTCACTCTCTATGGCCAGGTGTAGCCTGAGAAAACCAAGAGTGCGCTGCCACGCCGATTCTGCAACTGTCGGATTGTAATTATTGCCCGTAGGGTTGGCGAAGGCATGACCGGCGTTCGGGTATATTTCGATTTCGTAGTTCTTCCCAAGTTTCTTCAGCGTCGCAGCAAACGCATCGACAGATTCCACAGTTATGCCGCGATCGTCCGCACCAAACAGTCCGAGCACTGGCACGTTCAGCGGCTCAAGAGCAGTTTCGTCACTCGTGACTTGACCATAATAGATAACGGATGCATCCAGCTCGTCCGGGAACAACAAAGCGGTATTCAATGACCAGCCACCGCCAAAACACCATCCCAGCGATGCAATTCTCGGCGCGCCCGCAGTATTTCTGAGCCAGTCGTATGCCTGGCGCAGGTTGCTGTTCGCATTTTCCGGGTTCTCAACAACGCCAAGCATCAGGTTGCGGGCCTCCGTCGGGTTCGCAGCTACACTGCCGCCGAAAAGATCGACCGCGAGAACGATGTATCCCTCGCCAGCCAGTCGATCTGCCATTGCACGAACACCATCATTAAGTCCCCACCACTCATGAATCACAATGATTGCGGGCAGGGGATCAACCATGTCTGCCGGGAAAACAAAATATCCCCGGACCAGCTGCTCTTCCACTTCCGCATAGGGCAGGGTTTCGGAGATGATCGTACGCTGTGGCGCCACCGACGCAGCCGGACTTGGGGTGGCGACATCGTCAGCGTGCTCGTGCGACATGGCATCGACCGTACGGTGGTCAGCATCCTGCTTGTCCACACCGGGGGCCTTGGTGTCACACGCAACCAATACGGCCGCGATTCCGGCAATCACCAAAGTTCGGATAATCGTCCTGCACTTTGTTGCGATCATCGATCCGTCCCCTGTTCTCGTTGCGGGCTAGTTTAATCGAAAATTCCCGTGGTGGTCATACTGAAGTCGATTGACCGTGCTCAGGCCCCGCCGAAAGTTCGTGACGCAAAACAATCCGTGTGCCAGGCCGTGCCTGACTGACCCGGATTCAACTCCCGTCGTCATCATCCCAAACCTTTAATTTGCTCTTGTCGACCGCCTGCCATTGCTCTTTGCTTTTGCGTGCATAACGCCAGACATTCGTTACGACATAGACGATAACGGCCAGTACAATCCAAAGTGCAATCTGAAGTTCGTCGGTCACAGTGCGTTCCCTCTGGAATTGTCAGTCTCGTTGCATATGACTTGATGAAGGCATTCCCGTACTGATAACTTGCTGCGTCGCTATGTTCGCCGAAACCGGAGTCCTGTGTCGGATACCTGTGCCGGGTGACATCCTTACCCACCATTCGCAGCAAACCGGATTGAAGATCAGTCATGAGCAACGTAGAAAATTATCGATCCGGCTGGCAACGTGCGGTCGCATTCGTGCGGGAGTCATTGCGCGACAATACTGCCGATCTTACAACGGGATCGACGGGACGCGCACTTGGGGTGCTCGCGATCCCGATGATGCTGGAAATGTCGATGGAGGCTATTTTTGCCGTCGTCGATATCGCCTTCGTCTCCCGACTCGGCATAAATGCCATTGCGGCAGTCGGTCTGACCGAGGCGCTCATTACCGTTCTGTATGCCATCGCAATAGGTCTGGGGATGGGCGTGACAGCAATGATCTCGCGGCGGATCGGCGCAAAGAGAGCTGATGCAGCGGCACAGGTTGCCGGACAGGCCGTATGGGTCGGCGGCGCCGTATCCATCGTTATCGGCATTTTCGGCGTCGTCTACGCAGAAGACCTGCTGCGCATGATGGGCGCGAACGATGCCGTCGTCGAAACAGGACGCGGTTTTACCTCCGTCCTGCTCGGAGGCTCGGCCAGCATTCTCTACCTGTTTCTGCTGAACGCCGCTTTTCGCGGCGCCGGCGATGCTTCGATCGCACTCAAGGCACTGGTTCTTGCAAACGCCATCAACATCGTACTCGATCCCTGCCTTATTTTTGGCCTGGGCCCATTCCCGGAACTCGGTGTAACCGGTGCGGCGGTCGCAACAACGATCGGCCGCGGCACCGGCGTCATATACCTTTTCTACAAGCTGTTTTCCTCACACGGTCGGCTGCGGCTGCAACTGAGGCATCTGGCCGTTCATGCGCCAGTGATTCGCCGCATGATTCAGATATCGATTGGAGGAATTGGTCAGTTTCTGATTGCAACATCCAGCTGGATCGCGGTCATTCGAATCATCGCAATATATGGCAGCGCCCCAATTGCTGCCTACACGATTGCCATACGCATGCTTGAATTCGCCTTTCTTCCGGCATGGGGTCTTGGCAATGCTGCAGCGACGCTGGTCGGGCAGAATCTCGGCGCACAAAAACCGGAGCGAGCCGAGCAAACTGCCATGCAGGCCGCCCGCTACAATACCGTGTTCATGGCGATGCTTGGCCTCGCACTTGTTGCCTTTGCACCGCAGGTGGTCGGGCTCTTTACCAGCGACGAGGCAGTTCTCCCGTACGGGATCAGCTGCCTGAGAATTCTGGGGATTGGTTTTCCGATGTATGCCGTCGGCATGATAATGACCCAGGCGCTGAATGGGGCGGGCGATACAAAAACACCATCGTTGTTGAATTTCATCTGTTTCTGGGCGGTGGAGATCCCGCTTGCGTACTGGCTCGCTACAGCAGCCGGTCTAGGCCCAAACGGTGTCTTCATAGCCATAGTGACTGCGGAATCGACACTGTCGGTTCTCGGCTACCTGGTGTTTCGCAATGGCACCTGGAAGTTGCAGCAGGCGTGACCGAAGCACCGTTATACTGCGACCCTTTGCGGGATCTGCGTCGGTTCAGTCTGTGTCGGAAGCACCTCTCATAGAAATCCGGGACGCCACCATATTTCGTGGCGATACCCGGGTGTTCGATCGATTCAACCTGACGATCCCCCAGCACGAGCCGGTGGCGATACTGGGGCCAAACGGCTCGGGCAAAACAACTTTGCTGAAGGTCATCAATCGCGAAATCTACCCGGTGCAAGGCGATGGTTCATCGGTTCGGATACTCGGCCGTGACAGATGGAATGTCTGGGACTTGCGTTCGCATATCGGCCTGGTCTCGCATGACCTGCAGATGCATTATCACGCGCGTGCCACCGGTCTCGACGTCGTAGTGTCCGGTTTTTACTCGAGTATCGGAGTTCACGGCGTGCTCGCAGGGCGTATAACCGCTGTACAACGCGAACTCGCATACACAACCTTGAAGAACCTTGACGCCGAAGAACTGGCGGGCAGGCGCCTTGCCAATATGTCTACCGGCCAGCAACGGCGCTGTCTGCTTGGCCGGGCCCTGGTGCATGATCCGGACACCCTGATTCTTGACGAACCAACCGCGGGGCTCGACCTTGCAGCCGCATTTGGCTATCTGGATCGCATCCGGCGCCTGTCGGCGGTCGGCAAGAACATAGTTCTGGTCAGCCATTCACCGGGCGAAATTCCCCCGGAAATTCAGCGTATTGTGCTGTTGCGTGCCGGTCGCGTGATTGCCGACGGAGCAAAGGAGCGCGTTCTCACCGAATACAATCTGCAGCAGACCTACGGAGTCGGGGTTCGGATTGCAGTTGTCGATGGCTACTATTTTACCTATCCGGCAGTTGCGGGTGGCTGAGTCGGACGCTGGTTTGTGACCCGATTGACGTCACATTACCTAACAGCGACGACCGGATGGATTCTGAAAACGTGACGGAATACGATGCAAGCTGCCTCTGCCGGGCTTAGCCTCGGATCATTATGCGTCGACCTTCTCTTATTTCAGGTTCTCTTGCCGGATTGATGTCGGCGTGGCCATCGTTTGCTGCCGAGTCGGACCTCGAATCCGCGGTTATTACCGGCGTTACGAACCTGGGTGTCGGTGTTTTCCTGATCTCGATTGCTGTTGCACTTTTGCTCACACTGTTATTCCGTGCATCGGCCACCCATGTCGCCAGGATGGTCACGGCCCGACTTGGCAAACGCAGGATCCGCAAGATACTGACGGAGAAAAGTGCAAACGTTCTGGATGATTTTATTCTGCCGGGCGCTTACGGCGGCCTGACGCATATCGACCATGCCGTACTTACCTCAGGTGGCATCCTCTGCATTCAGACCAAGCATTACAACGGCATAGTCTTCGGCAACGCGGACGAGCCACAGTGGACCAATGTCGATGGCATACACAAAAGAAAATTTCTGAATCCCCTCATCCAGAATGAGGGACGCAGCAGGGCGCTTGAAAAGATCATGCCGGATGTTCCGGTAGCGAACCTGGTCGTGTTCACCGGGTCTGTCCAGTTCGCGTCACCTCTCGCAAAGAATGTCATCCACATTCGTGATCTCAAGAACTACATTGCGCGGTTTGTTTTCGGCCCGTGCAAGATCGATGATTGGGATGCCGTCTGGCTGTCGGTGCGGGCTGCAGCCCTGACTGACGAAGAATCGCGCAAGGATTTCCGCGCACAACTCAGTTTCTCCTGAACCCGCCCGGCGTTCGACGGGGCGTTCCCGATGTGCCGAAATCGTTCATTTCGTCTCCTCCCGTAGAGCATCGGCCGTTACCGGCCATCCGGATTGATTCTGGTTATAATCAGTTTCTCGTTCAGGCCAGAGCATCGGATCATGTCAGGAATTGCCATCAGTTCTGCGGGTGTTCCTGCCGAGTTCGTTCATCTGGATTTTCTTTCGCGGAACATCTTTAGTGATCTGTTGCGAACTTGTGTTGGAGCTCGCGCATGAAGTTGCTGTTGCGACGAATCCGGATGATCGCTGTTCTGCTGCTGGCCCTGGCAGTGGTTGCTACTGCTGTCGTCGCACGGCTTTGGCAGAACAGGGCGGACCTTGCAGACCTTGGTTGGGAGGAGGCAATCCCGAATAACAACGCTGCCGGCAGTGTGACCGTGACGTGGTTTGGCATTTCGACTTTGCTGTTCGATGACGGCGAAACGCAGATACTGATCGACGGTGCATTCACGAGAGTCCCGCTTGCCAGAATTCTTTCATTTCGGCGCGTTTCATCCGACATAGATACGATCAACCACACTCTTGCCGAATACCGGATGAATCGCCTGGCTGCTATCGTTCCTGTACATTCGCACTTCGATCACGCGATGGATGTCGGCCACGTGGCAAACCGCAGCACCGCTGTCGTGCTCGGCTCCGAATCCACTGCCTATATTGCTCGTGGAGCCGATGTGCCGGTTGACCAGAGCCAAATTCTCGCGAGCGGCGAATCGCGACAGTTCGGAGACTTCACCATCACGCTTCTTGATTCGAAGCATGCGCCGATCGGGTTCGGCGACAACGGCTGGCTTCCCGGGCCGATCGAAGAGCCACTTGTACAGCCGGCGCGAATAACAGCATGGCGCGAAGGTGTCAGCTATTCTGTATTGATCGGGCATCCACGCGGCACGACCCTGATTCAGGGGAGCGGTGGTTTCATCAAGGACAATCTTCGCGACTATTCGGCCGACGTTGTAATACTGGGCATCGGGGGACTGGCTGGGCTTGGCCGCGAGTATGTGGACGAGCTATGGCATGAAACCATCACGAAAGTCGGAGCTCACCGAGTATTTCCCGTGCACTATGACGACTTCACAAGGCCGTTTGGCGAAATTCAGCTCTTCCCGAACGTACTGGACAACGTCGTGCAAACCGCTGAATGGATCAATGAAATTGCCGCTACGGACCAGAGCCCCGTCGACATCAGGCTGTTGCCGTTCGGTCAGGCGATCGCACTGTATTAGCACAGCAGGGACCTCTGTCTATTCGGACCCCGGGAACAGAAAGCCGTCGATCAGGGCATCGACGGCTGCGACGTCGTCCTTGCACTTGCGCGCCAGATTCCTGACCTGGTACTCAAGCCGGCTGGCCAGGCTGCGGTTGCCAATCCGTCGCTGATAAAGCAACTGCAGTGGCCGACGGCTGCGCAAATACTTCGAGCCCCTGGGTCCTGATTGATGTTCACCGAGCCTGCGAGCGACATCCGTCGTAATCCCGGTATAGATACTGCCGTCAGCACACCGCAGCAGGTACAGACTCCAGGCACTCATCGCGCGTTCAGGCATGTCCGCCTTCGAGCCGGTCACCAAGTATGCGAAACACGCCGGTTTCCACGCTGGCACGATTCTCGTCGTTGTTCTCATAGGCGACAACGATCTCGATGGCGCCATTCAACTCAGCGGCCGGTTCCCGCAGCTGCAGTGTCAGCATCCCGCCACTCATGCGAGCCTCCATGATGAGATCGTGCCCGACGAACTCGTTCTCATTCATCTCGATATAAATTGCATCGTCAAAGTCTTCGCCGTCTGCGCGCATCAACAAAAGGTATTCCTCGATGTCGCCGGATTTTCGCGTCTTCGCGAAAAACAGGATCATCGCGTCATTTCTGACGTCGAACGCCACGGTGTCGTAGTATCGGTTTTCGGTCATAGCGCCTGACTGATGGGGACGTGAGAGGAAGTTTACGCCACGTACGGCTGTATGTATCTATGCCGCGGATTCTGCATATATTTGCGATATTCTCGCGTCTTTCTCGTTCCACAGCCCGGTCAACCAGCGATGAAACCGGCTGCGAAAATCGCGGTCACCCGAATAGTCCCCTGCGATCATCCATTGTTCTACTGGCCGTTTGACAATATCAATAATCACACGATCAAAGTCCCCGCACATCATGTCCCAGAATTGAGTCGGACCGGTCGGATATACAATGGTGACATCCAGTATTGCATCGAACATGCTGCCCATCGAAGACAATGCGAGCGCGATACCGCCGGCGCGCGGTGGCAGCAGATGCGTGAACGGTGAGTTTCGCCTGGCGCGCTTTGCTTCGGTCGATCGCGTGCCTTCGATAAAATTGATTACGGACGTCGGAGTATCACGAAACTTTTCACAGGCGATCCGCGTCGCTTCCAGATCCTCGCCTTTCTTATCCGGGTGTTTGGCCAAGTACGATTTCGGATGCCGTTTCATGAACGGCATGTCCATTGCCCACCACGCGACGCCAAGCAGCGGGAACCAGATCAGCTGCTGCTTGATGAAAAACTTCAGAAATGGAATACGCCGGTTAAAGACTGTCTGCAGCGCAACAATGTCAGTCCAGGTCTGGTGGTTGACCAACACGAGATACCATCCCTGCGGGCTGAGATTTTCGATGCCGCGCACGTCCCATGCCGTGGAGTTGCCCATCGAGAGAATTTTCGCATTCAGCGTGACCCAGTTTTCGCCCATTGCCATGATCCAGCGAGTCATCAGCCGGCGAAACCCGGGTACCGGCAGAAGCAACTTGAATAGGGCGAAAGTGATCAGGGGTACGAACCAGAAGATGGTGTTGATCGTGATCACGGTAAACGTGACTAGCCCCTGAATTTGCCTGGAAACCTTTCGTATCAATTGCTTGCCATTCGCGTTTAGTCCGGGACCGGCACATTCTAGCCCGATTCCGGCAGGAATTTTCTGCCCGCGGCACATCCCTTGACGATACGAAACCAGCTGAGGCCGGGGTGTCGCAGCCCGCTGTTCCCGCTACAATGCCCGTTCCCGCAACGACAGAGCGCCAAGAGCAATGATCGCACTGACCATCAATGGCAAAGCGCAGGAGTTCGACGTCGACCCGGCGACCCCGATTCTATGGGTTATCCGCGAGCAGGCCGGACTTACCGGCACCAAGTATGGCTGCGGGATCGCGGTGTGCGGCGCCTGTACCGTTCATCTGAACGGAATGCCAATTCGCTCCTGTGTCACTCCGGTCCAGGCAGCCGCGGGACAGGAAATCACAACCATCGAGGGCCTTGGCAATGCCGTAACCGGCTTGCACCCGGTGCAACTGGCCTGGATTGCCGAGCAGGTACCTCAATGTGGGTACTGTCAGTCCGGGCAGATCATGGCTGCAGTGGCTCTGCTCAGCAGCAACCCGTCACCGAGCGACGCGGATATCGATACCGCCATGAGCGGCAATGTCTGCCGTTGCGGAACCTACCCGCGCATACGCAAAGGTATCAGGACCGCAGCAGCCACCATGGCTGCCACACGCGAGGCTTCGAGCGGGGATCTGAACAATGGGTAAATGGACAAGACGGGCTTTCATCACTACCGGCGTTCTGGCCGGGGGCGTGCTCGCAATCGGCGTTGCCATTCGACCTGGAAACCGCAGCTCCAAAGTTGCCGGCCTGGTTGCCGGCGAAAACGAGTCGCTGATCAATATCTGGTTGAAGCTCGGCCCCGACAATACGGTCACAGCGATCATTCCTCACGCAGAAATGGGCCAGGGCGTTCACACGACGCTTGCGATGATGCTGGCAGATGAACTCGACGCCGACTGGTCACTGGTAAAAATGCTCGAAGCGCCGGCACATCCTGAATATGCAAACTACGCGCTGGCTCGCGGCTATACGCTCGGTGACAAACAGTTCCCTTCGTGGTTGCTGCCGACTGTTGATGGATTTTTCCTGCAAGCTACCAAGATGATGAGCCTGCAGATCACCGGTGGCAGCACCTCGACCAGGACGACAGGCCAGAGTGCGATGCGCATTGCCGGCGCTGCAGCCAAAGCCGTGCTGCTGCAGGCGGCGGCGGAAAGCTGGGGCGTCCCCGTAAGTGAGTTGCAGGCAAAAGGCAGCCATATACTTCATGACAGCAGCGGCCGCCGTGCACCTTACGCAGAATTCGCCACGCAGGCATCGCAACTGAAGGCGCCGGTCATGCCGCGACTGAAGAATCCGGACGAATTCACGATCATGGGAACGGATGTCCCGAAATTCGATATACCCGCGAAAGTGGACGGCAGCGCTGTGTTCGGCATCGATGCAACGGTACCCGGGATGAAGTACGCAACGGTCCGGGCTGCTCCGGTCTTCGGCACGCGTGTCGAAACAGTTGACTCGGAATCGATACAGGCAATGCCGGGTATAAGGAAGGTAGTGAATCTTGGCGATGCGGTTGCGGTCATTGCCGACAGTTACTGGCAGGCCAGCCAGGCCTTGAACCAGCTCCCGGTGCAGTTCACACAAAGCGCCGATGAAAGTCGGGACCAAGCGGATATTTACAAACAGTTTGCCAATGACCTGGATGCAGCGACCGCGACGGGAAAGGAACAGACCGACTTCCGCAGCGGCGATACCAAGGCTGCGCTGGCAAACGCCAATCGCACCGTGCTTGCCGAGTATCGCGTTCCGTACCTCGCGCACGCGACCATGGAGCCGATGAATTGCACGGCGTGGGTTCACGATGGCCTTTGCGAATTGTGGCTGGGTACGCAAAATCCGCTGGGCTTTGCTGCAGAGGTCGCAAAGGCGATCGATTTCGACATTCAAAAGGTGCTGGTGCACAACCAGTATCTGGGCGGCGGTTTCGGTCGACGCGCCTTTTCCGACTATGCAATCCAGGCGGCTCGCATTGCCCTCGAGTCACCCTACCCGGTCAAACTTATCTGGTCTCGCGAAGAAGACATGCGTCACGATCATTATCGGCAGGCGAGCATTAGCCGTTTCAAGGCCGCACTGGACGCAGATGGCAAGCCGACAGCCTGGGAAAATCAATTCACGGAAAAGCACGACCCGGTCGAGGCGCCGTATATCCCTTACGGAATCGACAATCAGTACATACATTTCACTGAAAGCAAGACTCACGTCCCCTGGGGCTTCTGGCGCAGCGTAGACCACTCGCTGCACGCGTTTTTCACCGAGTCTTTCATCGACGAGCTCGCGGTTGCAGCCGGCAAGGATCCATACCGTTATCGACACGATTTGCTGGCTCAGGCGACTCGTTTCCGGGACGTGCTCGATCTCGCTGCGACAAAATCGGACTGGGACAGGCAACTGCCCGACAACTGGGGCCGTGGCATCGCCATTCACAAATCCTTTGGCAGTATTGTGGCGCAGGTCGTGGAAGTCGAGGTCGTCGAAGGCAAGGTTCAAGCCAGGCGTGTTGTGTGTGCAGTGGATGCCGGATTTGCAATACATCCGGACGGCATGAAAGCGCAGATGGAGAGTGGCATCGCTTATGGCCTCACTGCGGCACTGTATGGCGATATCTCTATTCGTCGAGGGGCTGTCGCACAGAGTAATTTTCACGACTACCAGATGCTGCGCATGAACGAGGCGCCGGCGATCGAGACATACATCATCAACAGCGGCGAATCTCTGGGTGGTGCCGGAGAACCGGGTACACCATCGATTGCACCGGCGCTGGCGAACGCCATCTTCGACGCCACCGGCCATCGCATTCGCGAGTTACCGATCAAGCTGCACGACCTTCGCAAGAGCAACCTGGAAGCGAAAGACGTCGCATGAACGGGCAGTGCCGGGAGCGGGGGCAGCAGTAGCCTTTTCCTAGCCCCTGCGGCTGGTGACTTCGAGTAAATGATAGCCGAACTGGGTCTTTACCGGTCCTTGCACCGTGTTGACCTCGGCGCTGAATACGACCTCGTCGAATTCCCGAACCATCATTCCCGGTCCAAATTCTCCGAGATCACCGCCCTCCTTGCCGGAAGGACATGAAGAATGCTTCCTCGCAAGTTCTGCAAAATCAGCGCCATCCTCAATTTCTCTCTTCAAGGCTTCACACTGACTTTTGCTAGCAACAAGTATGTGTCTTGCAGTTGCTCGCGCCATATGTCCCCCCATTCCGGCTGCGCGTAAATGGCACACATTATCCTTGATTTTGCGGCACAATTGGCAGGAAATTCCAGACTCGAAGAAAAATCGACTTGGCCAGGTCATTGACACCGGAAACACAATATGACGCCGCTTGCCTACTGGCAATTGCGGCGCGCAGCGATGGCAGCATAGCGACCCAGGAGACAGAGCAACTGGTGTCCCTCATGCAACGAGGATTCGCGATAAAGGAAAGCGCAGCGCTGCAACTAGTGGTTCGCGCTCTCGATGACGTTCCGGACACACAAGGTATCTCAACGCTGCTGCAAAATCTGGAATTCGCGCTCGACAGGAAACAGAAAGAGAATCTGATTGTCATGCTTCTCGAGGTAGTTGCTGCGGATGGCGTGAAGGATGCGCGCGAGATCAGCGTGCTGGATAAAGCAATTACCGGATTGAAAATCTCCGATACATCGATGGACCGCGCGTATCGCAGCTATTTTGCACAACGGCAATCGGCATCCACATGAGTAATGATGACCGGCAAATCCCGTGGCTGCTGTGGCCGTTCTACGCAATCTGGCGTCTGCTGACGCTGATACTGGAAATCACGGGCAGAATCATCTGTGCAATTCTGGGCCTTGCATTGATGGCTGCCGGGGTCGCAGTGACCTTAAGTATAGTTGCAGCGCCGATAGGCATTCCACTCGCGGTGTTTGGATTTCTGCTGCTCATCCGCGCCCTGTTCTGAGCCTGCAACAATAATGTCTGTATCCAGGCTGAAGTACATAACAAAGATCGGCGTCGAACAGATGGGCGAACTTGCCGACAGCCTCAGCAATCCGGCTGTATTGCGACTGGAAAATCTCGACACCAATATTGCCCCGCCAGCCGCTGCCGTTGCCGCAACACGTCAGGCGGCGGGCACGGACGAGGCGAACAGCTACCTTCCGTTTCTCGGTATGGACTCCATTCGGCTGGCAGCAACTCGCCTGGTAGGCCGTCAGGCCGGACAGGACTATGACTGGAAGACCGAATGCATTATCAGCGCCGGCGGCTTGTCCGGTGTACTCAACGTACTGCTGGCAACCCTTGAACCTGGCGACGAGGTGCTGATGACCGACCCGACTTATGTCGGACTCATCAACCGCGTCCGGCTGGCCGGCGGCGTACCTCGCTACGTACCCCTCCTTCCGACGCCATCGGGATGGCGGCTCGATATGGACACGCTGTCCGGCATCGATCCCGGACCGGTGGCCGCCGCTCTGCTGATGAGTCCGTCGATGCCAACCGGTGCGGTGTTTACTCAATCGGAGTGGCTCGCGCTGACCAGCTTCTGCGAACGTGCTGATTGCTGGCTGATCAATAACACGGCAATGGAACGCATACTGTTCGATGGCAGGACCGTCGTACATCCCGCATCGTTCAAAGGGATGCGCGACAGAGTCATCACGGTAGGCTCGGCATCGAAGGAATACCGCATGATCGGTTGGCGTGTCGGCTGGGTTGTCGGCCCGTCATCGATCGTCGCGGACGTCGCGCGCGTCAGCATAAGCAATGTTGTTTGTCAGACCGGGATCGCGATGCATGCCGTTGCAACTGCGATCAACGATCCGAACGACGGAATCGGGGGCAGTGTGATCGAATTGCAGGCGCGCCGGGACCTGCTGCTCGACGAGTTGAGTGACTTCGCGGTCATTCCGCCGCACGGTGGCTGGTCATTTCTCGTTGATGTTTCGCCGCTCGGGATCGATGGCACAATCGCCTCCCGCAAGTTGTTGCAGGCAGCCGATATTGCCGCAACTGCGATGGTCAACTGGGGCACTGAACGTTGCAGGAACTACCTGCGCATCGTCTACTCAAACGAACCCATATCCAGGCTGACTGGCATCGGAGACCGATTCCGGCGAGCATTCTTGTAGCCGGTTTATCCGGCAGAACCAGGAGACAGCGCAAATGACTGGTCGATACACAATGAAACGCGCACTGCAATCGGTTGCCAAATCTGACGATGGTGAGTACGGGGTATTGCTTGAGCATGGCAGCATGCAGCTCGGCTGCTACAAACCGCATCGGATTGACAACCAGCATCCTCACACTCGCGACGAAATCTATGTCGTCCAGAGCGGCCGTGGCGTTTTCTTGCTGAACGGCAAGCGCCAGGCATTTGAACCGGGTGAAGCGCTTTTCGTACCGGCCGGCATCGAACACCGTTTCGAAGATTTCAGCGACGATTTCAGTGCGTGGGTGGTTTTCTACGGTCCAGCTGGAGGGGAAAAATGAACAGGGCGAGGATCTCGTGGCGGCAGGCCCGCCGAGGCTTGTACCTTGCAACAATTGGCTTGCTCGTCGGCACGGCATCGACAGGGACTGAAATCAGCGACGTGAGCTGGCTCAGCGGCTGCTGGGCCAGTGACGGCGGTGAGCCCGGTTCCGGGGAGCAATGGACGAGCCCGGCCGGCGGTTCGATGTTTGCTGTCAGCCGTACGGTACGCAATGACAAGACAACGGCGTTTGAGTTCGTGCGCATTATTGAAACGGAAGATGGTGGCCTGCTATACATTGCGTTGCCGTCCGGGCAGACGCTGACCACGTTTGTCATGATCTCGATTTCAGCCGACGAGGTGGTATTCGAGAATCCGGATCATGATTTTCCACAACGTGTCGCTTACCTGCGCCCGTCGGCCGATCGTCTGGTTGGTCGAATCGAAGGCGCGATCAACGGGCAGCAACGCCGCATCGAGTTTCCGATGACTGCCGTCGACTGCGCATCCAGCGCCGCGGAGAAATGAAGCATTCGGCACTATTTCTTGTTGCGGCTGTGCTGGTCACCGGCGCATTCCTTCTTGACCCGATTGCACAGGACCCTGCATATCATCTGTTCGCCGACACCCGCCAGTTCCTCGGCATTGCGAACTTCTGGAATGTCGTGTCGAACGTTATGTTCCTGTATGCCGGCATTCGCGGATTGCAATACCTGTCGGCTGGAGACGCGAGTGGCATTCTGCCTTCCCTGATACCCGCCTACCGCGTCTTTTTCACGGGAGTACTTTTGACAGCATTTGGTTCCGCCTGGTACCACTCTGAGCCGGGTCACGATTCAATGGTATGGGACAGGCTGCCGATGACTCTGGTATTCATGAGTCTGTTTTCAATTGTTCTCGGCGAACACGTCAGCGAGTCGTTTGGCAGGCAGATCCTGCTTCCATTGCTGCTGGCCGGCGCCGGGTCGGTAGTTTACTGGTCGCTCACCGAAGGGCGCGGAGCCGGCGACCTTCGCCCGTATGTGCTGGTCCAGTTTCTGCCCATGATGCTGATTCCGTTGATCCTGCTTTTGTATGCGTCCTGTTTCGATCGCACAGGATTCTTCTGGGGAGTGATCGGCATTTACGCGGCTGCGAAATTGTTTGAGCTGTTCGATACCAACATTTACGTGGCCAGTGAACTGATCAGCGGACATTCGATCAAACATCTGGTGGCCGGCTTGGCGCCGCTGCTGCTCCTCCGCGGATTGCAATCCCGGCGGGCGAAACAACCAGTCCCCCCGGGGCCACGGTCATGAGCATTGAATACGAAGGACGATGTCACTGTTCAGCGATCGGATACAAGTATCGTACGCAAGTTGCTCCGGCCGATTGGACGATACGCGCGTGTGATTGTTCATTCTGCCGCGCGCACGATGTACTCAGTGCATCGGGGCCAACGGCCCAAATCGAGTTTTTTGCTCGAGAACCGGACCGGATGCGGCGCTACCGGTTCGGTCTGCGGACCGCCGATTTCCTGCTGTGCGCAAATTGCGGGGTTTATATCGGTGCCGTAATGGCACGCGATACGGGCACGTTCGGCATAATCAATATCCGGGCGCTCGTGGCGCCTCCGAGGGATCTTGCGGCGGTCGTGCCGGTAACGTACGACGGCGAGGACGAAGACTTCCGAATTGCACGGCGCGAGAGGCGCTGGTCGAAAGCACAGTTCGCGCCCGAGATCATTTGAGCCTCGCTGGCAATTCTGCGAGTGCTGGCCCGGCCCCAGCCGCCATCCAGACAACCTCGGCAATCTGCTTGAGTCCGGCCTGACGAAATTTCGGCGGGCAGTTTTCCAGATCGTCTTTCTCAGACACGCGGCGAAGCATTGGCCAATAGTGCCGAACTTCATCAGCCGTTACCGAGAACGGCGGACCTTCAGCGATCGCCTGGTCGTACTCGAGCGTAATCAGGAGACGAACTGCGTCCGGTCGCAGCAAGCTGTCCGTATGCCGGGCGTATGCGTCTCGGACTCCCGCAGGCAATGCGACAAGGGCGCCGCGATCATAGACCGCATCGAAAGGCTGTCCGGCAAACGAAAAATAGTCACCACAGTAAATCGTAATCTTCCGGTCGCTTCCGGAGTAAACCTGGAATCCGCCTTTCCGGGAAACTGAATACGCGAAGCCGTTCTCCGAGAAAAACGCCTCAGCTGCAAGCGGAGACAGTTCAATTCCGGTAACGTCGAGTTTGCGGCTTTCCAGCCAGCCAAGATCCGGCGTTTTTCCGCACAGTGGCACGAGTACCCGGCTGCCCGCCGGCAATTCAGGCCAGAAGCGTCGCAACGCGGCATTGCCGCCGATTTCGTGCCAACCCGTTCGTCCCTGCGCCCACCGTGCAAGCCAGTCCTCGGCCATCGTGGCAACACTCAACGCAGAAACGGCATTCGATCGGAAAGGCCATCATCAAGGCCCGCTACTCTTCCAGCGGGGATGGCCGCGAGAACGATAAGAATGACCAGCCAGATGACATCGTGATTTGACCCGGCAAGAAACGGCTCGCCCTTTGCAAACCAGAAATTTGCGACCATGAAGGCACCGGCAACAGCCGCATATCGCGTTGCGAGACCAACGACAAGCGCCAATCCGATCAGCAATTCACCCCAGGCGACCATGGTCGCAACAATTCCGCTGTTCGGCAGCACGATGACTTCGATGAACGGACGGTAGAACGAGAAACTCGACTCCAGCCTGGCCGTCAGGAAACTGTTCATGCTGTCTGCAAAGTTTCCACCGCTGATCTTTCCAAAACCGTGCCAGGCAAAGAAGATACCGGTGTAGATGCGCAACAGTGCTACCGGCCAAAGTTGAAATCGCTTGCGCGACTTGTAGTCGATGCGGTCGACCATTCTCTGCCCTCCGTCTGGTAAATCTATGGTAGCACCGCAATTCCGGCGTTGCTGTGAAAACAGTTGTGTCGGGCTCGCGTGTTTACGGGCGCCGCCCGCAGGCGTTACTATCGCGGGCTACATCAGGCTTCGGCACAGATTCTCGAGACCGCGAACTTCCCGGTCATTTTGTTAACCATAGTTTTAAAGAGCCCGCACTCATGACCAGCGCTGCAATAATGGATGGCAAAGCGAAAGCAGCCGAATTGGCGGAAATTATTACTGCGGATGCGGCTGCATTGCTCAGATCGCATGGGATGCGGCCAGGCCTCGCTGTCGTGATCGTCGGTGAAGATCCGGCCAGTCAGGTTTATGTCCGCAACAAGAAAAGGACCGCCGAAAATTGTGGATTTCATTCGGTCCAACACACGCTGGCGGCGAACACTTCACAACAGAGACTGTTGAGGCTCATTCAAGACCTGAACGGCGATCCGGCCATCCATGGAATCCTGGTTCAGCTTCCGCTGCCAAAGCATCTGGATGAACTCGCGGTAACGCAGGCAATTGCCCCGGAAAAGGACGTCGACGGCTTTCATTTTCAGAACATTGGAAAGCTGACTTCGGGCCATACTGCAGACACTTTTGTGCCATGCACTCCGGCCGGCTGCATGCTGCTCATTGCCGATCAGCTCGGAAGCGACCTGTCCGGACTCGATGCAGTCATTATCGGGCGATCGAATATTGTCGGCAAACCGATGGCCAGTCTTTTGCTGCAAGCCAATGCCACTGTCACAATTTGCCACAGTCGCACGCGGAATCTCCCCGGAATCACGCGGCGCGCCGACATACTGGTCGCCGCGATCGGCCGACCTAACATGGTACAGGGAGACTGGATCAAACCCGGCGCTGTCGTGGTCGACGTAGGAATCAATCGTATCGACGTCGAGGTCGACGGTGAAACGAAATCGAGGCTCACGGGCGATGTCGACTTTTCCTCCGCTGTGCACGTAGCCAAAGCTATTACCCCGGTTCCCGGCGGAGTCGGTCCAATGACAATCATGATGCTGATGTCGAATACCCTGACGTCGGCGCGTCTTGCTGCCAGCCGCAGCTGAAACAGGACCCTGTCTTGCGCGCCAAGGGCGAAGCGTTCCGCACCATCTGGCAGAAGCCCGGCGACTCGTCGATAGTGCAGATCATCGACCAGCGGATGTTGCCGCATGAGTACGTTATTCGTGATCTGAAGACCTGGCAGGACGGCGCACATGCCATAAGTGCGATGCTCGTTCGCGGCGCACCGCTAATCGGGGCGACTGCTGCATGGAGTCTTTACCTCGCGGCCGCAGCAGGTCGCGACGCAGGCAACGCGAATCGCGAGTTGCAACTCGCGGCCGAGAAGCTGCGCAACACACGGCCGACCGCGATCAACCTGGGTTGGGCCATTGATCGCGTACTTGCAGTTGCCGCAAAGTGCAACGAACAGCAACTTGTCACAACATTGGAAAATGAAGCCAGGGTAATCTGCGACGAGGATATTGAAATATCGAAAGGCATAGGACGCCACGGGCTGACCCTGCTGGAGGAAATATCCCGGCGCAAGGCAGGCGGCACTGTCAATGTGCTGACTCATTGCAATGCCGGCTCGCTCGCAACCATAAACTGGGGCACGGCAACGGCGCCAATATACTTTGCACACCAGAGAGGTATCAGCATCCATGTCTGGGTCGATGAGACACGCCCGCGAAATCAAGGCTCGCAGCTGACCGCCTGGGAGTTGGCCGAAAATGGTGTACCGCATACTGTCATCGTCGACAACGCCGGTGGCCACCTGATGCAGCATGCCATGGTCGATATCTGCATCATGGGAACTGATCGCACGACGCGCAGCGGTGACGTAGCGAACAAGATCGGCACGTACCTCAAGGCACTTGCAGCCCGTGACAACAACGTGCCGTTCTATGTTGCACTGCCTTCTACGACAATAGATTGGACCATCTCCAACGGTATACGAGATATCCCGATCGAGGAACGCGATCCGCAAGAGGTTTCGCATGTCTATGGCCTGGCCGGATCGGGGACCGAATCGGTGCAAACCATTGCCAGTGGAACGTCGGTGTCGAACTACGCATTTGACGTCACGCCAGCGCGTCTGGTAACCGGTCTGATTACGGAATGTGGCATTTGTGAAGCCAGCGAAGCCGGGCTCGCCAGGCTCTTCCCGGAACGAGCAGTACGCAAGTGACCATCGATGAAGGCTACACGAAGTTCATTTGCGACTGGACTGAGTGTGTCTTGGAGGAATTCAAGGAAACAGCAGAGTTGTGTCGCTGGCGACGACCGCTGTATGACGCAGGGCTGATCGGAATCTATGCGGATGTCGGGATCGGCTTCGGCAACATCAGCATGCGCGTCGGCTCGGGCACCGAGTTTCTGGTCAGCGGCACACAGACCGGGCATCTGCAGTACGTCGGGCCACAACATTTTGCGCTGGTCACATACGCCGATCCGGAACGAAACCGGGTGTGCTGTCGCGGCGCGGTTCAGGCCTCGTCTGAGTCGATGACCCACGCGGCCTTGTACCAGACAGACAGTTCGATTACTGCGGTCGTACATGTGCACAGCAAGCGGCTGTGGAATTTGCTTCGCGACCGGATTCCAACAACAGACAAAACTGTCGCTTACGGTACCCCGGAGATGGCCAAAGAGTTTGCAAGACTATGGCACGAGTCAGACTTGCAAACTACCGGCATTGCCGTCATGGGAGGGCACGAGGAAGGCCTGGTGAGCGTTGCGGAAACCATGGCCGCAGCGGCAACCAGGATTCTCGACTTGCAGCAACGGCTGCAGTAACCGGAACTGTTTCAGCGATTGTCGTTCGATGCTGATATCGGGTCGAGTCTGAATCGAAATATCCGGCAGGTTTTCAGGACGGACTTGGTTTGTCCGGGTTTGAGCGGTTCAAACGTCGATGCGCGAATTGCCTCCAGGGCGGGCTTTTCGAATATCTTGTGCGAACTGCTGCGAATGCCAGGCCGAATGATTTGTCCCCGCGAATTGACGGTAAAGCAAACCGTCGTTTCGCCTTCCATGCGATCCCTTTGCGCAACATACGGATACTTTGGAAACGCTGTAATTGCCGGATTCCGCTCTCGCTGTGTATCCGATATATAGGTATCAGCCGGGGCTGGCTCCCGGGTCAATGCAGCGCCTGGCAGCAGAAGCCCAGTGAGCACCATCGCGGGAAATGACCGAGGGCGTTCAGCGATTCTGGCCATTTTCCTTGCTGGCTCCACCCTGCCGGTCGTCGATCTCGACAGCCGGGGCCACCGGGTACACAGCGTCCATGTACATAGCCCGCGCAACCTTGACGGTGCGTGCATCAGGGTTGATTGATTCAGCGCGCTTCAGGTCCTGGTCTGCTTTCTCGTATTCCTTGAGCTCCAGATAAATCACGGCCCGGTTGTTATAGCCGCGCCAGTGGTTCGGATTTCGCGCGAGCAAGCTGTCGCAGTATTTCATTGCGGTGTCCAGCTGACGCAGGCGTATGTAACCGGCACAAAGATTGGAAAGCGCTGCTTCCTCCTCGCGCGCGCCTAGCGCGACCTTCAGTCCCTCGAGGGTGAGCGTCACGCCTTTTTCATTCTCCCCGGCAAGCAGCGCCTGGGCGCCATCATAAAGCGCCGGATTCCGTTGTCCGAGGGTCAGCACCGAGTTGGTGGACGTTTTCGTGCTTTCCGGGCTTTGCGCCAGCGCGACAGGCGCCAGAACAATGACAACCAGGAGCAATATACGACTGTTCAAATGGATAACCTCCGGATCCTGCACAGGTTCTCGAGACTTCCCGTACAAGACCTTGCCCGATTGCGGCTTATGCGACGCGAAACCGGGCCCTCATTGTTATCCGTCAGACCAGATTCTGGCGGAAAAATTCAATTGTCCGTTGCCAGGCAAGGGCCGCAGCGGCCTTGTCGTAGCGGGGTGTCGTATCGTTGTGAAATCCGTGATTGGTATTCTCGTACGTATATTCCCGATAGGTCTTACCGGCAGCATCGAGCGCCGCCTGGTAGGCTGGCCAGCCGCTATTGATACGCTCATCCAGACCGGCATGATGAATCAAAAGTGGCGCATTGATTGCCGGAACGTCTACAGCGGCTGGCTGCCCCCCATAAAATGACACTGCCGCTGCAAGATTGTTGATTTTCACCGCCAGGGCGTTCGCCATCCAGCCACCAAAGCAGAATCCGACGCAGCCGACCTTTCCCGTACACGACTCATAGTCCTGCAGAAATCGTACTGCTGCCATAAAGTCACTGAGCATCTCATTGCTATTGCGTTTCTGTTGCAGCACCCTGCCCTCGTCATCATTGCCTGGATATCCGCCAAGTGGCGTAAGGGCATCTGGCGCAAATGCGATAAACCCGGCAAGCGCGAGACGGCGGGCAACATCCTCGATGTAGGGATTGAGGCCGCGGTTCTCATGAACGACAATCACACCCGGCAGTCTGTCTTCAGCCTGCGCCGGGACGGCAAAGTAACCGCGCATAAGGCCACCGCCCTCGGGCGAGTCATAGTCCTGGTAGCTGACCTCGATAGAGTCGTCGTTGGGTGAGACCTGTTGCGCGCGCGCGTAATTCGGGCTGAGCAACTCGAGAATTGCCGTGGCCGACAGACCTGTGGCGGATATTGCGCCGACACGATCCAGAAACTGGCGCCGACTTATGCGGCCATGTACATAGCCATCGAAAAGATTCAGGACGTTCGGGTCAATGGTTGGATTCCTGTTCATGCTACCCCCGGTGCCGCACGCGAATCAGCCGGTGATGTAATGTTCGAGCTGCTCGATGGCTTCCCGCTGATCGGCTATGACTGCTTTGACAAGGTCGCCGATAGATATCATGCCAACCACTTTGCCACCGCTCACAACCGGCAAATGGCGAATGCGTTTGTCCGTCATCGTGTTCATGCACTTGTCGACGGAATCATCCAGAGCCGCGATGTAAACCTTGTCGGACATGATATCGCTGACCGGGGTGTTGTGTGATGACTTGTCCTTGAGAATGACTTTGCGCGCATAGTCCCGCTCGGTCACAATGCCGGCGAGTTTCGTACCTTCCATCACCACAAGTGCGCCAATTCCTTTCTCTGCCATCAACTTGATTGCATCAAGTACTGACGCCGACGGCGATACCGAAACCACGCTGGATCCTTTGGATTGCAGAACGTGCCTGACCAGTTTCATTGTTGTCCCCTCCCGGTGGCCTGCGTACCGCTGCGCGGCCGGCGGTTTCGTATTATTCTAGTTCATCGGCGAGGTTATCGCCTTCTGCATGCAACATAAAGAACGGCCGCTGCTTTCCGCCCCCGAGCGTGTATTTGCCGGCGGAATTCGGCAGTTTGCCACACCATGGAGCCCCCGCATGCCGTCGACCCGGGAATTGAAACAGTCTGACCCGCTCGTTGGCCTCGCGCCAGGTCCGGAACTTTGTGTGGACGCGCGACAGCTTGTGCACGGCG
The DNA here is from genome assembly GCA_020027645.1 of Pseudomonadota bacterium. Taxonomy (GTDB): domain Bacteria; phylum Pseudomonadota; class Gammaproteobacteria; order Steroidobacterales; family Woeseiaceae; genus JAKEGN01. Next base: position 32,284 of record JAHKKM010000008.1, read on the forward strand.
ATAAGGTACAGCGCGAAGTACTGGTCAACCGGGTCAGAAAAGCCTGCCTGAGTACGGGGTTTTTCTACGTCGACAATACTTTCGCCGGCGATCCTGTGGCTGCGAACGCCCTGGCACAAATGCAGTGTTTTTTTTCGTTACCGGACAATGATCCACGCAAAATTGCTGTGGATAATCGCCGCAAGCAGGGAAGCTACGGCTGGATGCCGATGTTCGGCGAGCCCGCCTACCAGCCGGGTACCCGGGCGCACGTCGAGTCCTTCGATTGCGGCCTGGGAGGCAACGCAAATTCGATCAAGGCCCTCGAGGGCAGCAATGTATGGCCGGACTTGCCGGGATTTCGTGATGACATCGGTGCGTTATGGGACGGGCTTGTAGCCCTCGCTGGCAACGTGCTCGAAGTACTGTCCGAAGCTGCCAATCTCGAGAGGGACTTCCTCAGCAGTCGCTGCAATACGCAGGAACACAGTACGCTGCGCCTGCTGCACTACCCGGGCGGACACAGCGAAGACAGGCTTCGCGATGTCGGTATCGCAGCGCATACCGATTTTGAGTGCATCTCCCTGATTATGCAGACTGGCCCCGGACTCGAGCTGACCGACGTACACGGTCAATGGTATGAAGCGCCAGCACATCCGGATCGGGTCATAGTCTTGCTTGACGACATGCTCGAGCGATGGACCAACGGATATTTTCAGGCCACCGGTCATCGTGTCCGGCGAACCACTGTTTCCCGCTACAGCATCGTGTTGTTCGTCGCCGTCAACGCGAACCAGGTCATCCGGCCGCTGGAGCCATTTGTCAGTGCCGCCAATCCTGCGCGATTCGATGCGGTGACACAGCGCCAGCATATCGACGTGGAAGTGCGACGATCCGAGGCCTATCGCGCCGAAAGCCTCGCTGCGAATCCCTAGCGTTTGAATCGCTCCAGCAGACGTCCGAGGTCCTGGCGCGACAGCCAGCGACCGCGAATCATGACTCCGTGGATTCGCCGCGAGTTCTCGATATTCTGCAACGGGTTACCGTCAAGCAATACAAGATCGGCTTCAAGTCCGGTCTGCACCGTACCGAAGATCTCCTCCTGATTGAGAAAGCTTGCCGGGTATACCGTACCGGTCTGCAGTGCCTCAAACGGGCTCAATCCCGCCTCGACCAGCATTTTCAATTCGCGGTGAATCGAAAACCCCGGTACGTTGAAGATCTGCGGTGCATCCGAACCTAACAGCAGGCCCGCGCCGGACCGCTGCAGCGCGAGAATCAGCTTTTTGCGCAAAGCGATAGCACGCGCCGCAGTCTCAGGCTTGTACAGAGTCTCCTGCATGAACTCGATTTTGGTCTGCTTCCAGGCTTCGACGGTTGCTGCTGACACATATTTCATTTCCGGTCTTTCTGCCATGCGCCGTGGATCCTCGGCTGATACCAGGTGTTCGAACAGGGACTGCGTCGGCACATTCCATACACCGGCTGCCGCGGTTGCGGCGGCAATGCCGGCGATTTTCCTTTCGTCTGCATGGTCCGCGAGAAAAACTCCGAAGAAGCCGCCATAGCCACCCGACGGGTCATCATTGGCTACCAGCAGCGACACCATGTACCCGTCCAGGTGATCTATCGTGGCAATTCCGGCAGCAAGAGCCTGCTCGACGGTCACATCTTCCGGCACATGCCCGGCAAACGGCATATGCAGTGCGTTGGCCGCCTCTGCAATCGCAGTGAACTCGGCGAGGCTTAGCCCCGGGTGAATCTTGAGGAAATCGTAACCGTCCCTGAATTGTTCGCGCACCATCGCCATTGCCTGATCGGGGCCGGTGACACTGTTGCCATTGAATGATGGACCGGAAGTGAAAAGCCGGGGGCCGGTGATCTCGCCGTCGGCGAGCTGTCGGCGCAACTTCAGGTGAGATGGTTGACCGAGCATACCCCGCACAACGGTGACGCCGTTTGCAATGAACAAACTCAGCACTCGTTCCAGATCCTGTGAACTTTCGCCAGGAATATGGGCATGCATCTCCGCCAGACCCGGTATCAGGTAACGGTCCGTACCGTCGATGATTGCAGCATCTTCCGGCAGGGCGGTCGTCTCGACATCACCGATTGAGACAATTTTGCCGTCTGTGACAACGACAGAGCGCCCCGGGAGCACAACTTCGGATGTCATGGGGATGACGTTGACATTGACGATCGCAATGGACTCGGCCATTGCCGGGGCTGCACCCAGGACGAGCAGCACGAACAATTTCTGAATCATTTTCATAGCGATTGAATCCGGATGATCATGGCATTTTGAACGGCGCTTCACGGCCTGGTTCCAGGTTGTCGCCCGAATCGGCTCAGATAATCTGCCGCAGCGTATCCCTGCTGATATTTCCGCCGCAAATCAGTACGACAATATTCTTGCCGGCGTACTTGCGGTGATGACCGAGCAGGCCTGCCAGTGCCACTCCGGCCGCGCCTTCCAGCAGCAAATGATGCGAGTCGATAAATGCACGCATTGCCGATGCTATGTCGTCTTCGGAAACTGTGACGTAATCCGTGATGATGTCGCGACAAATGTCAAAGGTGATCGCGCCGGCCTCGATGCCGCCGGCGGTTCCGTCGGACAAGGTTGGTCCGCTGGGCAATTCCAGAATGCGCCCGGCACGAACCGATTCAGTCATGACCGCCGATGCCTCGGGCTGGCAGGAGACAATGCCGGAATTGCGGTTGACCGTCTTCAGGAACGTGCCAACGCCACTGATCAATCCGCCACCTCCGACTGCAATGTAGATTGCGTCGATGTCCGGCAGCTGCCGCGCAATCTCCACACCGCAACTTCCCTGCCCGGCGATAACAGCCGCGTCATTGTAAGGGGACAGATAGGTCATGCCATGATCAGCAGCGTACTGTCTAGCGTGTATTTCGGTATCGAGTCCATCCGTGCCGAAGAAACGCACCTCGCCACCAGAACGGCGAATCGCATCTACTTTTGCCGATGATGTTTTCTCCGGAACAAAAATGATGCCGGTCATGCCGAGTTTGGCCATCGCGTACGCAACAGCTGCGCCGTGATTGCCGCTGGATGCAGCGACTCCGCCGGAGGCGCGTTCCTGGTCAGATATGGTCAGCAGCTTGTTGAAAGCACCGCGCAGCTTGAACGAACCCGTGACCTGCAGATTCTCGAGTTTCATCCAGACTTTGGCGCCCGTCCTCTCGCTGAACCACGGAGAGAATTCAAGTGGCGTCTCGCGGACGTAGTCCTTTATCCGGTTTGCCGCGAGTGCAATGTCAGCAGGTAATCGGTTTCTGTCCATCGGCTAACCCTAACCCAGAAGTGGCCCGTCGAACATGGACAGTGAGGAACAATGCGGCCCTGACGATTGCCTGTTTTGGGAGATTGGCCGGCGGCGACATTCCGGGCGATGGCGCCACCGGCACAGGTTTCACTCAATATTTCAAACAGTCTCTTCGCTTATGCGGAACTGCGATGGCTCGTTGTCGCCTCGGGCAACGCAATAGGCCGCATAACGCTTTTCCGCGTCGCCGCTGAACACGGAAGTTTCAATCGCAAAGGCGTAGCTCTGCCCGGCACGATCCCGCTGTGTGACAAGATGCCGGACGCGACTGGCGCTCTCCAGATCCAGATTCGCGTTCACCGCTGCGATGCAGCTGTTCACTTCGCTGGCAAACGGCAGACTGGCATTGTCGTCAGCGTAGGTCGGAGCAATCAGTCCGGCCGAAACAATCAGCGCAGATGTGATCAGTTTGAGTGTCTTGATGGTGGTCATCGTAATGTCCTCTTGGTTATGGCCACGGTGGCCGTGCTGGATGTATTCAGAACAATTGTTCTGATATGGGCAAAAAAATGTTCGGGGTGCCGGCGCCGGACCAATGCACCTGGCCGATCGGTTGATGTACGGTTTTTTTGCAGAATGATCATTCTGTTTTTCGCAAATTTTTTTTAGCGAGCTACGGCGGCCAGGGTGTTGTCGACGAAGGCGTTCAGGGTCGTTTTCGGGAATCCGGCCCGCGCGAGAACCACGAGCCCGAAAAGAGCACCGGTCAGGAATTCCCCGGCATCATGAAGTTCCAGACCCTCCTTGACCTCGCCCTTCTGTCGCGCGTTCTCCAGCCCTATCGAGAATGCCTTGGACATTCGGCGCAGAAATTTCTGCAATACACCGGCAATTTCGTGATCATGCGGGGCCAGCTCCATTGCCGTATGGCACAACATGCAGCCGCGCTTGTCGCCGCTCTGGCACATGCTCTCAAGACGTTCGTCAAAGATTTTCCGGATATCCGCCAGCGACGCATCCGGTTCCAGCAGTCGCAGAAAAGACTGTTTGCCCATGCCATCCGCATAGCGCTCGAGAGCCTGCTCGAAGAGTTCGCGCTTGTTGCCGAAAGTGCCGTAAATTCCATAACGGCTGACACCGGTTGCTTTCACGATGTCGTCCATCGAGGTCTCGGAGTAGCCCTTCGACGAAAACAGGTCCACTGCAGATGACAATGCCTGGGCTGGATCGAATGCACGGGTTCTGACCATGCATAACAGAATAATCGTTCTGTTTCAGGCTGTCAAGCGCATGTTGTTGCTACTGCCCTGGTCAGAGTTCCGTGGCGGCAAAGGTATCGCAACGCTCCGGGTCGCCGTGCTCGATGCCAGTCAGAAACCAGCGACGCCGCTGTTCGGAACTCCCGTGGGTAAATGAATCGGGAGTTACGGTTCCGCCGGCCTGCCGTTGCAGGCGGTCGTCGCCGATGGCGCTGGCGGCCGTCAGCGCTTCATCCAGGTCGCCGCGATCGAGAATGATGTTGTTGCTGCGACTCGCCCAGACTCCGGCGAGACAATCGGCCTGCAGCTCGAGCCGCACTGAGAGCCGGTTGGCTTCAGCCTCGCTGAGTCGCCCGCGCATTTGTTGAACCTCGCCGGAGACGCCCGAAAGATTCTGCACATGGTGGCCGATTTCATGAGCGATAACGTAGGCCTGGGCAAAGTCGCCTGGCGCGCCGAACCGTTGCTCGAGTTCCTGGTAGAAATCGAGATCGATGTAGGCATTCCTGTCCGCCGGGCAGTAGAACGGTCCCATGGCAGCCTGACCCAGACCGCAGGCGGATTGTGTGGCACCACGGAACAACACCAGACGTGGTTCCTCGTAATTACTGCCGCGCTCCGCGAACAGGTTCCGCCACACCTCTTCGGTGTCGGCCATCACGCGAGATACGCGATCTGCCAGTGGATCGTTGGCGAGGTCTTCGGCCTGGGGCCGGGTTCCGGAATCACTGCCGGATACCGACGCGGACTGCATGCCCTCGAGCAGAAACGTCGGGTCGATGCCAAAGTACAGGCCAGCCAGCACTACAACCAGGGTTCCGATGCCGCCACCGACTATACGGCGACCTGCGCCACTGGCGCGGCGGTCAATTACGTTTTTGCTGTGCCGGTCGCTGCGCCAACGCATGTGTTAGTTCAGCCTGAACCGCATGAATTCATTGAGCATGGTGACGCCTATTTCAATTCGAGCTGTTGATAACCAGGCGGCGGGTCAAACAACGAAGCGCTGATGTTCTCGCTGCGAGCTGCTTGCAGCCGCGACTCGCTCTCCAGACGCCCGTTTACGTCGTAGTCACGGGACAGGACCGGATAACCTCCAAGCTCTTCCATGTACGCAAACATTTCCTGTTGGCGATCCATCGCATCAAGTCCGCCGGCGCCAGCGAATGCCTTGCGCATGTTCTCAAAGAAGTCTGCAAGTTCCATCATCGCCTCAGCCGCCTGCTTGCCCTCCGCGATCTCGCTCCACGGTGTAACGCACAAATCCCGAATCTTTCGTCCCTCTTGCACGACGTCGTAATAGCTGCACTCGAAACCGGCGATTTCATCACCCTTGCCGCTCGCTACCAGTTTGTAATCGACGACTGCTTCCGCGTCCGCGGACAATGATCGTTGTATCATCTGTTCCGCCAGCGCGCGCTCTTCCGGTGACATTGCATCCAGGGCCGCTTGCGTTTGCTCCATTGCCGAGCGAACCTGTGCCGCCATTCGATCCATCGTTGCCTGATCGATGACGTAGTACTCCCGCGCCGCGTGATCCATTGCGATCATCTCTTTCTTTCCGCTTCGATAGATCATGCCTCCGGATTCGTTGCTGCTCACCGATGTAATTTCAATGCGCGACTCCCGACCTTCAGTCGAAATCTGCACCGTTCCGATGATCGGCGGATCCTGTGTATATTCGGTTGTCAGCAATTCGAGGACCGCGCCAGCGTGAGCGACCGGACTCATTGAGGCAACAATGAGCAACATCGGGACAAATCGCATTCTCATGAATTTGGTTCTCTTCATTCTGTCTGTAACATTGTTAAATTGTACGCCTATTCCCACGCGAATCCCTTTGGTATCGCCACGCTGAATGTCTGCGTGACTTTGCCATGGCGCCTCGTTCTCCATCATGCCGGCTCGTCTGATTCTACCAATTGGCGCGCAGCGATTTGACAGAATCCGCAGGCTTTTGCCTGTCGCAATTGACAGTCACTTTCGACCTGTGCAACGATTCTCACTCGTTTTGAAAAAGGCACACCTTTCGAAAGAAAGGGTCGCAAAGCCACCGGTCTAAGGGGAAACCTACGACAGCGGGGTTGCCAGTACGATCTGACTTCGGAGCAGTTCTGTTCTGCTCTGGGTTGTCTTCCTGACATCCGCACGTCTGTCTCCCCGCGAAATCTGAAACCGGAATGGCTCTGCAATTTGGAGACATCCATGTCCGTTACAGCAGAAAGTCTCCGACGCTCGGGACGATTCCAGATACGCAAGCCCACCGAGGCGACGGTCGTTTGTCCCTCCGCTTTGCCGGAACTTCGCCAATGCCTGAGCGCAGAATCGCCGTATGCCAAACCCTTCAGACCGCGCGGGGCCGGAAGCTCTTCGACGGAATGCACGACGGCCGCACTCGGTACGGTCATCGACATGACGGCATTCAATCAGATTCTCAATATCGATGCTTACAGTGACACGGTCACGGTCCAGGCCGGGGTACGAATCGGAGATCTCGCAAAGGCTCTCGCGGAACATGGTCTTGAGCTGGCCGGATGCCATGACCTGCTCAATCGAACTGTCGGCGGAGCGATTGCCGGCGGATGCACTGGCCCGGGCATCGCCAACGACGGTGCTTATTTTGCGACCCAGGTCCTGAGCGTAAGACTGGTTACGGCGGACGGACGTTTGCTTCAGGTCAACCAGGAACAGAAGAACCTGTTGAATGCCGCTCGACTCAGTTACGGCATGCTTGGCGTCATCTACGAGGCGGTGCTGCGTGTTCGACCGATTACGCCTTTTTCCGTCACGCATCGCCGCTGCACCGTACACCAGTTTTCAAAAGCAGTGGAAAGCCTGTCCCGCACCGATATCGGCATCAAGTTCTACCTTTTGCCGTTTCGCGACCGTGTCTACCTTGATCTGCGGCGTTACAGCCCGGACGTCATCGCGACGCGGGCGATTCCCTGGCGAAT
>JAHKKM010000176.1 GCA_020027645.1 Pseudomonadota bacterium
TGCCTCGAGTGGGACTGGAACGACACAATCGTCGACCGGAAACTGCGCGTGGTCGCCGACGCCATCCTGCAGGTCAATGATGGCCGCGGCGCCGACATCGTTGCACTTCAGGAAGTGGAGAACATTCGCATCCTGGAACGTCTGCGCAAGGACTATCTTGCTGCGGCAGGATATCTTCCTGCGGTGCTGATCGAGGGTAACGATCTTCGCGGTATAGACGTTGCATTCCTGTCGCGATTGCCACTGGCGGGCGATGCCGCTTTGCACCCAATTGCATTTGAAGGCATTCCCGAAGAACGCGTACGCGACACGCGTGGCATCTTGCAAGCCGATTTCCAACTGCCCGATGGCTCGCTGCTCACAGGCTTCGCCGTGCATTTCCCGGCGCCGTTCCACCCGACCGGCATGCGCGAAACCGCCTACACCCGACTGAACGGCCTGCTGGCCGTGTTGCCGGCGGATCGCCCGGCTTTTGCTGCAGGCGATTTCAATACTACTTCGAAAGAAGATTCGCACCAGGACCTGCTGGGACGATTCGTACGCCCGCACTGGACCGTGGCACACGAAGTCGGCTGCAGCGGATGTGCGGGTACGCAGTATTACGCACCCGACGACAGCTGGTCTTTTCTGGACATGATCCTGTGGTCACCCGAGCGGAATCGTGGCGTGGACGCAACATGGGAAATCCGCGCTGATTCGGTCGCCATCGCCAACCGGACCGCGGCCCAGGTGACCGACGAGGGCACGCCGGCGCGCTTCGAGTTGCCGGAGGGTAGTGGGGTTTCCGACCACTGGCCACTCGTGATAACGATCGAAACGAAACAGAAACAATAGTTTGGCAGCTCATGCTCAGGACGTTTCGCAGAGGTGCCATACTCTGCGTTGCGGCAGATGCAGCGCAGTAACAAAAGACGCTGTAAACCTTTATTGCGCGGTCATTTTCCCTGCGCTAGATTTGTCACAAAGCAATTGAAGCGGTCGACCCGAAGCTTAGCCAGGGGCGGCGAAACCGACTTTCTTTCCGAGCGAAATCAAGTTGTCATATGACTGGCATATTGTTTCGCTCCTATTCAAATCGCGGGGATCGACGATGACACACTCCAGCTATTTCCCAGTCCCATCGTTTCTGACAGTCGTGCGCGCGTTTTTTGCGACCATGGCATTGCTCGCCATGTCTGTTGCAGGATTCGCACAAGAAACCACGTCCGGGGTACGCGGCACGATCACCGGCCCGGACGGTGCTCCGGCGGAAGGCGCGACAGTATCCGTCGTCGATCAGCGCACCGGCTCGAGCCGCTCGACAATCACCAGCGCCAACGGACAGTTTACTGTCAACGGCCTGCGAGTCGGCGGTCCCTACACCATTGGCATTCAGTCGACCCAGTACGCCCCGCAAAGCATTACCGACGTCTACCTCGGACTTGGCGACACCTTTACCTTCGACCTCGCACTCGGTGCAGAAGCGGTAGAGGAAATTATCATTACCGCGACCGCCATGCAGACGGCGCAGGTCGCTCTCGGCCCGTCAGCGACATTCACGCTGCAGGATCTTGAGGACGCCCCGGCAATCAATCGCAACATCAATGACGTCATCGCCATCGATCCACGCATCTATATCGATGAGGCATTCAACGATGCAATCCAGTGCGCAGGCGCCAACGCCCGCTTCAATTCACTGACCGTTGACGGCGTGCGCCTGAATGACAATTTCGGACTCAACAGCAATGGCTATCCGACGGAACGAATGCCGTTTCCTTACGATGCCATCGAACAGGTATCTGTAGAGCTTGCGCCGTTCGATGTCCAGTATGGCGGTTTCACCGCGTGCAACATCAATGCCGTAACCAAGTCCGGCCAAAACGAGTTTCACGGATCGGTGTTCTATGACTACACCGATGACTCGATGTCCGGCGATAAACTCGAAGGCGACGACATCACTCTCGGTTCATACGAAGAAAAGCGCTTTGGCCTGACTTTCGGCGGGCCGATCCTGCAGGACAATCTGTTCTTCTTCGCTGCGTACGAGAAACTCGAAGGAGCCAACCTGTTCTCACGCGGCCCAGCCGATTCGAGTGCAGCCGCGCCAGTGCTCGGGGTTAGCCAGGCACAACTGGACCGGATTGCCCAGATTTCCCAGGACGTCTATGGCTATACCGTCGGCGGCGTGCCGGCCAGCCTCGGGAACGACGACGAAAAATACCTGATCAAACTGGACTGGGACATCAACGACAACCACCGTGCGTCCTACACGTACACCTTCAACGACGGCTTCAACATTTCCCAGGCTGATAGCGGCAGCGCCGAATTCGAGTTTGCCGATCACTACTACGAACGAGGCGCCGAGCTGACGTCTCACGTCGGCCAGTTGTTCTCCAGCTGGAACGACAATTTCACCACCGAAATGCGCGTCTCCTATGCCGAGCTCGACAACCGCCAGATTTCCCTCGGCCCGGTTGGCTTCCCCGAAGTAAGAATCCGTACGTTCAACGATCCGGACGGCACCGGTCCTATCACTTCGCAACCGGCGGATATTTATTTCGGCGGCGACGACTCGCGGCAAGCGAACAAGTTGTACTACGACAATACGGCTTACAAGCTGGCCGGCACGTACACGATGAACGACCACGCGATCAGCGGTGGCTGGGAGCGCGAGGAGTTCAGCGTATTCAACCTGTTCATCCAGCATACGGAAGGTGAGTACCGCTTTGACGCAGGCATCCAGTGTTCGGTCGCAAATCCCGACGGTTGCATCGATGCATTCGAAGCCGGCGACCCGGACGACATTTACTATGGCAACGCCGCTGGTACCAACGTGCCTGCTGACGGAGCCGCAGCGTTCGGCTATGAAATCAACACTTTCTATCTGCAGGACGAGTTCCCGATCGCGGATGGCGCGGTGACCCTGGTCGCCGGCGTGCGCTACGACTGGTATACCAGCGGTGACGAGCCGCCCAATAATGCGAATTTCTTTGCCCGCAACGGGTACTCCAACCAGAGCACCTTCGATGGCGAGGGCCTCATCCAGCCACGTGTCGGTTTCAACTGGGATTGGTCAGACACCCTGAGTTTCCGTGGCGGCGTCGGCCTGTATTCCGGCGGCAACCCGAACGTGTGGCTGTCGAATAACTACTCGAACGACGGCGTGACGGTGGTACAGACGACCATTACCAACCTCGAGACCATACCGGACACGCTGTTCACTATTCCGCTTGAGGGCAACGGCGATCCGCTATTTGATATGCCGCAATCCATGATCGATGCAGTGACGAACCTAACTGCCAACAGCAGCGTCAATGCACTGGATCCGAGTTTCAGCATTCCGAAGGAGTGGAAATTTGCACTCGGTGCGACCTGGGAATTCGATGCCGGCTTCCTCGGCAGCGATTACAGCCTGATGGTCGACTACATGCACACTCAGAAAGAAGACTCGGCTATCATTGTCGACGCCACTCTCGAACAAATCGGCACAGCGCCGGACGGACGCCCGCGGTATCGCAGCATCGATCGCGCGGATCCGGATTGTGTCGTGCCGACGGCTGCCGCTTGTGGCAGTCGCAACTTCAACCAGGATTTCATCCTGACCAACGTCAAAGGCGAAGACGGCGATTCTGACATCTGGTCAGTTGGCCTCAGCAAGGGATACGATTGGGGTCTCGACTGGACCGTGGGTTACGCCTATACCGAGTCGAGCGAAGTCAGCCCGATGACCAGTTCGGTGGCGTTTTCGAACTTTGCAAACATCTCGGTTTCAGACCCCAACGATCCGGATGTTGCGAGATCCAACTATAACGTCAGGCACCGCTTCACTTTACGAGCCAACTTCCGGCGCGAGTTCTTCGGTGAAAACCAGACCAAGTTCACGCTGTTTGGCCATGTGAACGAGGGAGTACCGTCAAGTTACGTGTATTCCAATGGCGGCACGCTGTTTGGCGACACGCTCGACGCCCGCCACCTGATCTACGTGCCGACCGGTCCGACCGATCCCAATGTCGTATTCACGCCGTTCGATCCTTTGACAGGTGTCGGATTCAACACAGATGCATTCTTCGAATTCATCAACGCGAGTGGCCTGGACAAGTATGCCGGCGGGATCGCGCCGCGCAACGTTGTAACGAGCCACTGGTGGCACAAGTACGACATCAAGCTCGAACAGGAATTGCCAGGATTCGGTGACGAGCACCGGTTCGCGGCCTTCATGCTCATCGAGAACGTCGGCAACCTGATCAACGACGATTGGGGCGTGTTCAAGGAATACGGATTCCCGCGCAACCAGTCCGTGGTACAGATTGCTCAAACCACCGGCGATGGCCCGTATGTATACCAGCAGTTCTTCTCCCCGGCGCCACAGAGCCGGGTGGCAGATCCGTCTTTGTGGGAAGTCCGCTTCGGTATCAGCTACGACTTCTAGAAAGACGTAAATGGAAAAGAAGAAGGGCGGCCGGTGTGCCGCCCTTCTTCTTTTGGGTGCTAAAGATCAATCCGCAATTGGCGGGAGCGCGTCGTTCAGCAACGAGGGCGGATTGCCCCTTTTTTGTGGGAGAATTTTTTTCATGTCGCCCGCAATGCGGGCTCCTACAAGAGCGATAGTACGACTGTAGGAGCCCGCACTGCGGGCGACCTCACAGTCGAAAAATGCTTACCTGAAGCACGCTGTTTGGCCTGCCTGCAAGAACGCGATTCGCCGTTCGGCCGGATCGACCGCTTTGCCGACCTTTTCGCCTTTTGCCTGCGCGTTCAGGATTGCGTCCAGCACCAGGTACTGCAATTCCGAACCCGGCCTCGATGCATCGCGCGCACGAGAGAAATCGTAACCGTCACCGCCACGGTAGATGTAGTCTGGCGCAACCACGAGGTAATCCTTGCTGGCATCGATGTCGGACCAGCCGCCATCGGCAGGCACCAGCACTTGCACGATACGGCTGCCACTGGGACGGTTGCGGTCCACACAGACACGAAATCCGGAAACCTGGGGAAAGTAACCTTTGCTGGGGCCGACACCGCGAAACCCCGCTTCCAGCAGCGTTTTGAAATCGGCACCATTTATCGTCATGTATCGCAGAAAGGACGAGAAACCGAAGGTTCTGCCGATATCCTCGAACGTGATGTCCTCTGCGATTAAATCATCGAGTCGCAGGGTGCCACTGTTGACGAAAGCCAAATCGGCGGGCGGATCGCCAAAAGCACCGCGCATCTGGTCGACGATAAAATTGCCCAGGTTGGTTTCGTCGTTGCGTATGGCCACTTCGCGACCATCCAGCGGCAACGC
>JAHKKM010000177.1 GCA_020027645.1 Pseudomonadota bacterium
CAAGCACATCGACCGGGACGACGACCGCTGGCTGTACCTGCCCGGGCTCGACCTGGTCAAGCGCATTTCTGCGGGCGACAAACGCACCAGCTTTGTCGGCGCGCATTACTTTTATGAGGACGTATCCGGCCGCCGTCCGACCGACGACAGTCACGAGCTCGTGGAAACCACCGACCAATATTACGTGCTGCGGCATGTGCCCAAGGACGCCGCAACTGTCGAATTTGCCAGTTACACGACCTGGATCGACAAGCTGAACTTTTTGCCGATGAAGATCGAGTACCTGAACGCGGCCGGCAAGGAATACCGGCGCGTCGAGGTCATGGAAGTGCAGGAGATCGGCGGACACCCGACGGTAACCACCAGCAGGGTCATGGACCTCGCCAGCGGAGGCCAGACGGACATGCAGTTCCGCTACATCCAGTACGACCTGGGGTTTCCCGAGGATATTTTCACCGAGCGATCACTGCGCACTCCGCCACGTGAGTGGCTCGAGCGGCCTGCAGACTGAGTTTGCGGCCGACGTATGAAGCACTCGTTCATTCTCTTGTTGTTGCCTGCATTGCTGCCCGCGAGTCTGTTCGCTCAGGAAGACCCGTGGGGCGCCGACGAATGGGAGGAAGACGAGCCTGCTTCTGCCTGGAGCGGCTTTCTCGAAGCCGGATTCGGGACACGTTTCAGTGCCGATCCACTCATCGACAATCCCAACACACTCGAGGAAATTCGCTGGAGGCTCGAGAGCGAATGGCAACCGGGTCGTTATTCGATCGGCTTCAAAGCGGATGCCGCCTGGGATGGAATCGAGGGACAGTGGACCGGTGATGTCCGTGACCTGACCCTGGCGTTCACCGCCGGCGCCAGCACGGATCTCAAGATCGGGCGGCAGGTGCAAACCTGGGGCACCGGAGACCTGCTGTTTCTGAACGACCTCTTTCCAAAAGATTTCGAATCGTTTTTCGCAGGCCGCGAAGACGAGTACCTCAAGGCGCCCGGCAATTCGCTGCGCATCAGCAAGTACACACCGGCGGTCAACGTCGATTTCTCCTGGACACCGGTATTCGAGCCGGATATCTACCTGACCGGCGAGCGGTTCTCGTTCTTCTCGCCGATTGCCGGTGGCAATGTGGCACCGGACCCGCCGATGTCCGCCATCGAACCTGACAAGTCGTTCTCCAACGGCGAGTTCGCGCTGCGACTGTTTCGCACAGTCGAAGGCCGAGAGTATGCGCTGTATGCATACCAGGGATTCTTCAAACAGCCGCGGGCCCTGACAGAAAATCTCGAACCGACCTTTGCGCCGCTTACGTCGCTCGGTGCGAGCTTGCGTCGGCCTGCCGGACCGGGACTTCTGAATGCAGAGATATCGTATTACGCGTCCAGGGACGACCGTGACGGGAGCGATCCCCTGATGCCGAACGACCAGTTTCGCTTTCTCACCGGGTATGAGTGGGAAGCCCGGGCGAATTTCACCGTCGGCCTGCAGTATTACCTTGAGTGGACTCTCGATCACAATGCATTGATGGAAAACTCTCCGTTTCCGCAATACGAACCCGACGAGTTTCGGCATCTGCTGACCAACCGCCTGACCTACCGTGCCGGCCGTGACCGGTACACGTGGTCGCTGTTCAGCTTTTACTCACCCAGCGATCAGGATTTCTACCTGCGTCCGGTATTCACCTACCGGCACAGTGACCAGTGGTCGGCGACCGCCGGTGGAAACCTGTTCGGCGGAAATAAACCTGACACCTTTTTCAGTCAATTGCAGGATGCGAGTAACGTTTACCTGCGCGTGCGATACAACTACTAAGGAGAACTATCGTGAACAGGAAAATGTCACTCGAGCGCGCTGTCGAAGCCTTTGCCGGCTTCATGGTGCTTTTGTCGGTTGCGCTGACCTACTTTGTGCACCCGGGATTTGTCTGGCTGACGGTGTTTGTCGGCGCCAATCTGTTCCAGCAGGCCTACACCGGTTTTTGTCCTGCGGGAATTGTCATGCGGAAGGCCTTCGGTTTCAGGCCAGCAGGGGAACTGGCGCGTTAGGAATCAGTCCCGCGCCGGCAGCGGCAAGCCACCCGATGCCAGCGGCGCTTCGTCCGGCAGCGACTTGAGCATGCGGCTGGTCAGCAGACCGGCGGTGATCGAGCCGTTGACGTTCAATGCCGTGCGAGCCATGTCCGCAACCATGACTGCCAGCATCGCAGGATAAATACCGGCACAGCCATTTTGCCCGATGGTCGCGCCAAAAGAAGCCGCGAGGTTGGCGATCGGCGTCGGCACCTTCAACTGGTCGATCTGTGTTTCGACACTCAGCGGAATGGTCGCGGCCGAGCTGCGCGAAGTGAATGCGAACGTCAGCACCGGCCAGACCTTGCGAAAGTAATCCAGTACATTGATGCCGGCGATCGCGAGCAGCAAGGCATGCACGCCGAACATGATCAGGATGGCGACGTAGGATGCGACGATAAATGACAAGAGGTTCAAAATGTCAGCCGCATTGGAACCCGCTACAACCTTGGTCATCAGTGCCAGGATTCCGTAGGGCGTCAGCATCATGACGATGCGTACGAGTTTCATGACTATGGCCTGAACCGCATTGACGAACAGGCGAATGCTCTCGCCCTGTGCGGGATTCTCCCTGGCGACCATGAGTGCAGCGATACCAAACAGGATGCCGAACAGCACCACGGCAATGATCGATGTATCGCGCGCCCCGGTCAGGTCCAGGAATATGTTCGACGGCACGAAACGAACCAGCATGTCGGTAATACCCAGGCCGGCAATTGTGGCGCTGCGTTCCACCAGTACTTCGCCGCGGGCGAGTTCGCGCGCGCCTTCGGTCAGGCCTTCCGCAGTCAAACCAAACAGGTTGGCAATGGTGACGCCGATCAATGCTGCAACTACCGTGGTCACAACCAGGATGCCGATAACGGAGCCACCGATTTTGCCTAACGCCGCTATGTCACTCATCCGCACGACAGCCGCAATCATCATGATCAGCACCAGCGGCATGATGACCATCTTGAGCAGGTTGACATAGATGTCGGCGACCGCATTGGTCCACTTCAGTGTTGCTGCCATGACATCCGGATTCGCTGCATAAAGGAATTGCAGGGCAAATCCGAAGGCGACACCCGCAATGAGTCCGGCGAGAATCTGCTGCGACAGCGAGAATCGCGGCAAGCGAAAACGCATCAACAGGACAATGAGGCCTGCGAAAACAGTGAGGTTGATGATGACGGCAATCGGCATTCTTGAAACTCCGCTTCGATGCGCCGCGACAGGCCGGGCAAAGCAGGTGCCGGATTCCCGTGTCGGTCAGGGTCTCGGTAATCTACCTGAAGGTGCCACCGCAATAAAGCAATGTCTGAATGCTGGAGCCTGCATGGCACTGCGATGCCACTCCGGATCGTGCAATCGTCGGTAAATTCAGCGGAGAGTCAGTGTACGCGTAGCGTGCCGGTCGAGAACATTCGGCAGAAATCCCTGTACGCGCGGGTTCACCAGGTGCTTGTTGACGTAAAAATAGAGCGGCACAATCGGGTAATCATCCAGAAGCATGCGTTCGGCAGTGGACATCGATTGCGCACGGTAGACCGGATCGTTCTGGGCACTGGCCAGACGAAGAATCTCGTCATAATCATTGTTCCGGTAGCCGGGAAGATTTTGCAGGCTGTCAGACCGGAATATGTCGGTGAACGTGCTTGCGTCGTCGTAGTCTCCAAACCACGCAAACCGCATGATTTGCCAGTTATTTCGCTGTGTGCGGGTATCGAGGAAAATTTTCCACTCGAGCTTTTCGAGTTCCACATTGGCACCAAGAATTTCCCGCCACATGGAACTGACGATCAGCGCAACCGTTTCATGAACATCACCGGCATCATAGGTCAGCGTTACCGTCATTGGTGATTCGCTGTCAAAGCCGGCCTCAGCATACGCGCGTTTTGCAGCCGTCTCCCGGTCGTGCCGCGCCATGTCTTTCCACGAGTACTCGGCCATATCGTGTGCGCTTACGCCGGGCGGGACCAGGCTGTACGCAGCCTGTTCTCCTCGACCGAGCAATTGTGTAAGCCTGTCCCTGTCGATTGCCATCGAGAGTGCTTTGCGCGCCGCGAGGCTATTCATGGGCGGCTCGCTGAGGTCAAATGCCAGGTAATAAATGGCAAGCGCCGGTGAAACCCGTACTTCGTTCGGGCGCTCCAAGCTGACCGTCGAAAAGGCGGCCGGTGGAATCGTCGAGGTGATATCCAGTTCGCCGGTACGGTACAGGTTGTATTCGGTACTCGGATCTTCAACCGCGAAGTACTCGACGGTATCTATAGAGACCCCGGAAGCGGCATGGAACGATGCATTTTTTTTCAAGCGAATGTGACTGCCGATTTGCCATGCATCCAGAACGTAGGGTCCGTTACCGACGAAATACGAGGCCTCCTTGAAAGCCCTCGGGTCGCTATGTTCGTCCTTCAGCCGCGGAAACGCGACCGGCATCGCAAGCACGCCAGGGAAATAAGCCGCCGGTTGGCTGAGCCTGATCTCGATCGTGCGATCATCCGGTGCGGCAATACCCAACAGCTCGGACGGTAACTCACCGCGCGCTACCGCATCAAAATTTTCCATTGGACTGAGCAAGAATGCATTAGGTGATTGACTGCCTTGTGCAACGACATGCCGCATGCCGTCAACGTAATGCTGTGCGATCAATGCTTGTCCGTTCGACCAGCGCGCGTCCTTGCGCAGTGCGAACCGATAACGCAGCCCGTCGCTACTGACATCCCAAGCCGTTGCTGTACCCGGCGACAATGTGCCGTCAGCGCCCTGCACCACCAGTCCTTCGTACAGGTCGAGCAGTACATTGAATGCATGCACATCCTCGGCCAGCGCCGGATCCAAAGTACCGGGGTCCCCGCCGTTGCCCCGCCTCAGCGTGCCGCCCTGATGGTCGCCACCGGACTCCCGATCGGAGCCGACCGGGCCTTGGCAGGCCAAACCAAGCAGGATAACAACCAGGAAAAAACCGAGGATTTTCAAAGGGTGTCCACACATCTCCGCTGATCATTTCACATCAGGCTATGGTCTGCGCTTGTGGAAACCGCGTACACCGCCAACCGCAACGCGGCAGAAATGCCGGTCTAACCGCTGGTAGAAAGCAGTTGACAGCCTCTATAGTTGGGGGTAATTTACCCAACTATGGAAATATCCCTCAATACTTCAGTCGAACAGGCCTGCCGACAGTTACTGCGGCCGGTGGCAGCGCTGCTCATGAAGTGCGGCATTACCTGGAAGCAGTTTTCAGACATGTCCAAGTCGGTATTTGTGGACGTTGCCACCCGCGAGTTTGGGATTCGCGGCCGTCCGACCAACGTGTCCCGCGTATCGATTCTGACCGGCATCAGTCGCAAGGAGATCAAGCATCAGCGCGACCTGTTGGTGAGCTCGGAGACACCGCGTTCCGGCAAGACCAATGATGCAACCCGGCTGCTGTCCGGCTGGTTCCAGGACCCCGCGTACCTCGACCGGCACGGTGTACCACTCGCGCTTGCCGAACGAGGTGCAGCTCCAAGTTTCGAAACGCTGTTTCATCGTTATGGCGGGGACACGCCGTTTCAGACCTTGATGAAGGAACTCAAGGCGGCAGGCACGATTGCCGTCGACGGCAAAGGCCGGCTCGTTGCCAAAAGCCGTTTTCACATGCCGGTGCCGATGTCCGAGGGGAACATTCGGTATTTCGGCTCCAACCTTTTCGATCACGCGAAGACGCTTGAACGAAATATCACCGGATCCGCCAAGCAACGCAGAATTGAAGGATTCGCTGTCAACGATCGCATCAATCCCGATGCTGCTGAACAGTTTCACAGCTTTCTGGATGATCGTGGACAAAAGTTTCTCGAAGAAATCGACGAATGGCTGAACAAACATCGGGTCGCCGATGACAGCCCTGACTTTGTACCCATACGGCTGGGCGTAGGCATCTACGCCATTGACGGCCAGTTACCAGAAGGCAAGCAATCATGAAAACCATTTCCGTGCTAACAACTACATTCTTGTGCGTACTTCTCGTCAGCTGCGGTGGCAGCAGTTATAGCGACGATCCCGCTGCGCCACCACCTGTCGGCGGTATCGGACGAACCGGCATGGCTGTCGGTCCGATTTCGACCTTCGGCAGCGTGGTCGTCAATGGCGTGCGTTATGCCACGACCTCAACCATCATTACGGTAGACGGCCAGCCTGCAACCCAGAGCGATTTACGGGTCGGACAAGTGGTTGTGGTCAAGGGTGAAGTTGATGATAACCAGACGACCGGCACGGCAGACGAGATTCACTTTGAAGAAAACGTCAAAGGTCCGGTGCAAAGCATCGACATCGCGGCCGGCCGTCTTGTCGTGTTGGGCCAGACGGTCATTACCGGACCGGATACGTCGTTTGACGATAATATTCAGCCGGCATCGATTGACGGACTAAGTGTCGGCGACCTGGTCGAGGTCAGCGGTCAGACCATGGCCGATGGCAGTATCGTGGCAACACGCATCGAAATGAAACCCGCGGGCACGGCATTCGAGGTGCACGGAACGGTAAGCAATCTCGATAGCGCCAATTTCCGTTTCTCGATAAATGCACTGACGGTCGACTACAGCGCTGCAACTCTGGCTGACTTTCCAGGCGGCCAGATCAGCAACGGTGATTTCGTCGAGGCGAAAGGCACCGCACTCAATGGCAACGGCGCACTGACGGCAAACCAGGTCGAATTCAAAGGATTGCCCGTGTCCGGCGCAGCGGGGCTTTACGTCGAGGTGGAGGGATTCATAACCCGCTTCGTCTCCGCACAGGATTTTGACGTTGGCGGAGTCGGTGTCATCACGAACGCGAGCACTGTTTTCGAGGGTGGCGTCGCGGCCGACCTCGGATTGAACGTGAAGGTGGAGGTCGACGGCGAGTTGAACGCCAACGGCGCCATCGTTGCGGAAAAGGTCGACATACGTCGAGCTAAAGCGGTACGCGCAACCGCACTGGTCGACTCCGTCAATGTGGCAGGCAACTCGCTGGTAATGCTCGGCATCACCTTCAACATCGATGCGTTAACCCGGCTCGAAGATAAGAGCAACGCGGATGTCGACCCGATGAGGATTGCTGACCTGAATGTCGGCGACTACCTGGAGATTCGTGGCAGCGAATTACCCGCCTGCAGTCACCAGATCATGGCTGCCATACTGGAACGCGAGAGTTCGAGCTGGAGTTCTAGGAACTGGAGCGGGAGCGGCGGATCCGCCGCTCCCGCATTAACGTTGAACCGGTCAGGATTGACTCCACGCGCTCCAGATTGTCCACATTCCGATCAGCAGGAACCCTGTTCCTGCGGCATACGTCAGGTACCGCGGATTCACCATTCCGGAAATGGCCGACCCAAGCACGACCGCAATTGCCGTCGAAGCAACCAGCGCCAGGGATGCCGCGAGGAAAATAAATAATGGACCGGCAGCATCCCGTGTCGCAAACAGCACTGTTGCAAGCTGCGTCTTGTCACCGAGCTCGGCAAGAAAGACGGTTCCAAATACAATCGCAAACGATTTCAGATCCATATTTCTTTCCACCAATTATTTTTCAGCCAGCGCGTACAGGAAGTCGACGTAGGATTTCTCGATGTCCGCCAGTCCGGCCACGTTCGAGCCGGGCTTCGGCTTGATCAGCATGATTTCGTTCGGCGCGTGTGCACCGGTGCCGTAGCCGATGCCGAAAGGCACCATCGGGATCCCGAGTCTCTCGGTGAACTGGTAGAACGGCGCACTGCCGGCCAGGCGCGGATTCACCGCGACTCTCTCAGTGTATTTGTTTGCAACGCTCAACGCGGCCTGGACCAGCGGTGCGCTGACCGAGGTCTGAGCTGCGGGATAAGCGCTCATGCGCCGCAGCTCGATGTCAGCGAATCCGTTCGCGTCCAGGTGTGCACG
>JAHKKM010000040.1 GCA_020027645.1 Pseudomonadota bacterium
GCAGGTACTGGTCGAAGAATCTCAACAATACTGCGTCGTAATCGATGCCGGCCGCCTCCCCAAAATCCAGGTCGCCGATCTGTCGTGTCGCGGTCGCACCGACGCCGTGATTCCAGGGACCAAGTACCAGGTGGTTACGTGTCTCGGCATTTTGGCGTCGCGCAATTGCGATACCGTTGTAGTTGGTCGCCGCGCCCTCGGTACCGTAGGAATCATCGTGCCAGCCGCTCAGGTTCAGTACCGCGGCGCTGACCTCGGGGTAACGGGTCCTGATTTCCGCCCAGTCCCACCACCGATCCTCTGGCGGGTGCCGCAACCACTCGAAATAGTAGGGCGCTTCCTGTCGCAGGTACGGCAGTTCAGCGAGCGGCAGAAACGATTCATAGTCGTCGGCGACTTCAGCCCAGCGGACCTCGGCCTCGGCATCCGTTCTGATCCCGGGCAAGCCCAGGCGAACGCGGGCATCCGGTGCAATGTACTGATAAATCCAGGGTAGCCATGACAGATCGAAGGCGCCGTTCATGTAGAAGAAATTTCGCGGTGACGAATAGGTCATTGCCGGAGCCATCGCGACCAGGTGCGGAGGCGATTGCACTGCGGCCAGCCACTGCACGGCACCGGGATAGGAAAGTCCGTAGGTGCCGACGGCGCCGTTCGACCAGGGCTGGGCGGCAGCCCACTCGATAGAATCGAATCCGTCCGCTCCCTCGTTGCGGTACGGCTCGAAAATCCCTCCGGATGCGTATCGTCCGCGGACATCCTGCAGGATTACGGCATAGCCACGCGCCACCGCACGCAGATGAGTCTCGTACGACTCGGCAGCATCCGATTTGTTGTACGGCGTGCGGTAAAGCAGTACCGGAAAGGGGCCGTCGCCCGAGGGTTTATAGATATCTGCGCGGAGGATGACGCCATCGCGCATGGGTACCGCGACATTCTGCGTAACCGTGTAGGGTGCGATATCGCTTGCACTGCGGGCAGGTGTACTTTCATCCGAAGCGCAAGCCGCGAGGCCGGCCACCGCGACAATCAGCAGCGAGAATGTTCGCCGGCAATACAAGTTCAATGTGTCCATGTGCCTGTCCGGTGATTGCGCCATTGCATCAATAGATCTCGCCCCTGGACGAGATTAACTGGCCTTCGTTGACACTCAGCGAATACGCCAGGCCGCCGGTTCCTGTCCAGCTCTTCAGATCAAATGTGCCGCCCGGCGAAATACGGTAAACAGAAACGTCCTGGATGCTGAGCGGCGTTTCCGGTTTGCAGACCGAAGGCATACGAGAAGTACGCAAGAAGTATACATACGGCGTGCTGTGTGTTGCAGTCGAGAAGACCTCCGCGATCCCGGTTGCGGGATCGACGTGCACCGAGGTTTCCCTGTCTGCTGCCATCGCCTGGCCGTTCGAGGTCGAGCCATCGTGCAGCAGGCGAGCGAGCAGCGCCACGGTACGGCCGATGCGGTCACGCTCTATAAGGTGCTGATCGGTGATAACGTTTTCGAGACCCGCAAAATTCAGAAAATCCGTTTCCAGGGTTACGTCTGCGTGAAACGGATTCGCGAGCGCAACGGCCGCGGTCAGACTTTCGGGCGACATTGCCGCGTAACTGAACTGGCCCATGATGGCCATGCCCGCGCTGGTGCCGCCAATCGGCGCGGGCTTGGATGCCACGAAATGAATGGCATCCTCGACCGGGGTGCCTTTCCAGTAACGGACGTAATTCGACTGATCGCCGCCCGCGATAAAAAGCGCTTCGGCGTGACGAATTTTCCTTTTTACGAAATTGTTGAACGCAGCCTCCCGATTTTCGAAAACAATAGTCTCGACCGAGTCGCAATTGCAGAGTGCGTAAATGTATTCGTTGTAGTCGTCTTCACCCGACGCGCGCAGCACCAGAAAATCGCCGCCACCGGCGAACTCGCCCATGCGCTGGTAGTTGACGTCGACATCCGTGCCGCCACCCTGCAACACCAGCAGCCCTCGGGTCTCCGTAACGACATCGTCCGGATTGCCCGCGACGTAATACCTGTAGCCGGGATTTACCGGGCTGCTTGCGCAGCCGTAGATCAGAACGCAGCAGACAGCTGCTGCACTGTAGCTAGAACTGGTCAAGGTCGTTTGCCAGCACGACCGGCCCGTCGTAAGTGGACTTCACTTCCTCGACGATGCGCGCTTCTGGCACTCCATAGTAAAGCCCGTGGTAGAGCACCAGCAGTCCCGGTCTCGCTTCGCTGGCAAGCCGCCCGAGATCGGACGCCGGAGTGTGTGATTGCCGGTGGTAGGCCTGAAATCCCTCACTGTTTTTCGCCAGTCCGCTGTCGCTGATGACTTCGTGGATCAGGACATCGACACCGCGTGACATTTCCAGCAGCCTTTCACTTTTAGCAGTATCGCCCGATATCACGATGGACCTGTCGCTCGTATCGATGCGGTAGCCAAAAGCAGGCTTGATGTCACCGTGATCGACTGCGAATGCCTCGATTCGCACGCCGTCCTGGTCGAATACAAAACCGTCTGCGATTTCGGTCACTTCGACCTGGTATCCATCGGGGTTGGCAACCGGCTGCGAGCTCGCAATACGCGCTCGAAGATCGGGTGCCATCATGGCGTGCAGGCCGTCGGTCATTTCCTGCATGCCAGGAGGACCAAACGCCCGAAGTTGCGCTGTCCGGCGCCACCACAATGTGTAAACCAGCTCCGCATAATCCAGCGTGTGGTCGCTGTGCATGTGCGTAACGAACAGGCAACAGATCTGGCTGGGGTAAAGTGACGGTATTGCGTGTTTGTACCGCGCTCGGGTGGCATTGTGAATCGCGCCGGCACCAATATCGAAGAGGTAGGCCTGGCCTTTGTGTATGACCGCGACACTGGCGCCTGCCCTGTTGGCATCAGGGACCGGTGTGCCGGTCCCGAGCATGACAATCTTCGTAACCTCTGCAAGCTCGGCTGCGCTCGGGCCCTCACGCGTTTCGATGATCGCACTCGCAGGTGTCGTCGCCCCTTCGACCTTTGCGCTCCGGTCGCAGGAAACCAGCGGCAGAATTAAGATAACAAAAAGAATCGATCGCATCGATGCCATTATAGCGGGTATACAGGATGCGACATGGATCAGGTGGTGGGGGCGTCCCGGCACCGTGATTTGAGCTGTTCGAAGAATCGCGAGTGATTCTTCAGCTGCCGTGCATAGTCGATTTCAAGTCGTCCGCCTTTGGCGCGCATAAGCCGTATCAGACTGCGCCGGTCCTTTGTCGGCCAGCTTGCAAGGTCGAGTGCCGCAATCAGCGGGCAAAGGCGTATGAACGCTGCACGTTGTTGTGCCGCCCATTTCTCCATGGTGCGCACACCAAGAGTTAGCATGACTTTGGTGACCACACTGTCCAACGCTTTCTTTCGCGACGGCTGTCGTGCGGCAGCCAGTGCCGATGTTGCGAGCAGCCCGCATTGGTCGATCCAGCTCTCGGAGAATAGTTGAGACTGCCGGGCCGCCGGCAGGACGAAGTGCATGTCGCAGGTCGCCAGCTGCTTCAGCGTTGCCACCGGGCTTCGATACGCCTTGCGCAACGTGATCCGGCGAAACTCCTGTTTCGCGACTTTCCTGACGCCGGGATCAACGGGCCGGTATCCCAGCCGGTAGTAAAACCAGAATGCGCCGCTTTTCAGCGCCTCTGTGTTGTCTTCACCGAACTGGTACGGGTTGGCGATGAATCGGGTGCAGCCAGACTGGGCATGAACGATCCGCATGACTTGGGTCCAGAGCCAGGCAGCCTCACTGCCGCGGTACTCATCGAATATATTGATTCCGGTATTGGCCTGATGAAAAAGTATGCTCGCTCCGCCATAGCCGATCGGCACACCGTTCGACAGTATCAGGTATCCCATCGTGCACTCGAGTGGGTCCCGACGATCGGGCAGAAAACCCATTAGCGCAATGCTGACGCCTTTACCGACATCGGCCAGGTAGATTTCCCCGGGGTTCGCATTGTTGAAATGATCGGTTTCGCGATGTCGTAAAGCCAGCGAGCTTCTTGCGATGTCGAGAATCCGATTTCCCTGCGCCGTATCCAGCAGCCTGACCGCGGCAAGCGGCCGCGCGATCTCCCTTTTTGCGTGCGCCATCCGGTTACGCATGCTATCGCGGCGGAAACAGGGCTCGCCAGCGCGCATTGCGTTGCCGGTTCTGGAGAACAGGTCATTGCGCAGTTCGCATTTCAAAGGCAGGTCAATTGCATCGTAAAGGGCTCGCCAGAAACTCTCGTGGTTGCGACGCTCGGCCAGTTGTGTCATCAGCCAGTCAAAATCCGTTCCGGAAAAATTCTGCGTCGCAATTTTCAGCCACTCTTCAGTGCTCACATTGCCACTGCGAAAATAATCAGTCTCGGCATGCAGCAGCAAGTGATCGAGCAACTCGTCGAGCCGGTCCGTGTCCGTCTGTGCACGCCAGTCGATCGAAGCAGTTCCGGCGAAATTATGTGCGATCCAGGATGCCACTTCGTACGAAAAGGGATAATGGAGCTTCGTTCCGGCAATCCCGCTTTCCGCAAGTAGTGATTTTTGTGCAGCACGGAGTTTTTGCACGCGCTTTTGAAAATTTCCCAGTTCCGATCGTGCCTTGGCCAGGATGGCCGCAGAGTCCGGAAAGGCACGTATGAAGCACAGGCCGCTGTGCAGGCGTTTTGCATCGGCCGCGGTCCGGACCTCGCAATGCTCGAGCCGTTCCAGCAGCTGCAACTTCTCTGCCGCGAATTCGGCGCCAAAGCGAGAACGTATATTGTGCAGCCGGGCGATCGTGCGCCTTGCCGAAACGGGCTTCATCGCGGTCGGCCAACGTGCTGGCACATTGTGCGATCCGGTTTGGGATTGCGGCGAAAGACTTGCAAAGGGCTTTAGCGCTTTTTCGCGATGCTCGCGGCCAGGACCTTGCGCCGCAAGTACGAATAAACCTCGAGCAACGGCAATTCTTTCGGGCAAACATCGTGGCAGGCCATCATGCCGATGCAACCAAAGACGCCTTCATCGCTGGCCACGACATCGAACCAGGCCTCGTCGTCGCGTGAGTCGCGCGGATCCATCATGAACCGTGCCATGCGATTCAGACCGGCAGGGCCGGCGAATCCGGGTTTGAGGTTTGCCACACCGCAGGAAGCCACGCAACAACCGCAGTCGATGCAACGGTCGGACTCGTAGATGGCGAGCGATTCGTCATCGCTCATGCGCTCCTCCGGTGCCGCAGGATCGAAGGGTTGGCGCTCGTGAATCCAGCCCTCGACCTGCTGCACCATGTCACGAAACCAGCGACCGGTGTCTACCGACAGGTCGCCAATGAGTTCGAATACCGGCAGCGGATAAAGTCGAATATGTTGCGGCAGACTGGCGGTGAGCGTACGGCAAGCCAGCATCGGTCGGCCGTTGACCAGCATGCCGCAGGAACCGCAGACGGCGGAACGACAGGAGAAATCGAATTGCAGGCTCGCATCCTGTTCTTCGCGAAGGCGTGTCAACAGAATGTAAAGAGTCATGTACGGGGACTCGTCTATCTCGAATCGCTGCGTGCGCGGCTTCGCATCCGGGTCCTGGGGATTGAAGCGGAATATCTCGACGGTCAGGCGCCGTGCCTGTTCGGCTGCGGTCATTTTTTCGCTCCGGATGCATTCATCACGCTTTTCCATGAACCCCATTTCATACTCGATCCCGGTGCTTCCTCGCTGGCGAGCCGCCCCTCCGCATTCTGTGCATCCTGAACCTGTGCGTTGTACTGGTCGACGGACATATCGAGTTCGATCCACTCCGCCTTGCCGTAGCCGCGATGGCCTGGCGGCAGGTCCAGCAGTCCGACCGGTTCATAACTCAGCCGGGGCTTTGCAGAATCTGCCGGCCAGCGGGCCAGCGTGCGTTTCAGCCAGTGCAGGTCGTCACGCAACGGAAAATCGCGACGAAAGTGCGCTCCGCGACTTTCGGTTCGCGCCAGTGCGCCGCTCGCAATAACTATGGCGAGCCGGATCATGCCCTCGAGCCGAAGCGCATCGCTGAGCTCCGGGTTCATGCCCGGAACTTTCGATTGCAGCGCAGCACGTCCGCAGTCACGCAGGCAGTCCTGCAATTCGTCGACGGCCTGCTGCAATTCGCCTCCATCGCGGAAAATTCCGACCTTGCGGATCATGATTTCGGCCATGCGTGACTGGATTTCATAGATGCGCGGACCGCTGCCGCGTCGCGCGAGCCACGCTGCAATGCCGGACTCACAGGTATCCAGAGAGTGTCGCGCCAGTGCAGTGCCGGTATCCGGTTTTTCGCGGCCCGCGAAAGCGGCGACGCTTCGACCGACCAGGCGGCCGGCGACGATGGTTTCTGCCAGGCTGTTGCCGCCCAGTCGGTTGAATCCGTGCATGTCCCAGCAGGCTGCCTCACCGGCCGCAAACAGACCGGTCATGCCGTAGGCCTGGCCATCCTTGTTCACGCGTATTCCGCCCATCGAGTAATGCTGGGTCGGGCGCACCGGTACAAGACTCTGAGAGGGATCGATGCCGGCAAAGTCGCGACAGATTTCCACGACCTCGCGCAGCTTCACGTTCAGGAGGTCCGCGCCCAGGTGCCTGAGGTCCAGCCACAGGTGCGGCCCGTGAGCGGACTCCACGCCATGACCATTTTGAATCTGGTCCATCATGTGCCGCGATACGACATCGCGGCTGGCGAGTTCCTGTTTTTCCGGTTCCATCTGCACCATGAAGCGTTCGAGATTGCCGTTTAACAGGTGACCGCCGTCGCCGCGGCAGCCTTCGGTCACCAGGATGCCGCTCGGCCAGAGTCCGGTCGGATGGAATTGCACCGCTTCCATGTTGCCGAGTGGCACAACGCCGGTTGCCAGTGCAATTGCTGCGCCGCTGCCGTAGTTGATGGTCGCATTGGTCGTGTACTTGCCGTAGATGCGGCCGTAGCCACCGGTCGCGATCACCGTCGCAGTCGCGAGAATCGCAGTGAGCGCTCCGGTCCGAAGCGAACGTGCGACGGCGCCGTGGCAGCGACCGTTTTCGTGAATCAATGCCATAGCTTCGAACCGGTCCCATACCTCGATCCCGAGCCGGATGACTTCGGAGTCGATGGCGTACAGCAGCGCATGGCCGGTGCCGGCACTTGCGTAACAGGTGCGCCACTTCGCCGTGCCGCCAAAGTCTCGATGCATCAGCAGGCCCGCATTTTTCTCCTCTTCGCAGATCACGACCGCCTCGCCCTTCACGAAGTAGGTATTGTCGCCGGGCCGCACCCGTGTCCATGGCACACCGAAATGCGCGAGTTCGCGGACCGCGCGTGGCGCTTCTTCCACGAAAATCCGCGCGACCTCCTGGTCGGCGCCCCAGTCCGACCCGCGCACCGTGTCCAGGAAATGCCAATCCGGATTGTCGCCATCGCCTTTCACACAATTGCCGAGAGCGGCCTGCATGCCGCCCTGTGCGGCACAACTGTGGCTACGCCGTGGCGGCACCATCGACAAAATGGTAACGCCCAGTCCTGCCGCCGCGGCTTCCATGGCGCAGCGTTCTCCAGCGAGTCCACCGCCGATCACCAATACGTCCGTTGAGTACAGGCTTTCCTTTTTCATACGGGATCGCCAAGCAGAAAGGCGAGCGGTGGATCAAGCCATCCGGAGAGCACCGCGAGAGTCAGCACACCGAACGCCAGGATCGACCAGAACATGAACTGTTCGATGCGGTGCAGTACGGACCGCTTCAGTCTTTTGCCCACACCCCATTTCACGGCGAATCGATACAGGCCAACGCTCGCGTGAAATTCGACACAAAGGAGCAGCAACGCGTACACAGGCCAGAGTCCGCCCTGCACGCGAGCGAGGGTCGTTGCCGACTCGATGCCAGTGTGTGCGCCAAACAGCGGTGTCAATACATCGAGACCCATGAGGATCAGGTGAAAGCTGCCGAGCACCACGAGGACCATGCCCGTTCGCACCTGCCAGATCCACAGCATTGACTCCAGATGCGGAGTAAATGCAGGCGCGCCGGGCAGCTCCGGCCAGTCCTTGCCGGATGCACGTAAACCAGCTGCCAGCGTCTTCAGCTTCCTGCGCTCCTGCAGCTGTGCCGGAATCTTGCGAGCCGCAAACACCGCGTGTACCAGAAACAGGACGATCACGCCGATGACCGTCGGCTGGGCAATGTAGTAATCCTCGAGCATGCCGGCGAGCCAGTCGAATCCCCGTGCACCGGTCAGAATGGAGCCCACAAGAACCATGTGGCCCCACATGAACAGCGCCAGCGCTACGCCGCTCAAACCGCTGACCAGCTCAAAGAGCAAGTCCATGCTGGCCGTGGTTGCCGCCTCAGAGCGTGTCTTTTTGTTTGTTTGGCCTGACATGTGTCCTGATTCTGCGGGGAAATGCGGAATCAGGCTATCCGTACAGTGCGCAACAGCACGTTTTCCCTGGGCGAAGGTCATAAGCTCTTGCATAGCTACCGCCGGTCGTTGCGCTGTATAGTTTGGCGATCCCCGGCAAAGGAGAGCAGGCATGACCTGGTGGGCTTGGCTGATCCTCGGCGCCGTGCTGTTCGGCGCGGAGATGATTGCGATCGATGCGCAGTTCTACCTTGTCTTTCTCGGCTTGTCGGCAGGCCTCGTAGGCCTTGCCAGTCTGTTCGGGATCCACATGCCGGAATGGTTGCAGTGGATGGTTTTCGCCGCGCTGTCGCTGATCACGATGTTCACGTTTCGGAAGGGTCTCTACGATCGCATCCGTGGCGGCGCGCCCGGCTTCCATGACAGTGTCGACGGCGAGTTCCTGGTGGTTCCACTGGACCTGACAGCCGGATCCCGGGGACGCGCGAGTTTTCGAGGTACAGACTGGACCGTCGTGAATGACGGTCCGACGACGATAAGCAGCGGTTCGCGCGCCAAGATAGTGCGCAGCGACGGCCTGATCCTGTACGTCAGCGCCGATGCGAAGTAATGCCGGCAATCAGAACTAAGGAATGACAATGCCCATGAACTCACTCTATGTTGCGTTGGCGGTCGCCGCCGTCGTCATCTTTGTCATCGCGAAGACGGCGGTCGTCGTGCCGCAGCAAAGTGCCTTCGTCGTCGAGCGCCTCGGCAAGTTCAGTCGCGTCATCAAGGCCGGGTTTCATATCCTGATACCTTTCATCGAACGCATTGCTTACCGGCATACGTTGAAGGAAAACGCTATCGATATTGCCGAGCAGATCTGCATCACCAAGGACAATGTCCAGGTCGGCGTGGATGGCGTGCTGTACATGCAGGTGCTTGATCCTGGTCGGGCGTCGTACGGGATCGGCAACTACATGTTTGCGATCGCGCAGCTCGCTCAGACGACGCTGCGCAGCGAGATTGGCAAAATTGATCTCGACCGGACCTTTGAGGAGCGCGCGACGATCAATTCCAGGGTGGTTGCTGAACTGGACAAGGCGTCGGAGCCCTGGGGCGTAAAGGTCTTGCGATACGAGATCAAGAACATCAATCCGCCGGCGGATGTGCTCGGTGCGATGGAAAAACAGATGCGGGCGGAACGCGAGAAACGCGCCGTGATCCTGACCTCCGAAGGCGAACGCGACGCCAAGATCAACCAGGCAGAAGGCGAGAAACAGCGTGTCATCAAGGAGTCGGAAGCCAAGAAACAGCAACAGATCAATGAAGCCGAAGGCGAGGCACAGGCAATTCTTGCTGTTGCAACGGCAACGGCTGAGGGCCTGCGGCAGGTGGCTGCTGCGCTGGTCGACGAAGGCGGTGCCGAAGCCATGCAGTTACGAGTCGCCGAGCGGTACATCGACGAATTCGGCAAGCTGGCGAAGGCCGCGAATACGCTCGTTGTGCCGGCAAACCTCGCCGACCTCGCCTCGATGATTGCGCTGGCCACCAACGTCGCGCGAAAGAAATCGGCGCCGGTGTAAGCATTCTTGAATCTCTGCACGAAATGTATTCATCAAAAGGCATATTGAGACAGACGACCATGTCATTCTTTAAAGCAGGTTCGATGACTATTGCGGTACTGGTGTTGACCGCTTGCGTTTCCACCAGCAACCGCGAACCCGATCCGGTATCCGCGAGCGACACCTGTGCTCCGGGCGAAACGCTGGTTTGCGAAGTTCCCAATACCGGGCGGATCAAACACGGATCGTTCAGCAAGGGCAGCAAGCGATGCGCGTGCCAAAGGGATGGAGAATCCGGTCCGCCGATCATTCCGCAAGTTCCATAACGAACCGGCAGAATTTGCTGGCCTCGGTCAAAACAACGATTTCTCTCGACCGCACATCGCCGGTATCATGCCGGCCATTCCGCAAGTCGCCGATAATGGCTTGTGACCCGCGACCGGCAGCATGACTCGCCAACCTGGACCTCCGTGAATGGCAATCAGCGTTTTTGATCTTTTTACCATCGGCATCGGGCCGTCGAGCTCGCACACCGTAGGTCCGATGCGCGCCGCGAGAATGTTTGCTACGCGATTGCAGAAGGATGGGCTGAGTAATGCTGTCGCCCGGCTTGCCGTGCACCTGTACGGTTCACTCGGTGCGACCGGCCGGGGCCACGGCACGCACAAGGCCGTCGTGCTGGGTCTGGAGGGCCAAACACCGGAGTCCGTCGATGTCGATTCCATCCCGGCGCGGATGCAGGCGATCGAGAATGAAAAGACGCTGGCCCTGCATGGTGGACGGAGTATCGCGTTCAATATCAAGAACGATCTCGTGTTCGAAAACCGCAAGTCGCTGCCGATGCACCCGAACGGCTTGCAATTCCTGGCCTTCGATGCCGAAGGCAAGGAACTGCTGTCACGCATTTACTATTCCGTCGGCGGCGGATTTGTTGTCAACGAAAGCAAAACCGACGAACCCGTCATTGCGGAGTCCGCCGTCAAGCTGCCGTATCCCTTCGAAAGCGGTGCGGAATTGCTGGCACTCTGCGAGCAACACAAACTGCCGATCAGCAGCCTGATGCTGAGCAATGAACTCGTCTGGCGAGACGAGGCCGAGATTCGGCAGCGCCTGAACGCAATCTGGCAGGCCATGCAGGCCTGCGTGAAACGCGGTTGCCAGAACTCGGGCCTGATGCCGGGCCTCAAGGTGAAGCGCCGTGCCGCTGCTCTTTACCAGCAGCTTTCCGCCCACCCGGAAGCAGCGCTGCGCGATCCGCTGACCATCATGGATTGGGTCAATCTGTATGCTCTTGCCGTCAACGAAGAGAACGCGGTCGGCGGGCGCGTAGTGACGGCACCGACCAACGGTGCGGCAGGAATCATTCCCGCGGTCCTGCATTACTACGTGAAATTCTGTCCCGGCGCGAACGATGATGGCGTGGTTCGATTCCTGTTGACGGCCGGCGCGATTGGCTTCCTGTTCAAGCGCAATGCCTCGATCAGTGGCGCGGAAGTCGGTTGCCAGGGCGAGGTGGGTTCCGCCTGCTCGATGGCGGCGGCCGGACTGACGGAGGTCATGGGCGGAACGCCGGAACAAGTCGAGAACGCTGCCGAAATTGGCATGGAACACAATCTCGGGCTGACCTGCGACCCGATCGGCGGCCTGGTGCAGATTCCCTGCATCGAGCGCAACGCGATGGCCTCGGTGAAAGCGATCAATGCATCGCGGCTTGCACTTCGCGGCGACGGCAAGCACTTCGTGTCGCTGGATAAGGTCATCAAGACCATGCGCGAGACCGGCCGCGATATGCACGACAAGTACAAGGAAACCTCACGCGGTGGCCTTGCGACCAATGTCATCGAGGTGCCAGTCAGTTTTATCGAGTGCTAGATTTTACGGTGCCGGTGTTCACTTGTTTGCGTTATTGAAATAATACAAACAAGTGAACACCGGCACCGTCACTCGTACTGCCGAAGAACGCTCTTAGCGACCACCATGCGATGTACCTCGTCGGGCCCGTCGGCGAGTCGCAGGGTGCGCGCCGCCATGTACATCGCCGCCAGCGGAAAATCCTGGGACAGCCCGGCGGCACCGTGCATCTGAATTGCATCGTCGATAACGGCGAGTGCGACATTCGGGACCACCGCCTTGATTTTCGAGATCCAGACCTGCGCTTCCTGTACTCCGCTGGTATCGATGATATGTGCCGTCTGCAAGGTCAGCAGGCGTGCCATGTCGATGTTCATCCGGGCATGTGCGATCCGGTCGTAATTGCCGCCGAGCTTGGCGAGCGGTTTGCCGAATGCGGTTCGGCTGACCGAACGCCGGCACATGAGATCCAGCGCTTTCTCGGCCATGCCGATGGCGCGCATGCAGTGATGTATGCGTCCTGGCCCCAGCCTGCCTTGCGCAATTTCGAATCCGCGCCCCGGCCCGAGGATGACGTTCGCCTCCGGCACTCGCACATTGGTAAACTTGATATGCATGTGGCCGTGCGGTGCATCATCCAGTGAAAAGACCTGCATCGGCCGGATAATTTCGACGCCGGGCGTATCGACCGGAACAAGAATCTGCGAGTGTTGACTGTGCCGATGATTTTCAGGATTCGTTTTGACCATGCAGATCAGAATTTTGCAGCGGCTGTCGCCCGCCCCTGAAATGTAGGTCTTCTCACCGTTGATTCGCCATTGGCCCTTTTCGAGTACCGCACCGGTTGCGATATTGGTGGCATCGGATGAAGCGACATCCGGCTCGGTCATTGCGTAAGCCGATCGCATGTCGCCATTCAATAGAGGTTCGAGCCAGGCCTTCTTCTGTTCGGCGGTGCCGTAGCGCTCGAGCACCTCCATGTTGCCGGTATCCGGCGCGCTGCAATTGAATGCTTCGGCCGCGAGATGGGCGCGCCCGGTTTCCTCGGCGAGGTACGCGTACTCGACGGTCGAAAGACCGCTGCCGCGCTTGCTGTCCGTCAGCCAGAAATTCCAAAGCCCCTGTTTTTTCGCCGCAGACTTCAGGCCTTCAAGAATCTCGTTTTGCCGCTTCGTCAGTGTCCAGCGGTCACCACCTTTGCCGATCTCGGCAAAGAACTCCTCATCAACCGGCAAGACCCGGTCGCGAATGAAAGTCTTTACGGCAGCGCGCAAGGGTTCGAGGCGCTCGGTCACTCCCAGGTTCATCGGTGTCTTCCTGTTGCAGACGGCGCATTGCGCCGGAGTCTTATTTCGATTCTTCGGTATCTTCCCACAGTATTCAACGCGGCAGCGATTCACCGGCATAATTCATCGCGGGCGAACTGGCGTATGCTCGTGCACTGTGCCTTGTAGCAAGGGGGACCGGTATTGGGAAAAACCGAAGCAAGCGAACTCATGGCGGCCATCTCCTCGATGGTCGGCAAGGGTGGTTTGCAGACCGGCGCCGATATCAGGGCGCGTCAGGTGTCCTGGGTCGGGCATGCCGGCGCCGACGCGCTCGCGCTCGTGCGACCGTCGTCGACGCAGCAATTGTCAGAGGTCATGCGACTTTGCTTCGAGGCGCAGCAGCCGGTCGTGCCACTGGGCGGCAATACCGGACTGGTCGATGGAGCACTGGCCACCGGGACTGAAATTTTTCTGTCGCTCGAGCGCATGAACGCGATCGAAGCAATCGATACTGCGGGATGCACGATGACCGTGCAGGCGGGCGTTCCGCTGCAGATCGTACAGGAGCGGGCGGCAGCGGCCGGGTTGTTGTTCGCGCTGGATCTTGGCGGGCGCGGATCGGCAACGATCGGCGGAAACATCTCGACCAATGCGGGCGGCAACCAGGTGATTCGCTTCGGCATGATGCGCGAACAGGTGCTCGGGCTGGAAGCCGTGCTCGCCGACGGGACGATCCTGTCGTCGATGAACCGCATGTTGAAGAACAACGCGGGTTATGACCTGAAACAACTGTTCATCGGTACGGAGGGAACGCTAGGCATAGTCACCCGTGCAGTGCTGCGATTGCGTCCGGCGCCCCGCAGCCAGTGCACCGCATTTGTCGCCGCCGACAGTTTTGCTGCCATAGCGACTTTGCTCCGCGATCTGGAAAGTAAACTGGGCGGCACGCTGAATGCCTTCGAAGTCATGTGGGCTGACTTCTATGAAACCATCCTCGCTGCTTCGAATCGCCACACCAGCCCGGTTGAAATGGGCCACGATTTCTACGCACTGATCGAAGCCCGCGGTGGTGATCAGGCCGAAGACGCCAGCCGCTTCGAGCAGGTACTGGGCGAGGCATTGGAGCAGGACATCATCGTTGATGCGGCGATTGCCGGCAGCCACGCGCAGCGCGAAGCGTTGTGGGCGATCCGCGACGACATCGATAATCTCATGAAGGCGCTGGCGCCGATGATCGTCTTCGATGTCAGCCTGCCGATATCCGACATGCCGGCCTACGTCGATCGGGTGCGTCACGGTCTGACGCGGCGTTTCGCCGACGCGGCAAAATGCGTGGCTTTCGGCCATGTGGGCGATGGCAATGTTCACTTCTGCATATCGGTTGGCAGTGACCGGCACGACGCGCAACGCGAGGTCATGGACATCGTTTATCGCGAGCTCGAACCCGTCGGCGGCTCGATATCGGCGGAACATGGCATCGGGCTGGAAAAGCGCCCGTTCCTGCATTACTCGCGAAACGTTGCGGAAATTGCGCTGATGAAAACTCTGAAGAATGCGCTGGACCCGCGCGGGCTGTTGAACCCGGGCAAGGTTATCGGCTGACGCCGGCTTCGATATACCGGGTCAGGCCATTCAGATCCGTCGCATCCACAACCCAGCCGAACGGATCCTCGGCCTTGCCTTGCTGGATATCCAGAAGTGCGTCCCGCAGCTGTGACGACATCCGGTTGACTTGCGGCAACTCGAACTTCGTGCCGTCGGCTTCGCCGATAGTGCCGATCGGCGCGACGATCGCACCGGTACCGCAGGCGAAAAGCTCGGTGCATCGCCCTGTTTTAATGTCGCGCAGCAACTCGTCCACCGGCATGACGCGCTCGGTGGTTTCGATGCCCTGGCGTTGTGCCAGTGTAATCAGTGAGCTGCGTGTCACGCCTTCGAGCAGTGAGCCGCTCAGCGCCGGTGTGTGCAGGCCACCGTCGATGACTGCCATGAAATTCATTGCAGACAACTCCTCGATATTCTTCCGGCTTGCCGGGTCCAGCCATAGCGGTTGATCGAAGCCGTGCGCAACGCAGTTCTCGCTCGCCAGAAGTGAAGCGCCGTAGTTGCCACCGACCTTCTCCGCGCCGGTACCGCCGGCAGCAGCCCGGCAATTGATTCGTTCCACCATTACCCGGATGGGTTTCGAATAGTAGGCATCCGACGGGCTCGCTATCAGCACAAATGCGAAATTGTCACTGCCCTTGACCGCGAAGTGCGCATCCAGACCGAACAGCGTCGGACGCAGGTACAGTGACTGGCCCCGGCCGGCGGGAATAAAGCGGGCCAGGCTGCTTGCCACGGATGACAGGGCATCGGCAAAGAGTGCAGCGGGCACTGCCGGCATACGCAATCGCTGTGCCGACCTGGCAAACCGCCGCCAGTTGAGATTCGGCCGGAACAGCACCGGACGTCCGCCACCCGCTCGATAGGCTTTCATGCCCTCGAATGCCTGTTGCGCAAACTGCAATGCGGTCGATGCCGGATTAACGGCGACAGGACCAAACGGCACCAGGCCACCGGCCTGCCAGCGGCCGCCGCGGTAATCCGCACGAAACATGACCGGCGCCAGTTCGGTACCAAAAGGAATGCTGGGCGGCAAACGGTAGCCGGCGAGAATTTCCGCAATTGCGGGATCGCTTTTCTGTTGCTTCAAAACCTGTTCCATCCCGTCACAGTATCGGACTCAACAGTCTTGCCGCATTTGCGCCAAGACGGAAGAAGAAGTTGCGCTTCGAAAGCTCGTCGGGGCTCACCAGTATCGATTGCTGAAAATCGCGTTCGAACATGGCGGCAGTCTCATCGGCAAGGTCCCGGTTTATAGCCAGCAAGGTTATCTCGAAATTCAGCCGAAACGAACGGGTGTCCAGGTTGGCAGTGCCGACCCCGGA
>JAHKKM010000041.1 GCA_020027645.1 Pseudomonadota bacterium
CCTCTGCCTGGCGAAGGTCCTCGGGTGCGCTGGTTGCTGCGCCGGCGTCCCTGGCAATCGAAATTGCCTGGCGAGCATCGCTCATTTCCTGTACCGGCGGACCGGATGCGCAGCCGCTGTCGATAGCGATCAGCGGTATCAGGACTATAGCTACAATAGCCACCCTGGCCATTAATTGGCGCGTCGTTGGCACGGCGAGGTTGACAGCACCAAGGATAAAACCGGGACGCATCAAGCAACGCTAGCAAGCGCCCTGCTCTACAGTCAAGTTGACGAAGATGCGGGTCCGATGGACCTGACGGCGGGCGCAAGCGCTGCTAGAGTTGACCGCCGCAAAACGATCCGCAGGAAAAGAACCAGGACTATGAAGATGCCTGTCGCACTCACCATCTACCACAATCCGGAATGCTCCAAATCACTGAAAACATTACAGTTAATCAGAGAGAACGGCATCGAGCCGACGATCATCGAGTACCTTCGCAGCCCCCCCGAGGCGGCGACCATACTGAAGCTTGCGGATTGGCTTGGCATTGGCGTAGCCGAACTGCTGCGGACCTCCGACGGCGACGAGGCCGATGAAACACTGTCCCTGAATGAACAGTCTCTCGCCCGCTGGTTGCAGGACAATCCGGCGGCACTGCAACGACCGATTGTAGTAGACGAAACGAATGCAAGGGCCTGTATCGGCCGGCCGCCGGAAAACGTGCTTGCACTGCTGCGGCGATGAACGAAATCCTTGTTCTTTACTACTCACGCTATGGGGCCACCGAAGCGCTGGCCCGTGAAATCTGCATTGGTGTCGATTCGGTCACCGGCGCTGCCGCAAGACTGAGAACCGTGCCGCCGGTATCGGCGACCAGCGAAGCGGTGGATGACCCGATTCCATCGCAAGGGCCGCCCTACGCTACCCACGACGATCTGTTGGAATGCGCGGGGCTGTTGCTCGGGAGCCCGACCCGCTTCGGTAATATGGCGGCGCCCCTCAAATACTTTCTCGACGGCACCGGCAGCCTGTGGCTGACCGGCGCATTGAGTGGCAAACCGGCGGGACTTTTTTGTTCAACGTCGACGCTGCACGGTGGACAGGAATCGACTCTGCTGAGCATGGCGATACCACTGCTGCATCACGGCATGTTGATCACGGGCATACCCTTCACCGAGAGCGCGCTGAATTCCACAACTACCGGCGGTTCACCCTACGGCGCCACCCACATCACGTGGAACCGCAAACCCGATGTGCTGTCCGCGGACGAAAAATCCCTGGCTCGCAAGCTTGGCGCGCGCGTGGCCGAAACGGCGCTGAAACTTCTCGGCTGAATCAGGACTCGATGACACTGCGCACGAAAGGTATGGTGAGCCGTCGTTGCGTGCGCAGCGCCTCAGCATCGAGCCGATCCAGCAGTTCATAAAGACTGGACATGTCACGCTTCGTTCTCGACATGAGATAACTCGCCGTTTCGTCCGGCAACTCGAGGCCGCGATGCCTTGCACGAAGCTGCAGCGCATGCAACCGGCCCTCCTCCGGCAGCTGCTGCAGCTGAAAGACCGGCAGCAACGACATGCGACTGCGAAGGTCCGCAAGTCGCAAGGCGGTCTCGCGCGGCGCGGCCGATGAAGTGACCAGCAGCAAGCCCCCGTTGTCCGTCAACTGGTTGAATAGTGTGAACAGCGCTATTTCCCAGGCGGGATCGCCCGCCACAGCATCGACATCGTCCAGGCAGACGCAATGTCGCAATGCCAGGTCTTCGAGGATCACGGGGCCGGCTTTGGCGAATGCGCCTAGCGGTACATAAATCGAACGATCGCCAAGCCGGGCGCACACGGCTTGCAGCAGATGGCTCTTACCGGTTGCCTCCTTGCCCCAGATCCAGCAACCGCTGGCCTGCTTGCCGTCCGCAAGATCCAGGAGAAAGGCAACGACCGCCTGGTTGTCGACAGGCCAGAAACTCTCGAAAACGGCATGATCCTGCAGCTGCAGGGGCAACGCCATCTGGCTCAACTGAGCGGCTCCCCCGGCTGAGGCTCTGCCGCAGCGGGTTGCTCGGCAAGGTAACGTTCGTACGCGAACCGTACCAGTACCGAGAGCATTGCAGCTGCGGGAAGTGCAAGCAGAATGCCGAAGAAGCCGAACAACTGGCCGCCGGCGGCAATGGCAAAAATGACGATGACAGGATGCAATCCTATGCGATCACCCACCAGTTTCGGTGTCAGCACGGAACCTTCTATGACTTGCGCAATGGTAAACGTTGCGATCACGCCGCCGAGTCGCAGCAGCGGATCGGGCTCGAGCACTACGGTCAGCCCGGCAATCACAATACCGAAAACGAAACCCAGGTAAGGCACGAAGCTGACAAGACCGGATACCACGCCGATGGCAATGGCGAATTTCAATCCGACCAGGCTGAGTCCCAGCGAGTAAATGATTCCGAGCCCCAACATTACGAGGACCTGTCCGCGCAGGAAGCCCCCAAGCACCTCATCCGTTTCGCGCGCCAGCCGAAAAACAGTCGCTTGGGTAGTCGAAGGCACCAGCGCCGCGAGGCGTGTGACTATGTAGTCCCAATCGCGAAGCATGTAGAAGGTCAGGATCGGTACCAGGAACAGGCTGATCACCGCTGCTGCCAGCGCGCCGCCGGACTTGCCAACGGACACCAGGATTGCAGTTCCCCAGTTGCCGGCCATATCACTGTACCGGGCGAGGAATGCCGCAACTCCCACGTTCTCGCCAGGGTCTGTGCCCAGGAAATCTTCGATACGCGGCAACCACACCTGTTCGATCTGCGCGACAATCGACGGCAGCGCACTCAGCAAGGAGGCGATCTGGGTGCGGACGAGCGGCAGGACCAGCATCACCAACAAGCCGACGAATACGAAGGTCAGCAGAAACACGCAAATCACCGCGATGGTTCGCGGCATCCTGAGACGCTGCAATCGGTCCGCCAGCGGGTCGCCTATGTAGGCCAGAAGTGCAGCGGCGACAAACGGTGTCAGGACCGGTGCCAGCAGGTACAAGAGCCAGCCCGTCAACGCGATGGCAATAAGCCAGCTGGAGCGGTTCTCGGTCTTCATCCTGCCGTGTCCTGTTCTGCCTTGCTGCGTCGCGCACGTTGCGACCACGACCATACGTAGTCGGTGCCGCTCACAATTACCGTGACAAACACGGCCGCGCCAAGTACGACCACTGTTATCTCGTCAGGCCACCCGTATCCTGCGCGGCTAATAACAAACAACACGAGCAACAACTCAAACATCGTATTGAGCTTGCTGATCGTCGTCGGTTCGCCCTGCACGGGCCCGATGAGAAAATTGTAAGCCAGGGCCCCGCCGATAATTACAAGGTCGCGAATCACCACGAGTGTCGCAAGCCATACCGGGAGCAAGCCCTGGTGCGCCAGCGTAACAAAGGCCCCGGCAACCAGCAGTTTGTCGGCGATCGGGTCGAGCAATGCTCCCAATCGCGTGTTCCAGTTGAATGTCTTGGCGAGGTAACCATCCAGCCCGTCGGAAAAACCCGCGATAAAAAACAGCGCGAGCGCCAGGTCGTAACGCGCAGCAACGATGTAATAGAGTATCGGCGCGATCAGGACAATCCGCAGTAGCGATATTGCGTTTGGTAACCAGCGCAGCTGCATTTTTTTTGGACCTGCCGCCGTCACGGGCGGTAGGCGAATTCCAGCGAATCAAATTGCGGCATGCCGCCTGCATCGATGCCTCGGCCGATACCCGACTCGGGCTCGAGTCCGCGGCTGGCCTGCAGTGCCTGGCTCAGTCGCTCGGCACCGCCGTAAACCTGGACCACATAGCGGATGCGGTCGCCGGCAACGGTCTCGATACTGAAGCTTTCGACTGGCCTGAGATCTGCCATGATGCTTTGCACCGCACCATACGCAGCGAGCGAGTTGACGCCACTGATGGTCAGGCTGACCGTTTCGAGTGGCACATCGCCAGCGACAGCAAACTGCGCTACCAGCGTGTTGGCCAACTGATCGATGACCTGCGCCGGCTCGCCTGAATACTCAAGCACTTCATCGCCAAGATGGTAGGTCCATCGATACGGCTGCGCTGCGGTGGGGCGCACGCGGCCTATAAGGACACCTTCCGCGCCATAACGCTCGGAGGCCTGCACCACGCGTTCGTCGAAGCCGCCCCACAGGTCACTGAAGTTGATCCTGCCGAGGTCCTCGGTATCCATGAGCGGAAACGCGACGGGCAGGCCGCGCCACGAGGCTGCATCCTGCAACCGGTCCCGGAGCTGGCGATTGCGGTCGAGAGACCGCTGCTCGGCAGGACTGCGATCGCTATCGTCCGCGCTGACGATCTCGCGTTGACCCTGCCCCCAGTCGACTGCCAGCCAGACCAGCGTTAGCGGCCGGTCATTGCTCCAGACCGTCTGGCCGGCCTGGCGCAGGACGTTTTCAATGGCGGCGCCGTCCAGCGAGACCCACAGGCTGTTGTCTTCGCCAGGACGGTATTGCAGTACGTACCGCGACGGATCGGGAAACAGTTCTGCCAGCAGAGCCGATTGGGCCACATCCTGCTCACCGGTAATGCGTACCAGAACCACATTGAGCGCAGACCGGTACGGGTCGACTGGCGCACCGGGATTTTCCGGATCCAGCGCTACCTGCACCGTGTACAGTTCCGTGACCTCGATGGATTGTGCCTGCGGAAATAACAACACCAGGCCGATCGCCAATGCGGTCGCCTGGAAAACGCGCAGCCAAGATTGTCCCGATGTCCTGTTTCGCATCAATATGGCTCTGGTAGGCCCGGCGAGCTTGCCGGGAAAAAGACGGTTTGCCGAAAGCTGACAACGCTTTATTATATCGCCCTCACGAAGTTTGCCACTCATTCATTCCTTTTGCCTGTCGCCAATGACCGCGACATGCCATTGATCGCCAGAGAATCATGACAAAACCCCTGACCTATCGAGATGCCGGTGTCGACATCGACGCGGGAGACGAGCTTGTCGAGAGAATCAAGCCACTGGTCGAAACGACGCGCCGCAGTGAGGTGCTGGCAGGGCTGGGCGGATTCGGCGGACTCTTTGCGTTGACACCCGGCAAATACCGGCAGCCTGTGCTGGTATCCGGCACCGATGGCGTAGGCACCAAACTCAAGCTGGCCCAGGCGCTCGACGTGCACGATACGATCGGCATTGACCTCGTCGCGATGTGCGTCAACGACGTACTTGTGCAGGGTGCTGAACCCCTCTTCTTCCTGGATTACTTTGCATCAGGCAAGCTGGACGTCGAGGTTGCGACCCGGGTTATCGGCGGCATCGCCGATGGATGCAGGCAGGCTGGCGCCGCGCTGATCGGCGGTGAAACCGCCGAAATGCCGGACATGTATCCCGCCGGAGAATACGACCTTGCCGGATTCTGTGTCGGCGTGGTCGAGCGCGATGCACTTATCGATGGCAGTGGCATAGGTAGCGGCGATGCCATCATCGGCATAGCCTCGAGCGGACCCCATTCCAACGGGTATTCGCTGATTCGCAAAGTGCTGGCGCGCGATCCGCGGGCACTTATTGGGTCGCGTGCAGCTGGGCCGCAATTGCTGGTTCCGACGCGAATTTACGTCAAGTCGATACTCGCCTTGCTGCAAAAGGTAGCGATAAAAGGCCTGGCGCATATTACCGGCGGCGGTCTCACGGAGAATGTGCCGCGAATATTGCACGGCGAGCTGCATGCACAGATCGATCTCAACAGCTGGCACCGCGGTCCCGTTTTCGACTGGCTGGCGGAAACCGGCAACATCGAACATCGGGAAATGCTGCGGACGTTCAATTGTGGCGTCGGCATGGTCGCCGTCGTGAAATCCACGGACCTTGCGAAAGCATTGCGCGTCCTGGCGGCGCAAGGGGAGACGGCCTGGGAGCTCGGACGCATCGCCAGCGGCGCGGGCGGCGTCGAGTACGTTTGAAGCAAGTCGATTCCACACTTCGTGCAGCCGTGCTCGTGTCCGGAGGCGGCACCAATCTGCAGGCAATCATCGACAGCCAGAAACGCGGTGACCTGAAAATCCAGTTGGCTGTAGTTCTGAGTGACAAACCACAGGCGTACGGACTGGTTCGCGCGCAACAGGCCGGCATCGATTCAGTCTGCGTGTTGCCTGCGGACCATGCGGACCGCGATGCATATGACGGCGCGGTTTTGCGGCACCTCGACCGGTACCGGCCCGACCTGGTATTGCTGGCCGGCTTCATGCGCATACTGACGCCGTCATTCGTAACGCGATACTTGGGTCGCCTGCTCAACATCCATCCATCCTTGCTGCCAAAGTACGCCGGCCTGCATACTCATCGACGTGCACTCGAGGCCGGCGAGCGCTGGCACGGCAGCACGGTGCATTACGTAACCGAAGTGCTGGATGGCGGACCGCGCATTATCCAGGGACGGGTTCCGGTACTGCCCGATGACGATGTGGACCGCCTGGCACGGCGCGTTCTCGCTGTCGAACACCGGATATATCCCGAAGCCATACGCCTGATCAGCGAGGGCCGGGTCCATTATGCAGATGCCGCCGCCTGGCTCGACGGCAGCCGGCTCGACGAACCGCTCCAATTTGAATCGGGGTCATAAAATCGGGGTCAGACCACAATTAATTCGGCCAATTTGCCGACTCAGAGGCTACCAACATTAATTGTGGTCTGACCCCAGGTTAATTCGGCCAATTCGCCAACTCGAAGGCTACCAACATTAATTGTGGTCTGACCCCGATTTTATGACCCCGGTCTTAGGCCTTGGGCAGGGTCACTCCGCGCTGGAACTGGTATTTGCCTCCGCGATCGCGATACGAGGTTTCGCACTCCTCGTCCGATTCGAGGAACAGCATTTGTGCGACCCCTTCATTGGCATAAATCTTCGCCGGCAGCGGAGTCGTATTTGAAAACTCGAGCGTGACGTGACCTTCCCATTCAGGTTCCAGCGGCGTCACGTTGACGATGATTCCGCAACGTGCATAAGTGGACTTCCCGAGGCAGATCGTCAGCACGTTCCGCGGAATACGAAAATATTCGACCGTTCGTGCGAGCGCGAAGGAATTGGGCGGTATCACACAAACATCGGCAACCTTGTCGACAAAGCTGGTGGCGGAAAACGCCTTTGGGTCCACGATCGCCGATTCGATATTGGTAAAGACCTTGAACTCGTTCGAACAGCGAACGTCGTAGCCATAACTCGAGGTGCCGTAGGAAACAATGGGTTGGCCGTTGGACTCGCGCACCTGGTACGGCTCGAACGGCTCGATCATGCCGTGATCGGCTGCCATTCGCCGGATCCAGCGATCGGACTTGATGCTCATCAGCTATCCTCAACAACAATATTCGGAAACCTGCGACTGTAGTCCCGACCTTGTAATGCCAGTGCGGCGGCCATGTTCCGTGCAATCGACCGGTAGGCGCCCGCCTGTGCCGAGTCTGGCGCAGCGACAACCGTCGGTGTGCCACTGTCGGTCTGTTCGCGAATGCTCAGGTCGAGCGGCACCTGGCCAAGGAGCGTGACACCGTATTCCTCAGCCATGCGGCGACCTCCGCCGCTGCCGAACAACGGCTCTTCGTGTCCGCAGTGGGAACACACGT
This sequence comes from Pseudomonadota bacterium, assembly GCA_020027645.1. Lineage (GTDB taxonomy): Bacteria > Pseudomonadota > Gammaproteobacteria > Steroidobacterales > Woeseiaceae > JAKEGN01. The sequence goes on from JAHKKM010000041.1 coordinate 7,583, forward strand.
GTGTACTCATGTTTTCAACTATTCCGAGTACCGGGACTGAAACCTTGCGAAACATCTGCAGCCCCTTCTTCGCATCGAGCAGGGCAATGTCCTGCGGCGTGGTCACTATGACCGCACCACTGACCGGCACCTGCTGGGACAAGGTCAGCTGGATGTCGCCGGTGCCCGGCGGCATGTCGACGATCAGGTAATCGAGATCCGACCAGCGAGTCTGTTGCAGCAGTTGATTCAGCGCCGACGTAACCATGGGACCACGCCAGACCATCGGCTGGTCCGCGTCGATCAGAAAACCGATGGACATCACTTGCAGGCCGTGCGCCTGCAGCGGATTCATGGTCTTGCCGTCTTCGCTGGTTGGCCGCTGCCCGGTCAGCCCGAGCATCAGGGGTTGGCTCGGGCCATAAATGTCGGCGTCGAGTATGCCAACCGCCGCACCATCGGCGGCCAGGGCCAAGGCAATGTTGACCGCTGTGGTCGACTTGCCCACACCGCCTTTGCCGGATGCCACAGCAACGATGTTGCGAACTTCGGCGAGGGGCTTCAGGTTTCGCTGGACCCCGTGTGCCGTAATACGCTGGCTGATGCGAATATCGGCATCGCTTGACCCTGCCTGTGCTGTCGTTACCCGGCGAAGCTCCCGCAGCAGCTCATCGCGAATGCCGCCAGCCGGTACCCCGATCTCGGCGTCCACCAGCGCCCGGCCGTTTTCCAGCGTCACCTGCTTGAGCCTGCCAAGCCGGCCTAGCGCCTGCCCGAACCCCGGTACAATAACGGCCTCAAGAGCCTGTTTCAGATCAGAATCTGCTGACAAAGTCACACTTCGCAAAGTTGCATTAGGTTAAATTTTATCGGGTGTCCGCAACCTGGCGTCGCGGGCATACATTGTAGCGGAGGCGGCTGCAAAAGAATGCCCCCGCCACGATCGGGATCAAGTAAGGCACCACCCCAAAAATTGACTGCGGATGAGAGACTTACGGGTGATGCCGGATCCGGAGTTCACATTTTGTGGTGGGAATCATGTGGCATAATGCCAGCAGGGTCACAGACGGAAGCGACTGCGGAGAAGATCTGGCCGCCGGGCAACGGCGCCAGCAACCTTGCCCGGGTCCGCTTGGGCAAGAGCGAAATCGGTTTTGAAAGCTTCAGAGCTTGATCAATTCAGTCGACTGCGCGCGGGGATGTCACAAACCGGGCATCCGGGATACGCTGCGCCAGCTTTGCCGGTCTTGCCGGCCGCCACCCCAGCACGAGCGCCGAGCCGGCGCGAACTTCGATGAGCATCCTGTCCGGATTTCGTGCCGATCAGCTGCTGAATCAGTTGATTAGTGAGCAAGACACGAACTCGCGCAACGCACAAAAGTTGACAGAACGACTTAAGAAACTGGGCCCGAAGGTCATTCCGAACGTCATCGAAGCCCTCGCGATGAGCGACAAGAGCCATACGATGCTGTTCGTCGACATCCTCGCAAGTCAGGTCAGCGACAAGACCCTGAGCTTTTACAAAGAAGGCTTGGCCGACGGCGGCGAGCGCGTCGTTGCCGGAACCGCCTGGGCTCTTTCCAGCAGCAACAATTTCAATGCCAACGCGCTGCTCGAATTTTTCGACGAAAAGGAAGTCTCCAAACCGGCCCTGATCGAGGTTCTGAAGGTCCATAAAAAAGATTTGAGCGTTCACGAGCTGTTGCGTCGTGCTTACGAGCTCGAGCCCAAGGAGAAATCGGCGCTTTTTGCCATCATCGACGACGTCGTCACCGAAGAAATGGTGCCCGACCTTATCGCACGCATGGGCGGCAAGGACCCGGCAGTAAAAATTCACCTGATCCACCTGCTGTCGAAATTCAAACGGCGTGAGATCGGCCAAGCATTCGAGATGCAGCTTACCGACACCAACAAAATGGTTCGTTCGGCGGCACTGGTAGCTCTCGGTAATCGCGGCAACGCCGTAAACATCGAGAAAGTTGCGCGCATGTTGCGCGATCCGGACCTGGACGTGCAGAACAAGGCGGTTGATGTCATCGTCAAGGTAAAGCATCCGGACACCGTCAAGTACCTGGTCGAAGCGCTCAAGGACGAATCGGAATACACGCGCCGGTCTGCTGTGGAGGTTTTGAACGAGATCTGTGACCCGAGCTCGGTCAAGGACCTGCTGGCCGCAATCAAGGATGACGACTGGTGGGTCCGCGCTCGCGCCGGTGATGCCCTCGCTGAAATCGGCGGACCGAAGGTCATCAATTCCGTTCTGGAGCTGATCAAGGACAAGGACGAAGACATCCGACGCACGGCGATCGAGATTCTGAATGCCACCAAGGACGAATCTGCCGTCGACACGCTGATCAAGGCGACCGACGATCCGGACTGGTGGGTACGGGAGCGCGCAGTCGATGCACTGGCACAGATCGGAAGCAAGAAAGCCATTCCGAAACTGATTGCCATGCTCGGCAATAACGCCAAGACCGATACCATCGTCGTGCGGGCGCTCGGCAAGTTAGGGGATGCCGACATCATCTCCAAGATAGTGCCAATGCTGCAGCGACCCGAACGTGACCTGCAGGTTGAAGTCATCCGCGCGATATCGCACCTGGCGGATGAGAAGCACGCCGAAACAGTGCGAAACGTCCTGAACAGGATCAAGCAGTCCGACGACAAAACCATCATCAACAGCGCCGACAAGGCGATCAAGGAAATCGACGCCAAATTCTCGGCGACGGTGCTTGCGGAAAATGTTCGCGCCGAAAAAATGGCCGAACACACAAAGACCTTGCTGCTCGACGATCAGGAGCTGTCCAAACTGCTGGAGGCACAGGCTCAGGCCAAAGCAACGGCGCAGACACAGACACAAACACAGGAGGAAGTCCGTGCGCCGGCCGCTGCTACTGCTGCTGCGCCGGCAATGGAACCGAAGGTCCTCGATATTTCAAAGCTCAATCCTGGCGACGTAATCGAAGGCCGCTACAAGTACATAGAGAAAATCGGCAAGGGAGCGTTCGGCACAGTGCTGTTGATGCAGGACCAGATCGTCGACGAACGACTGATTCTCAAATTCCTGAATCCGAACGTATCGTCCGACGAAGAAATGATGAAGCGCTTCGTTCACGAGTTGCGTTACTCGAGAATGATCACGCACAAAAACGTTATTCGTATTTACGACTTCCTGTACCTGCAGGGGTCCTACGCCATTTCCATGGAGTATTTCCCTTCGCACACGCTGAGTCACGAAATACCGGACAGCAAACCGATGGCATTCGACAAAGCGTTGCGCTTTTCCAACGACATCGCCACCGGCATGGCCATCGCGCACCAGGCCGGGGTTATTCACCGCGACCTGAAACCCGCCAACATCCTGGTCAACAGCGAGGGGCTGCTGAAGATTGTGGACTTCGGAGTTGCCGCCGCCGCCAGCAGCGGCGACACGCAGCTGACCAAGACCGGCTACGTCATCGGCTCGCCGAAGTACATGGCACCCGAACAGATCCTTGGCAAGAAGGTCGATGAGACTGCCGACATCTACAGCATCGGCGTCATCATGTATGAAATGGTCACGGGTGTACCGCCGTACAGTCGCGGCGATCACATGTCAGTCATGTACCAGCACGTCCAGGGCAAAGCCAAGAGCTGCCAGGAACTCAACCCGAAGATTCCCGACGCTTATGCAGCCGTTATCGCCAAAGCGATGTCGGTGGACAAGACCAAGCGCTACAAGTCCATGGAAGAACTCAGCGACGCGCTGAACGCCATCAATCTCTGAAAATGTGCGGTAACGCACTGGCAGGCAGCGCGAAATCAGCCTAGGATACGCGCAAATCCATGATTTATAGGCTTTTAGCGTAAGCACCTCATGCCACGTATAGACTCGTTCCTGAAGCTGGGACTGGCCCAGGGATGTTCCGATGTGCATCTCGCCGTGGGTGTGCCGCCGATGCTGCGCATGAACGGCGACCTCATGCCGATCAAGTTCCGTGACCTCTCGGATACGGAGCTCGAAAGCTATGTCATGGAGATACTCAGCGACTCGCAAAAGAGCCACTTCGGCTCGGGCCGGGACCTGGATTTCTCCTATGTCAGTGCCGACGGCGGGCGCTTTCGCGTGAATCTCTTTCGCAAGGACACGGGCGTCGGGGCGGTTTTTCGTTACATTCCGAACGAGGTCCCAACGCTCGAAAAACTGAACGTGCCGCCGATCATTCGCGATTTCTGTGACTACCACCAGGGCATGGTCCTGGTAACCGGGTCGACGGGAACCGGCAAGTCGACCACGCTGGCCGCGATGATCGATCACCTCAATAAGACGCGACATCTGAATATCATCAGTCTCGAAGACCCGATCGAGTTCGTGCACCCAAGCAAGAACTCACAGGTAATCCAGCGCGAACTCGGCACACACTTGCAAAGTTTTGCTGCCGGTGTTCGTTCCGCCATGCGCGAAGACCCAGACGTGATTCTGGTCGGCGAATTGCGCGACGCGGAGACCATTTCGATGGCCATGACTGCTGCAGAAACCGGGCATCTCGTCCTTGGTACTCTGCACACGACCAGCGCGGTAAAAACGATCGATCGGATAATCGACGCACTGCCGGGCGAACTGCGCGAGCAAACCAAGAGCTTCCTTTCGCAAAGCCTGAAGGCTGTGGTGACACAAGTGCTGGTCAAGACGCCTGACGGTCGCGGCCGGCGGGCAGTCATGGAGATCCTGGTGAATAACCGGGCGATCTCGAAACTGATAATGACAGACCAGACGCATCAGATTCCTGCCCAGCTGCAGACCGGCAGGGATCTCGGCATGCAGATCATGGACCAGTCGCTGTTGCAGGCCATCGAAGCCAAGGAAGTTGACCCGGATGACGCTTTCCGGCATGCGCTCGACAAGCGCAGGTTTCAACGCTTTGTTACCGATACCAGCATGTTGCCGACGTTCGACAACGACAATGCTGCGTAGCGCCGCCATGGAACATCGAAGTTGAACAAGGTCGATCAATTTCTGAAAGATGCTCTTGTCAAGCGCAGCTCTGACCTGCATTTCATTTCCGGCGACCCCCCGCGCGTTCGCATCCACGGATCCCTGACCCTGCTTAACAACCAGGCTCTTTCGATAGATTTTGTCAGGGAGTCTGTGTACGAGATCATGACTGGCGCGATGCAACGCGATTTCGAAAAGCGCGATGCGGTCGACTTTGCCTACGAAATTCCGGAGATCTCGAGGTTTCGCGTCAATGTCATGCGACATTTGAACGGAATCGGGGCGGTATTCCGCGCCATACCATCGAAAGCCCTTACGCTGGAAGAGCTGAACATGCCGGAATCCGTACACAACCTGTGCAAGCAGAGTCAGGGCATGATTCTCGTTACCGGCAAGACCGGTTCCGGCAAGTCAACCACGCTGGCGGCAATGGTCGATTCGATCAATGTGCGTCTCAAGGGTCACATTTTGACGATCGAAGACCCGATCGAGTTCGTCCACGAGAGAAAAGGCTGCCTGATCAGTCAGCGTGAAGTCGGGGTTCACAGCGCAACTTTTGCTGACGCGCTGCACTCCGCCTTGCGTGAGGACCCCGACGTCATCCTGGTGGGCGAAATGCGTGACCTCGAAACCATCAGTATTGCCGTTACCGCGGCAGAAATGGGCATTCTGGTCATGGGGACGCTGCATACGAACGGCTCCGCGCAGACGGTCGATCGTATCGTGAACACTTTTCCGGCCGACAAGCAGAGCCACATTCGCACCATGCTGTCGACGTCCCTTCGTGGCGTCATATCCCAGCAACTGCTGCCAACCAAGGGCAAGCCGGGCCGGGTTGCTGCTCTCGAAATCCTGATCAATACTTCCGCTGTCGCGAATCTCATTCGCCAGGGCAAGCTGGATCAGCTGGAGACCGCCATGCAAAGCGGTGGCGCCACCGGCATGAGGACCATGGACTCGGCGCTCATGGAGCTGGTCGAGAAAAAAATGGTGTCCGGGCGCGAGGCATACCAGCAAGCCAATAACAAGGCAAAGTTCCAGTCCATCAAGGACGACGTCTGACATCGATAGCGTGGCGCGATGCGCCAGCCCCGAGATTAAGAACCGCATTGGCATGGACTGCCGTGGCATAATTGCGCGCTTTCATAACGCCAAGACCGATCCATGAGTCCCGCTCCGCGAAAAATATTCGTCTCAAGCGCTCTTCCGTACGCAAACGGTGCCATTCACATGGGGCACCTGGTGGAGTACATCCAGTCGGATATCTGGTCACGGTTTCAGAAACTGCGCGGTCACGTTTGTACCTACGTGTGCGCCGCCGATGCCCACGGCACCCCGATAATGATCAAGGCCAGGGAAGAGAAAATCACGCCAGAACAACTGGTTAATCGTATTTCCAAGGAACAACTTGAAGACCTGCGCGCGTTCGGCGTGGCTTTCGACAATTTTCACAGCACCCATTCGGCGGAGAACGAGGAACTGGTTGGCCGTATCTATGGCGCCTTGCGGGACGCAGGCCATATCTACACCAAGACCATCGAGCAGGCCTTTGATGAAAAGGAGAAAATGTTTTTGCCGGACCGCTTTGTCCGCGGCACCTGCCCCCGCTGCAAGAGTGAAGACCAGTATGGCGACGCCTGCGAGGTCTGTGGCGCCACCTATGCGCCTCGCGACCTGATTGCACCGCTCTCGGTGCTTTCCGGCACCACCCCTGTCTGGCGCGCTTCCGAGCATTATTTTTTCCGGCTCAGCGCATTCGGCGAAAAACTGCGGCAATGGATGGCACGTGCATCTTTGCATCAGAACATTACCAGCAAGCTCGAGGAATGGTTTGAGGCCGGCCTCCAGGACTGGGACATATCGCGTGATGCGCCGTATTTCGGCTTCCTGATCCCGGGCACGAATGACAAATACTTCTACGTCTGGCTGGATGCGCCCATCGGTTACCTTGCAAGCTTCCTGCACCTTTGCCGGCAACGAAAGGATCTGGACTTCGAGGAGTACTGGGGTGCCGGGGCTGATACCGAGGTCTACCACTTTATCGGCAAGGACATCGTGTACTTCCATACGCTTTTCTGGCCCGCTGTACTCGTTGGTGCCGGCATGCGTCAGCCTACAAGTGTTTTTGCACATGGCTTTTTGACGATCAACGGCAAGAAAATGTCAAAGTCCCGCGGCACATTCGTCAATGCACGCACTTACCTGAGACATCTCGATCCGAATTACTTGCGCTACTATTATGCAGCGAAACTCGGCCCGAGCATGGAAGACATCGACCTCAACCTGGATGATTTCGCCGCGCGGGTCAATGCGGACCTGGTCGGGAAGCTGGTCAACATCGCCAGCCGCTGTGCCGGATTTGTCAGCAGAAGTTTTGCGGGCCAGATGTCAGCAACGCTCGATGACAGGGAATTGTTCAGCCGTTTTGCTGGCGCCGGAGAGCAGATTGCCGGGCATTACGAGGAGCGCGAGTATTCCAAGGCGATGCGGATCATCATGTCGCTGGCGGACGAAGCCAATCGATATATCGAGCAGAAAAAACCCTGGTTGCTCGCCAGGGATCCGGCGCGGCAGGCCGATGTACAGCTCATCTGCACGCAAGGGTTGAATCTGTTTCGCACGCTGATGATCTACCTGTCGCCGGTATTGCCGATGCTGGCAGAAAAGTCCCGCGAGCTGTTTCGCGAACAGCCATGGACCTGGCAATCCGCCGGTGAACCACTGCTGAAGAAAGAGATCAACGAGTATGAGCCGCTGCTGGTGCGCGTCGAGGCATCACAACTCGAGCGCATTATCGAGGAGTCCAGGGAGAGCAATAACGTGCCAACAAATGGGCCAACCGACGTTCCCTCGAACAACGCCGAAACACCGCAAATCACTATCGACGAATTTGCGAGGATCGATCTTCGGATAGCGAAGATTCTCAAGGCGGAGTCTGTCGAAGGCGCGGACAAGCTGTTGCAATTGACGCTGGATACAGGTGACGGGACTCGAAATGTCTTTGCCGGCATCAAGTCTGCGTACGAACCTTCAACGCTTACCGGTCGTTTCGTGGTCGTGGTAGCCAACCTGGAGCCGCGAAAAATGCGTTTTGGTACGTCGGAAGGCATGGTGCTGGCGGCTGGACCGGGGGGCAAGGATATTTTTCTTTTATCGCCGGACTCGGGCGCGCAGGCAGGCATGCGCGTCAAGTAGCCGGTACCGCAGCTCACGCTCTACAATGACGCAGGCACAATGGCGCGGACAATAACGCATGGACATTGACGCACATTTGGCAATGATTGTTACGGCCATTCCATGAGCGAACTGATTCTCATCCTGATCGGCACAGTACTGGTCAACAACTTTGTACTGGTGCGGTTCCTTGGCCTGTGTCCGT
>JAHKKM010000178.1 GCA_020027645.1 Pseudomonadota bacterium
GGAAGTCGTTGCTGCCGCCCGCAAGTTGGGATTTCCGCTGGCACTGAAAACGGCCATGCCAGGGATGTTGCACAAAACCGAACACAAGGGCGTCTATCTCGGCATCGAAAGCGAATCGGAACTGCTGGACAGGTACCATGAGCTGCTGCGGCGCATTGGTTCGCGCGTGCTGCTGGCGCCAATGGCCGAGCCAGGCGTGGAAATGATACTCGGCGTGAGGAGCGATGTGCAGTTCGGGCCGGTGGTCCTGCTGGGCTTTGGCGGAATACTGGCGGAGCTGACCAGGGATGTCGCCTTTGCGCTGCCGCCTTTTGACGCTGCCTATGCGCGACGGCGCATCGACAGGCTGAAACTCCGGCCGCTGCTCGACGGCATGCGGGGAAGCACCGCAGCTGACGTCGATGCGTTCTGCCGCATGGCCAGCGAATTCTCGGTTATGGTCGATGCCTTGCGTGACGCGCTGCAGGAGGTCGACATCAACCCGGTAATAGTGAGCAGCAAATCCTGTGTCGCAGTGGATGCATTGATCGTTGGACGAAATGACATCATATAGGGTGAATCAATATGAGTATCGAATCGCTGGCAAGTTATACGCGCAAAGATTGGCAAAAGGCGGCGGACAAAGTACTCGCGTCCGCTGAAACAAGATTCTTTATCGATGGCCGCTATGTTGATGCCATCGACGGCGGCCGTTTCGAGAACAGCAATCCGGCCAATCGGGAAGTCATGGCCGCCATGGCTGCAGCCAACGCCAGGGACGTCGACGTTGCGGTGGCAGCAGCACGCCGGGCATTTCGCGACAAGCGCTGGTCCGGTCTCGCACCCCGCGCCCGCATGGATATTCTCTACAACTATACGAAGCTGATCAGTGAGAACACGGAGCAACTGGCGTTGCTCGATACGCTGGACATGGGCAAGCCCATCCGCGACATGCTGAACATCGACCTGCCCTCGGTCATTCAGACCATCCAGTTCATGGCGGAATACATCGACAAGATCGAGGGCAGCGTGACCAACACGCCCTCCGATGTCATGCACTACGTGTTGCGGGAGCCGATAGGCGTGGTTGGCGCCATTTCACCGTGGAATTATCCACTGCTGATGGCGGTGTGGAAGGTCGCGCCGGCGCTGGCCGCTGGCAACACCGTGGTGCTGAAACCGGCCGAACAGGCGCCGATGTCCTGTCTGCGTCTTGCGGAATTGTTCGTCGAGGCGGGCGGCCCGCCGGGTGTATTCAACGTGATCAACGGCATCGGCGAAGTTGCCGGCAAGGCGCTGGCCCTGCACAACGATGTCGACAAGATTACGTTTACCGGTTCGACCGAAGTCGGCAAATTGATGCTGCAATACGCAGGCCAGTCCAATATGAAACGCGTCGCGCTCGAATGCGGCGGAAAATCGCCGCAGGTGTTCATGGCGGACACCCCGGACCTGGGACGCGCCGTGGCCGCCGCCTACAATGGCGTGTACGCAAACATGGGCGAGGTCTGCAACGCGGGCTCCCGCCTGCTGGTGGAGCGCGGCATATACGACGAGTTTGTCGAGCGCTTCATCACAGAAGGTAAAAACGCCTACGTGCCGGGCGATCCGCTCGATCCGAAAACGAATCTCGGACCACTGGTTACCGACGAAGCTCAACAGCGTGTGCTGTCATTGGTGGAGTCCGGGAAAAAGCAAGGCGCGAAACTCGAGTTTGGCGGCGATGCACCGAAGCTGCACGGATCCTATGTGAATCCGACCCTGTTCACCGGCGTTACCAACTCGATGCGTATTGCCCGCGAAGAAATCTTCGGGCCGGTTGCGTCGATCATTCCCTTCGATGGTATCGACGATGCCATCAGCATCGCGAACGACACGATTTATGGCCTCGCCGCCGGTGTCTGGACTCGGGATATTGCGCGTGCACACCGTCTCATCAAGGACATCCAGGCCGGCGTGATCTGGGTGAACTGTTTCGATGAAGGCGACATGACGCAGCCATTCGGCGGCTACAAGCAGTCCGGCAATGCGCGCGACAAATGCATCGAGAGCATCCTCAGTTACACGCAGAGCAAGTCGGCCTGGATTCGCCTGTCCTGAGGCGATTTGCGATGGCTCTGGTCGAATACACCGCTGACGGCGCAATAGCCAGAATCCGGCTGAACCGGCCGAAGAAACTGAATGCGATCAACGCTGAAATGCTGGATGGCCTCAACGACGCGCTGGACCAGGCCGAAAGCGATGAAGCTGTTCGCGTCGTTCTGCTGAGCGGCGAAGGCCGCGCATTCTCCGCGGGTTTCGATCTGGATATCGGCGCGCCTGCCGCAGGTGTTACGCCGGCCGAGCACACGCGCCGCGAATTGCGGCGCGACTTCGACCTGATCTTGCGCTTCTGGGATTGCCCCAAACCGACGATTGCCGCAGTACACGGTTATTGCCTCGGCAGTTCGATGGAGATCACGGCGGTGTGCGACATCACGGTCGCGGCCAACGACTGCCTGTTCGGTGCGCCGGAAGTCCGCTTCGGCAGCGGCATCGTGTGCCTGATTCTCCCGTGGATCATCGGCCTGAAACAGGCGAAGGAATTGCTGTTGACCGGCGATGACAAGGTCGATGCCTTGCGCGCCGCCGCAATGGGCCTCATTAACAAGGTCGTACCGGCTGACCGGCTGGTGACGGAAGCGGATGCTATCGCGCTGCGAATTGCGTCCAACAATGAACTTGCCGTGCGACTGACGAAGAGGGCAATTCATCGCAGCGTGGAAATTGCGGGCCTGCGCGATGCGCTCGACCAGGCGCTGCAACTGGACCTGGAAATCGAGACGACCTCCGCCGGCAAGTTGCCGTGATCACGGTTTTTTCAACGGATCATGAGTTGCATTGCGGCCTGCTCGAGGCGAGCGGTGACCGCTACAGGGCCAGCCTGGAGTGCGCGGAGCGAGCAATCAATGTCATCGCTGCGCTGCAGGATGCCGGACTCGGCGACATGCGTGGACCTGCCGCGTTTGATATTCGCAAGCTCACCCGTGTTCACTCGCACGAGTACGTCGACTTTCTGCAAAACGCGTGGCCGGAATGGCAACAGGCCGGCATGACCGCGAGCAATGCGAGAGCACAGACTTTTGTCTGTGCCGGCTTGCGTGCCAAAGACACCCGCTCGATCCAGGGGCGGCTCGGACGATACGCATTCGATGACAGTGCTCCTATCGTTGCCGGAAGCTGGCAGGCGATTCGTCGATCGGCGGAAATTGCACTCACTGCGGCAGACATCGTCAAATCGACTCGCAAGAATGCCTTTGCGCTTTGCCGGCCGCCAGGTCATCACGCCTCGCGCGATTGCGCCGGCGGTTACTGTTACCTGAACAACAGCGCCATTGCCGCCCAGGCGATGATCGACGCGGGCCTGGACCGGATCGCGGTGCTCGATGTCGACTATCACCACGGCAACGGTACGCAGAGTATTTTCTACGAGCGTAACGACGTGTTGACCGTGTCGTTGCACGCCGACCCAGAGGATGAGTACCCGTACTTCCTTGGCTACAGCGACGAAGCGGGCGAGCGAAAGGGGCATGGATTCAACATCAATTACCCATTGCCGCTCGGCACCGTGTGGAAGGAATACCGCAAGGCACTGGGCGATGCCCTCGATAACATCCGGCGATTTTCATCGCCGGCCATTGTTGTGGCATTGGGGCTCGACACCTTTGCCGGCGATCCGATGACGCGATTTGGCATCGAAACCGGTGATTATCTCGAGATGGGAAGTGATATCCGGTCGCTGGGAATTCCCGTGCTGACCGTGCTGGAAGGTGGATATGCAGTGGATGCCATAGGCCGAAATGCGGTAGCGTTCCTTCGCGGCGTCGATGGACCATGAACAAAAATAACGGAACGACTCAAGCGGAATGACTCATATGAATAAGCAGCTGAAATGCCTTATCGCAATCTGTGTGCCGGCCCTGGTATCCGGAACAGCGTACAGCGCCGGCAAGGTCACAGAAGAACGAGTGCTCGCGGAGTCCGGCAAGGGCGTCAACTGGTTTGTGAAAGGCGGCAATTTCGACGGCCAGCATTTCAGTCCACTGGACGAAATCAACACTGGAAACGTTGGCGACCTGGGACTGGCCTGGGTGAGTGCGATTCCGGCTCCGGACGGCATTTCGGCGACACCGATCGTCGTCGATGGTGTGATTTATTTTTCTGCGGCGTATTCAGTCGCGTTTGCCGTGGATGCGAGCGATGGCCGGATCCTCTGGAGCTTCGATCCGAATGTGCGCGCCTCGTTCGCGAAACGTCCCCAGACTTCGTGGCTCGCCCGCGTGAACCGCGGTGTAGCCGTGTGGGACGGCAAGGTATTTGTCACGACGGCGGATTGCCGCCTGCTGGCTGTCGATGCGGCCAACGGCAAGGAACTGTGGTCGCAGCAGACCTGCGATCCGGCACAGGGCTATGGCATATCGGATTCGGCATATGTCGGCGGTGGCAAGGTGTTCGTCGGCAATGCGGGTTCCGAATCGCACCAGAAGACGCGCGGCTATATCACGGCCTACGACGCGAAATCGGGCCGGCAGTTGTGGCGTTTTTTCATTGTGCCGAGCGACAAGGCGGAAGAAAACACCAGCGCAGCGATGAAAATGGCGGCGAAGACCTGGTCCGGCACCGCGTTGCAGGAGTATGGCGGCGGTGGCAATAACTGGAACGAGATGACCTACGATCCCGATTCCGGCCTGCTGTTTTTCGGCACATCGGGCGCCATTCCGTACGTGCATTCACAGCGCAGTCCGGACGGCGGCGACAACCTGTTCCTGTCCTCGATCGTGGCGGTCAACGCAAGTACCGGTGAGTATGCCTGGCATTACCAGACCGTGACCCGGGATAGCTGGGATTACAACGCGACCATGAATATCGTGCTCGCCGAACTCGAAATCGGTGGCGCTAAACGCGACACCCTGATGATCGCGCCCAAGAACGGTTTTTACTACGTTCTCGACAAGCGCACGGGCGAGCTGTTGTCGGCGGAGAAATACGCAAAGGTGAACTGGGCGACGCACATCAACCTGGAAACCGGCCGCCCGGTCTACGATCCGGCAGGCGAATTCTGGAATCGGCCTGAAGGGGAAGCGGTTGCGGTGTGGCCGAACATGTGGGGCGCGCACAGCTGGAACCCGATGGCCTGGCACCCGGGCGAGAAACTCGCCTACATTCCGGTCGTCGATATAC
>JAHKKM010000042.1 GCA_020027645.1 Pseudomonadota bacterium
AGCCAGGGATCGAGCCGGGCACACACAGCCGTGAAGTATTGCAGGCGGCCGGCTTCACGGGCCCGGAAATCGATGAACTGGTCGCAGGCGGGGCTATCTTCATCTGCCGATGACAAGCTCGGGATCCACAGCGGGATGCATCCGCTGACGAACGCGTATATACGATGTCGGAAAATTGTACTGATCGGAAACCTGCAACGGCGGTACAATTTCGCCTCGCCAGCGATCCCCAAAACAATACGCCGGTCTGGATCGGACAAGCAGCTCAATGGCCGGCTGCGGAGAATAAGAATGACCGAGCAAACTCAACAGGAAGTCGAACAGGCGCCGGCCGCGCCGACAAGCAAGCCCAGATTTACCAAGGGTCGTGTGATCGCCGCAGCGATCGGCCTCGGTGGCATGATCCTCGGGTCGGTGGTTGGTATCGGTGTGAGAAAAGGCGTCGAGAGCACCGGGATCCTTGGGCCTTCCGTCGGCACGCTGATCGCCGAACAGCAGTCCAATTTCAATGACATCAACGCACGTCTCGACGCACTCAAAAATCTGCCGGCGGACAAGGAAGTCAAGACAGGCATAGCCGAACTGGGAAAGGTGCTGGCGCGTCAGGGTGATCTCGCAAAGCAGGCGAACGCGGAGATTGCCTATTTGACCGACCAGGTAACCGCCCTGCGCCAGGAGCAGCTGGCAGACGCCGGATTCGCCGGCGGCGCCGACTTCTGGCTCAAAGGTGGCGAGAGTGTCACTGTCGGTTCGGACAACCAGGTGTTCGGTCTGCTGGGTGCCAGGAGCGGTTTTGCCGACGTCAACCTGAGCGGCGCGCGCAAGCGCGTCTACGTCGGCGACGCGATTCCGGTCCCTGCCGAGAACCCGGCATGCACGATCTTCTACAAACAGGCGACACCACGGGCCGATGGCCGGATAGGCTTCGACCTGACCTGCAGCTGATTTCCGGCGACGGGATAGACCCATTCCATCAACGACTGATTTACGCTGATCTGTACGGAGACATCTCTGGCTAATAAACGACGCAGTACCCGCATCCGGAAACCAACCTCGCCGGGTGACGCGCCGGGCACGTTGATAGCGCCCGCCGGATCGCCCTACCCGACGATCGATATCATTGGTTATGGCCCGAATGAGATTGTCGAGCTGAAGGGTGCGAGGCTGGATGATATCCGGTGCACACGGGCCGCTCAGTCCATAATCTGGGTCAATATTACGGGCCGGGGCGATGTCGAGCTGATTCGTAGCATCGGTGACATTTTCGCCTTGCACATGCTCGCGATGGAAGACCTGATGAACCTGCACCATCGGCCCAAGGTGGAGGAATATGACGACCACGTATTCCTGGTCAGCCAGTTGTTTTCACCCGGTCCGGACTTCGTTTCAGAGCAGATCGCGCTGTTTCTCGGGAAGAATTTTGTGCTGTCTTTCCAGGAAACGCCGGGAGATTGCTTCGATCCGCTGCGAGAACGGATTCGCCAGGGCAAGGGCCGGCTGCGAACAGCGAAGGCCGATTACCTCTTTTACACACTGCTGGATGCGATCGTGGACCAGTATTTCCCGGTACTGGAACGCTACGGCGAGTCCCTCGAGAACATCGAAGAAAGGGTGGTGACCAAGCCCGATTCGCACCAGATCGCCACACTGCATGACATGAAACGCGGCCTGCTTACCATTCGACGCGCCATCTGGCCGCACCGGGAAATGCTCAATGCCATAATTCGCGACGAGAATCCGCTGGTATCGGATGAGACGCGGATTTTCTTTCGCGATGTCTACGATCACACCATCAACCTGATGGACATCGTCGAAACCTACCGGGATATTGCCTCGGGCCTGGTTGACGTCTATATCTCGAGCGTCAGCGCAAAACTCAACGAGATCATGAAGGTCCTGACCATCATTTCGACGATATTCATGCCTTTAAGCTTTATCGCCAGCGTCTATGGCATGAATTTCGACCGCTCCGCATCTGCATGGAACATGCCCGAGCTCGGCTGGGGATTCGGCTACCTGCTCTCGTTGCTCTTGATGGTAAGCATTGCAATCGGCTTGTTGCTCTACTTCCGGCTCAAGGGCTGGCTCGGCGAACGGCACCCGCGCAAGTAAATCGCCGCCTGCGCAAGTCCGCGGCGACAGCGAATGGCGCGGCCGGAATGCAGCTCAGCTTGCCTTGCGCAGTTGGTTGCTCAATCCAACGATCGCCTCGCGTACTTGCGACAGCGCTTCATCGAGCAACTTGTCACTGATGACCAGTGCCGGCAGGAAACGAATGACATTGCCTCTTGCGCCACAGGACAACAGGATGACGCCTTTCTTCAGTGCCTCTGCAAGTATCGCCTTGGTCAGGTCCGCATCGGGCTGATCGGCGTCGCCGCCTTTGACCAGTTCGATTGCGCACATTGCACCCGTGGTACGCACATCGCCGACGCAGTCAGTCGACTTCTGCAGCAACGCGCCCCACGATGCTATTTTTTTGCCGATAGCCATTGCACGATCGCAAAGCTTTTCGTTGTCGATGATATCGATCACCGCGAGACCCGCGGCACAGCCGACCGGCGGTCCACCGTAGGTGCCGCCCAGTCCGCCGGGAAGCGGCGCATCCATGATCGATGCCTTGCCGACCACACCGGACAGCGGCAAGCCGCCGCCGATACTTTTCGCCACCGTCATTAGGTCCGGCTCGATGCCGGCATGCTCGACCGCAAACCATTTGCCGGTCCTGGCAAAGCCGCTCTGGATTTCGTCGGCGATCAGCACGATGCCGTGTTCATCACAGATTTTGCGCAGTGCCTGCAGGAACGATACCGGCGCAGCGTAAAAGCCGCCCTCGCCCTGGACCGGCTCGATGATCATGGCCGCAATGCGCGAGGGTTCAATGTCGGACTTGAACAACGCATCCAGCGCTTGCAGTGAAGCCTCGGCCGTTTTCCCATGGTATTCAATGGGATATGGAATATGGTAAATGTCCGGCGGGAACGGCCCGAAACCTGCTTTGTAGGGGGCAACCTTGCCGGTCAGCGCCATGCCCATCATGGTGCGGCCATGGAACGCTCCGGAGAACGCAATCACCCCGGTACGCTTGGTGTGATAACGCGCAATCTTGATCGCGTTTTCGACGGCCTCCACTCCAGTGGTGAGAAACAATGTTTTCTTCGGCGTCGGGCCCGGCGCAAGCTCGTTCAGCCTTTCGGCCAGACGAATATAGACTTCGTACGGCGTCACCTGGAAACACGGGTGGCAGAAGTTTTCGAGCTGAGCCTTGACCGCAGCGATGACCTTCGGGTGATTGTGGCCGACGTTGTTGACCGCAATGCCTGAGGCCAGGTCAATATACCGGTTGCCCTCGACGTCCCAGATTTCAGCACCAAGTGCTTTTTGTGCGAAAACAGTGTGTTGCGTGCCGACGCCCCGAGCCACAGCGGCATTACGGCGTTCCAGCAATTGCTTGTTCGTGCTCATTGAAAATATCCTTCCACCAAAAATATCCTTGCGCCTCAACGGTCAGCCGGCCCATGCCGTCCTGCTATGCTACTTGCCTGAGGTGGCGGTTGTCATCCGGACCGCAACCCGGCCAGCCATTCCTATTGCCGTGAGTAACGACCGGTCCGGCCGATTACGCTATTATTCGCGGCTGCCCGACAATGGAGCACACGATGCGCGAGATGCTGCAATTCTACATCGACGGACGCTGGGTCGACCCCGTAAAACCCCGCTCCTTCGATGTCATCAATCCGGCGACCGAAAAAGTCTGCGGAAGAATCAGCCTTGGCAGCATGAAAGACGTGGACATTGCAGTAACTGCCGCATGCAAGGCCCAGGACCGTTATGCGCAGACCACGCGCCAGCAGCGCATCGAATTGCTCGACGCCATTCTTGTTGAATTCAAGAAACGCCACGACGAAGTTGCAAGAGCAATCATGGAGGAAATGGGTGCGCCGTGGTTGCTGGCCCGCGATTCACAGGCAGCCAGCGGTCCACAGCACATCGAGGCGGCGCGCGATGCGCTGAAGGATTATGTTTTCGAAGAGCGACACGGCACGACACTCATCGTCAAGGAGCCTGTCGGTCCCTGCGCGCTGATTACGCCGTGGAACTGGCCGATGAACCAGATTGCCTGCAAGGTTGCGCCAGCTCTTGCGGCTGGCTGCACGATGGTGCTGAAGCCGAGTGAGATCGCGCCATTCGATGCAATGATTTTTGCGGAGATACTGCACGCGGCCGGTGTTCCTGCCGGTGTGTTCAACCTGGTAAACGGCGATGGTGCGGGCGTCGGTGCGGCGCTGAGCAGCCACCCGGGTATAGCGATGGTTTCCTTCACCGGCTCGACTCGTGCCGGCGTGGCAGTGGCACAGAGTGCGGCGCCAAGCGTCAAGCGTGTGGCACAGGAACTTGGAGGCAAATCGGCGAACATAATTCTCGAGGACGCCGACTTCGAGAATGCCGTTTCCAAAGGGGCGGCAGAATGTTTTGAAAACACCGGCCAGTCCTGCAATGCACCAACGCGCATGCTGGTGCCACGAAGCCGCCTTGCCGAGGCCACTGCGATCGCCGTGCGAACGGCTGAAGCCGTGAAAACCGGCGATCCGACCGACCCGAAAACCGACATGGGTCCGGTAGTCTCGGAGCTCCAATGGAACAAGGTTCAAACCCTGATTCAGAAGGGAATCGACGAAGGCGCCACGCTTGCGACCGGCGGCACCGGGCGACCGAAAGAATTATCGCGTGGCTACTTTGTCAAACCTACAGTGTTCACCGATGTCAACAACCAGATGACTATCGCACGCGAGGAAATTTTTGGCCCCGTGGTCTCGATCATTCCCTACGACAGTGAAGAAGAAGCGGTTCGCATCGCCAACGATACACCCTACGGCCTGTCGGGTTACGTCAGTTCCGGCAACCTGGAGCGGGCGCGCCGGATCGCCAGCCGGTTGCGGACCGGCATGGTGCACATCAACAACGCGTCGCTGGATTCCATGGCTCCGTTTGGCGGCTACAAGCAATCCGGCAACGGCCGCGAATGGGGGGCGTACGGCATCGATGAGTTCCTCGAAGTCAAATCCGTTTACGGCTACGAAGCCCGCAAGGCGGGATAGAAATAAATGCAACCAGGCAAAGGCATGTCGAATTTATCCAGGTCACTTATCCTTGCGGTACTTGCCGCGCTGTCACTCGGAGCCTGCACGGAAACGAATCTCCCGGTTGCAACGGGAAAAGGCAACCTGCGCGGAATCAACGCAATCATCTCCGCACCGGAAGTCCTTTTTCTTGTCGAGGAACGCGCGCTTGGTGGCCTTTCTTACAAAGGCGGAATGTCAACTCGCTTCGACAACCTGTCATACAACGTCAATTTCGATGTAGTGTTCCCGGGCGATGCGACGCGCACGCGAATCGCGACCGACTTTGTCGAGGTCGTTGCCAATACTGATTACATATTTGCCCTGACCGGCGCGCTGGCGACGCCGACACTGATACGAGTCGAGTACCCGGAACGACAATGGAGTGCCAGCGAGACCGTGTTCGAGGCACGGGCATTTAACCTCGCGGCAACCGCGGCACAGCTCGACGTGTATTTCGCCGCCCCGGATACGGTGCCGGTTATTGGCGACCGCCGCACGACGATTGCTTTCGGAGAGCTTTCGCCTGCGTTTGAGTCGGCGTCCGGCAATTACGAGCTCGTGCTGACCACACACGACGATCCAAACGATATCCTGTATCGCTCACGTGCCATCACTCAAGCCGGCGCAACGTCCGTGATTTACAGTATTTTTGATCCCGACCCGTCGATCACTGGCAATTTGAGCGTCCGGGTGATGGGCGCCGGTGCCGGAAGTGCCGAGCTCGCCGACGACAACATCCCTCCAACGATCAGGCTCATGCATGCCTCGATCGCAACCGGCAACGTCGATCTTTATGCCGACGACGATTTCACTACAGCGTTGCTTACCGATGTCGGATTCGGCGAGCTCACACCGGAAATCGATTTTGCTTTGACTACTGTGCCGTTGACCTTCACACCAACCGGCAATACGGGCGTTTTATTGCTCGAGGACAACCTCACCGTGCTCCCCGGCTCCCGCAATACGGTATTTCTGATCAGCGACAACGCTGTACTGGATATCATTGGGTTTACCGACGATCAACGCCCAGTCGAAACCACCGGACGCCTGCGTTTTGCGCACCTGGCTGACAATGTCGCGGTCGTCGATCTGTATATCTTCCCGACCGGCGAAGAAATCGAGGACAACTTCCCGCGCTTCTTCAGCCTGCCGTTCCGTGCAACCACAGGGTATACAAACTTCGCCGAGGGCAGCTACCAGGTCGCAATTACCCTGCCGGCAAGCAAGGCGATCATCGGCGGGCCACTGACACTCGACCTCTCGCTCGGCGAGGTCGTAGAACTCGCGATACTCGATACGACCGATCCGAACGTGTTTGACGTAGTCATTTACGACAACTAGCCGGCGCGAGGGTCGTTTGGCGGCACCATTCGTCCGGTCAGCCTGACCTGGCCTTCCGCTGCTCGCGTCGACCACTTTCGTACCAGGCCTTGGTCGAGCCGACGAGCCGCACGACGCTGAGCATGACCGGCACTTCGATCAGGACTCCGACCACCGTGGCCAGGGCCGCGCCGGAATTCAGGCCGAACAGGCTGATCGCCGCGGCGACGGCAAGTTCGAAGAAATTGCTCGCACCAATCAGCGCGGAGGGTGCTGCAACACAGTGCGCTTCACCGGCAACGCGATTCAGCAAGTAGGCAAGGCCGGAATTGAAATAGACCTGGATCAGGATCGGTACCGCCAGCATTGCGATGACCAATGGCTGCGCGATGATTCGTTCGCCCTGGAAGCCAAACAACAGCACCAGGGTTGAGAGCAACGCAATCAGCGACACCGGCTGCAATTTGCCGAGCAGATTCTGCAGCCGCAGCTTACCTCCGTTCGATATTACGCGGCGGCGAATCCACTGCGCGATAATCACCGGCACAACTATGTAAAGCACAACCGACAGCAGCAGCGTATCCCAGGGCACCGTAATGGCCGACAGCCCCAGCAACAGCGCAACAATCGGCGCAAACGCGAAAATCATGATGACGTCATTGAGCGCAACCTGGCTCAATGTGAAATGGGGTTCGCCATCGCAAAGATTGCTCCACACAAAGACCATGGCGGTGCACGGTGCGGCGGCGAGCAAAATCAGCCCGGCAATGTACGAATGGATCTGGTCTTCGGGCAGGTACGGCCGGAAGACCAGGCCGATGAAAAGCCAGCCGAGGGCAGCCATCGAGAACGGTTTGACTGCCCAGTTGATGAAAAGCGTAATGCCGATGCCACGCCAGTATGCTTTGACCCCGGACAAGGCCGCGGGATCGATCTTGATCAGCATGGGAATGATCATCAGCCAAACCAGGAAAGCGACCGGAAGGTTGACCTTCGCCACCTCCGCCGCTGCGACAAGCTGAAACAACTGCGGAATCAATTGGCCGGCTGTAATACCCGCAATAATGCAGGCGACGACCCACAGCGTGAGGTATCGCTCGAATACGTTCATTACCGGATTGTCGTCATTCAGGAATGTGCGCTGGCGATTTCGCGCAGTTTCTTCTGCAGGTCGCCCCGGTCGAGCCGTGCCACCGGCAGGTCGACAAGCAATTTCATTTTGTGCTGCAGCACTCGATAGGAATCTTCGAACGCCTTGCGAACCTCGGCATCCGGGCCTTTGACCGCCGCCGGGTCGGGCATGCCCCAGTGCGCAGTCAGCGGGGCACCTTGCCACAGCGGACAACTCTCCTTTGCCGCACTGTCACAAACCGTGATGACGATATCCATGCGCGGCGCTTTCGTTGTTGCGAATTCATCCCATGATTTGGAGCGCAATCCGGCGATCGCGTGACCGGCCGATTGCAGTTGGCGCAGCGCGGCCGGGTTGACCGTCCCTGCCGGTCGGCTGCCCGCACTGAACGCAACAAACCGGCCCTTACCGACGGCATTCAGAATTGCTTCGGCCATGATGCTGCGCGCCGAATTGCCGGTGCAAAGGATCAGTACATTCTTTGGTACATTCTTCTGCGCCAACATCGAGTGCTTCAGGCGCAGCAGCGTTTACCCGAAGCCTTTGCACCCGCTACAACCGGCTCCAAACCAAAATTCGCAATCTGTTCGTGCGTAACAAAAGTCTCCCACGCGACGTCGTCCGGATCACGCACCCAGGATTTCGTCGATCGCGCGTAGCAACACTCGGTCTCAGGTTGATCGAGCGTGGTCTCACCGGCTTGCGAAAGGCGTCGCTGAATCTCGGCCAACTCCTCCACCGTGTCGGCCTGCAGGCCGATGTGCTGGATACCCCGTTTGCTGCTGCTTTGCGTGATCGAGAAATTAAGCCGTGGATCCTCCAGCATCCATTTCGCATAGTCGTCTTTCAATACGGCAGGTTCAGTGCCGAAAAGGCCGGTATAAAACTGCCGCGACTGGGCAATGTTCGCGACACTGAGATTGACGTGAAAGCGTTTCATTGATTTATCCTCGTTGAAGATGAGCAAACCT
The DNA here is from genome assembly GCA_020027645.1 of Pseudomonadota bacterium. Taxonomy (GTDB): domain Bacteria; phylum Pseudomonadota; class Gammaproteobacteria; order Steroidobacterales; family Woeseiaceae; genus JAKEGN01. Next base: position 8,547 of record JAHKKM010000042.1, read on the forward strand.
GGGTCAGGGATTCGGCCAGCGGATTGCAGACCTGCGAACTGCCAGCGCAACAATCCTCCACCAGGAACAACACCAGCTCCCGCACCGTGTCGTAATTGGCCCGGTAAACCACTTGCCGGCCGTGGCGCTCGCTGTCGATGAGGCCGGCTGCGTGCAGCAGCCGCAAGTGACTCGACATCGTGTTTTGCCGGGAACTCAAGCTGTCAGCGATTTCGCCGGCAGGCAGGCCATCGGGGCCAGCCTGCACCAGCAGACGAAAGACCCAGAGACGGGTCTCGTGCGAGAGCGCGGTAAGGGCTTGCAGGGCGGTGTTTACTTCCATATATCGAAGTTTCCCGATATATGGATTGCTTGTCAAGCCGCCGCTACGGCAGCGCTGGCCTTACGAGGCGATGGCGGCCTCGACATAGGCGGCCCGGTCATTGGCCGCATCGCCCTTGCGCAGGGACTTGGCGTTATACATGGCCTGGTCGGCAACGCTGACCAGCTGCCACAGTTCAGCGCCGTGTACCGGCATGAGCGCTATGCCAACGCTCGCGGCACATTCGATCTCCTGACCCTGGATGATGTATGCCTCGGAGGCGGTTTCTACCAGCCGCTCCGCCACGTGCTTGGCATCTTCCACGGTAACCCCGGGGAGCACGATGGCGAACTCATCACCACCGAGGCGCGCGAGCACGTCTTCCGGACGCAGGCAGAATTCGAGCCGGTGACCGAAGGCCTTGAGCAAGGCATCGCCCGCCTGGTGGCCGAAACGATCGTTGATCATCTTGAACTGATTGAGGTCGAGGTAAAGGACTGCCCCCTGCGTCGAATTGGCGATGCGTTCGGCCGCTTCCTTTTCGAATCCGCGCCGGTTCAGTACGCCGGTCAGCGGGTCGCGAAGCGCGTCCGCGAGGATCTTGTTCTCGTTGCGTTTGCGTTGCGTGATATCGATCAGCGTAATCGAAAAGTCCTGACCTACCGGTTCGGCCACGACTCGCAGCCAGGTTTCGCCCGTATCGCCTTCCACCTGGGTTTCGTAACTGACACTGGAGGCACTGTCGATGCCTTTACCGAACTGCGACTGCAGTCGTACCGGTTCGAGCAATTCCAGTTTTTCCAGCGGCATGCCGACCAGCGTGCTGTTGCCACTGTGCAGGTAGCGTTCTGCCGCACGGTTGGCAAAGATGCAGCGGAATTTCAGGTCGGCGTCACCGAGGTCGAGAGAAAAACGCAGGATGCCGTTGGACGAATGCTCGACCAGCGAGCGTATCAGGTGTTCGCTGTCAGCCAGCGCGCGCAGCGCACGTTTTCTTTCCGTCACATCGCGACAGACCACGACCGTACCCTGGTCGCGGCCGGAAGGACTTTTGAGCGGAGCACTGTTGAGCTCGAAGAAGCGGTCGGATTGCATGCGAATGGTTTGCGTCAGGTCGCCGTCCCGCGACTGCTTCAGGATCGCCTGCGCCTCGGGCAGGTCCTCCCACAATTTCTTTCCCAGCAGGCTTTGTTCGGAACCGTTCAACAGGACCTGCGCGGGGTGATTAGCACTGATAATGCGTTGCGACTTGTCGAGCACGATAATGGGATCGCGTACGTGATCGAACATCGTCTGATAGGCCAGCGGGCTGAATTCGTAGACCCTGAGATCGACGGTGGCCCACCAGTAAAGCGGCAGCATGAGCACCAGCGTGAGGGACGTGAACGGGAAGTTCGCCGGGCCGATTCCCAGCATGGTGTTGGCGACACTGACCGCATACGGCAATGCCGCGCAAACCAGCAGCAGAATGATCTTGCGGCGGTGTGCCCGCGCAATATTCGACAGCCGGCTGGCCATTGCCAGTACCGAGTAACCAAGCAATCCATAGGCAAAAGGGGCGTGTACCCGTTTGAACCAGAGGTGTTCGGCGGCGGTCGAAAAACGCGTGCCGGATTCCGTTTCGACGACGGTCCAGATCATATTGTGCATGGGATTGGTGATCGCCAGCAGCGTGGTGATGATCGGGATAACAGCCAACATGGCGATAAACAGTGGGTTATTGCGCCCTACGGTGTATTCGCGATAGATGCAGTAGAAAACCAGCGGCAGGAATCCGCCGGAGAAGAAACTCAAGGTACGGCCGATTCCGTAGATGTTTGGATCTTCGGTGCCAAATGCAAAAGCGCTGCCGGCGATCATGGCCCCGATCAGGAACAGAAAGTAGCTGATCGCGTTATTCGTGTTTGGCTGCGTGGCGCGCGAAACGCGCACGGCGAGCCACAGGTACAACACAGCCGCGAAGCCGAAAACCACCGGCAACATGTGATTGAACTGGGTTAACAGCATGGCTACGCCGATCGCTCACGTTTGATTTTGACGCACATTTCGCGATGCTAGCTGCGAACGCCGGGGGATGCTGCGACCTGTGCCGCATTCCATACCGGTATTGTGCGCAGGAGGTCACAGATTGCGCCTCCATTGGACGGTTAATTCGTTGTATTTTCTACTTATTTCTCAGTTCTTGCCGGCCGCAATTTTCACGCAAGCTGGGAAAAACTTTCATCCGCCCAGGGTTCGAAGGTCTGCACCGAGGTGGGCCTGGCGATGAAATAGCCCTGCGCGTACTCGACACCGAGTGCACTGAGCTTGTCCAGCACTTCGCGCGACTCGACGCGCTCAGCGATAGTCTCGATGCCCATGGCGCGTCCCACGTCGTTGATCGCACGCACCATGCTCTCGTCGACACGGTCTTCAGCCACATTGCGGATAAACTGTCCGTCGATTTTCAGGTAGTCGACCGGCAGGTTCTTCAGGTAGGTGAACGACGACAGCCCGCTGCCAAAATCATCCAGCGAGAACTTGCAGCCGAGCTGCTTCAGTGTCTGCATGAAGTGCACCACGCGCGACAGGTTGGAGATAGCGGCGGTTTCGGTAATCTCGAAGCAGATGGCACCGCTTGGCAACTTGCATTTGCCCAGCTCGTCAATCACGTAGTCGAGAAACCGGTCTTCGCTCAGCGAGGTGCCGGAGAGATTGATGGCCAGGGTGTACTTGGCCTGTTTCGATTCGGGATTGCGATCGGCAAGCTGCGTCAGTGCTTCGTGAATGACCCAGCGATCCAGCGTCGACATCAGGTTATAGCGTTCCGCGGCCGGGATGAACTGGTCCGGGCTGACCAGCGCGCCGTTCTCATCGCGCATGCGCAGCAGAAGCTCATAGTGACCACGTGTGTCCGATTTCTTTTTGCCAATGCCTATGATCGGCTGATAGAACAGTTCTAGGCGCTTGTCCTCGACGGCACTGGTGATCCGCGACACCCATTTCATTTCCTCGTGGCGCAGCGAAGCGTCGCTGGCCTGGTAGAGATGGACCTTGTTGCGACCCATGTCCTTGGCGGAATAACAGGCGACGTCGGCAAAACTCATAATGGTGGCAGCCGATTGGCTTTCGCTGCTCACCAGCACTACACCGATGGAACAACGGACGCTGGTAAATGCATCCTGCCAGTTGAAACGGAAACCCTCGATGGCGCAACGAATTGCCTCGCCGACCTCCATGGCCCGTTCCTCGGTGCAGCGTTCGAGCAGGATGCCAAATTCGTCACCGCCGAGCCGTGCCAGCACGTCGGTCGAGCGAATGTTCGCCTGCACGACCTCGGTCACCTTGCGCAGCAGCTCGTCACCGGCAGTATGGCCGAAGGTATCGTTGACCACCTTGAACTGGTCAAGGTCGAGGTACAGCAGCGCATGCATCAACTCGACATTGGACTTCGATGTTTCGAGGGCCGACACCAGGCGATTCTCGAATTCGCGCCGGTTGATCAGGCCGGTCAGCGCATCGTGTGAGGCCTGGTACGACAGCTGGCGAAACAGTCGCGATTCCTTGCTCGTGTCATGGAATACCATGACGGAACCGATGATATTGCCGATGCGGTCGCGGATCGGTGCTGCCGAATCCTGGATCGGAACTTCATCGCCGTGCTGGTTGATCAGCACCGAGTTCTGCGCCAGGTTGATGACCCGGCCTTCCCTGAGGCAGCGCGTCACCGGGTTTTCCACAGAAGCGCGGGTATGCTCGTTGACGATGGTCATGATCTTCTGGATCGACTTGCCGCGCGCCGTGCGAATCTCCCAGCCGGTCAGGTCCTGCGCAACCGGGTTGATGTAATCGATGCAACCATTGGCATCCGTGGTGATCACGCCATCGCCGATGGATTGCAGTGTCACCTGGGCTCGTTCTTTTTCCTCGAAGACGCGTGTTTCGGCGACCTTGCGCTCGGTGATGTCGGTAATCGTCCCCTCGTGCGCGACGATATGGCCCTGGTCGTCGTAGATGGCACGCGAATTCTCGAGCACCACGATCTCTTTGCCATCCTTGCGGCGCAGGCGGTATTCGAAGTTGCGTACTACGCCCTCGGCCTCGAGGCGGGCAAACACGCGCTCACGGTCGACCGGATTGACGTACAGCAATGTGGTACGCCCGGCCTGCTTCAGGTCCTGTGCACTTTCGAAACCCAGCATTTCGACCAGCGCAGGGTTCACGGTGATGATGTCGCCTTCGCGTGAGGCGATATACACACCGTCGACGACATTCTCGAACAGTCCCCGGTATCGCGATTCCGAGTTTTTCAGGCGATCTTCATCCATCTGGCGTTTGATGGCGATACCGGCGAGGCGCGCCATGCGGCCGATCTTATCCAGCTCATCGGTTCCCGGTTCGCACGGGGCATTCACGTACACGTCCAGCGTGCCGATGATGCGCGAAGCTGCACCGTGCAGCGGGAATGACCAGGCGGCAGCAATCCGGTTTTCTTTTGCAAGTTTGTGCAGACGTGCCCACGCGGCATCCGCAGCAATGTCAGCAACGATTTTTTCGCGATTGCTGAAAACAGCGGCGCCGCAGGCAATACCGTTTTCGTCAACGCGGGTGAAGTCCAACGCAACCTTGAAAGCCTCCGGCAAGTTGCCCGCCTGCTCCACGCTCAGAGTCTGGTTGCGGATATCGAGCTTCATGATGACTGCCCGCATGCCAGCGCCCAGTTTCTCTATGCAATGGCAAATCGACTTCAACGTGCGATCCAGCGGCGTGCTCGCTGCGACCATTTCCAGGACCTTGTTCTGGGCAAATGCAAAATCCTCGTTGCGTTTCCGGTCAACGATGTTGGTAATGCTGACGCGAATCAGCTTGCGTTCGGCGTCGGGCAGCCGGCTGAAGCGAACTTCGCAAGGTATCTCCGTGCCGTTTGAATCCTTGTGCATCCACTCGAATATCGGATGGCCACCTTCCAGCGCCTTGTCGATGTGGCCGCGTCGAATGCCGAAAGACGGTGTGCCATCCGGCTGCATGCGTGGGCTGATGGCTTTGGGGCCGACGCTCAACAGGCGCGCCCGCGACATGTTGAATAGGCTGCAGGCATTCTCGTTGGCGTCGGAAAACACATTGCGTTCGACATCGAGTACGACGATGGCTTCCGGCGCGTTTTCGACCAGCGCCCGGTAGCGCTCCTCGTTTTCCTTCAGCGTTTTCTCAGCCAGTTTCCGGCTGGTGACATCGCGAAGACTGATAACGTACAACTGGTCACCGCCGACATCCAGGGCACTTGAGTTGACCTCTGCAACGAAATGCTGGCCGTTGGCGCGCGTAGCATCGACTTCACCGCCGTTGAACTCGACGTGTGTATCTTCGAGGCTCGACATGAACGGCTCGAGAAATTCGGCGATCGGCTGGTTGGCCGCGGCCGGGACGATGCCAGCGAAGGGCGAACCGATTAGTTGGTCCTTGCTGCGACCGAAATAGCGGGCGCAAACCTTGTTGCAATTGCGAATGATGCCCTGCGAATTGACCGATATCAGTGCGTCGGTAACGCTGTCGAAGATGACTTCGATCGGTGTGGTCGTGCTTGTGGCCACCGACTGCGTGAAGGACTGCGTGATGGTTGCTTCCATTTTGTCATAATGCTCATCGATGAGCTTAAGGAGGGCGAGGAAATCCAGCTTTTCATTGCCAGCCTTTTCCGTTGCTTCCTTGATCTGTTTTCGCAAGTCCTGCTGCATCGATGTCCGCGATTCGCCTGGATCACTACCGCGCAATCAACCACCAAACCGAAGTGCTTTGTAGAAGTGCCTTCGTCTTGGTGGTATTCCCTTTGCGGCTGCCGTGAGCTGGTGCTGGACGGTATTCTGGCAGCCTGTGCGGAACCTTAGATGTTGTGCCGCCTGTCGTCTGTGATTGAACTCTCGTATTAAAAAATATATTGGGAATATATTCCCGGAACCGGCTCGGGCGCACGTGAAAGCGCCTGTTTCAGGCCGTTTTGGGGCGAGACAACACCATTTGATTAAACATAATGAGGACGGGCGCGCGCCAGACGGGGCACGGGAATTACGCCGGGTTCAATTTCCTTCGGACTCTTTCGCAGGCAGGGAAATGACGGTCTCGCCTTCCGGGGTGACCTGGATTTCACCGTTTACGGCCGGTGGGCTAACGCCAGGACCGACCTGTATCGGCACGGCGACCGAACGAAACATGGTGCCGTTTTCCGTTTCGACCGCCGCAGAGACGTTCAGGTAGAGGCGGCCTTCGCGCTGCGGAATGATCGTCACCTGCTGCATACGCGGGCCCTCATCGTCGGGAGCGCCCATTTCGATCCGCTGCGCCTGCGACTCCGGAAACACCATCGCGCTGGAATCGTTGCTGCGAAATTCGAGTGTCACGGGCAGATCCGGCTGGCTGGACGACACCTCGAGGTTCACGCTGACCGGTTGGCCGACCACCGCGGTCCCGATCACGGTGTAATGAATCGATACCGGTGCCGTCGGTTTGCCCGGCGACACGGCAGCACCGCCTGCGTCGATGGATGGGGTCGGCTTGCCGGCGGCAGCGACACTATTCCCGGCATTCGCTTCGCCAGTCTCCTCCGGCGTTTCCTGGCAAGCTGCTGCGAGTGCGCCAGAGAGCAGCAGTAGCGCCAGGACAAGATTTCGTTTTTCAGACATTCGATTCACCTGGGGTGCCCGATCAGGGGCCGATTCATGGGCCGATTCATGGGCCAGAAACCTGGATTGTAAAGCAGGTTCGCGAGGGATAGTTCGGCGGCGCGCTAGTGTCTTCGTAACGCCAGTCGTGGAAATCCATGACGTGTGGACCGGTCGCCAGTGTGGTCGTTGTAAAGATTTCCTGGTTGGCCACGCCGCTGATGCCTCGGTCCACGCGAATTCCATTCCTGTAGATGTCGATATCCGGATCACTGGACTCGTTCGGCGGCAAATTGCTG
>JAHKKM010000179.1 GCA_020027645.1 Pseudomonadota bacterium
TTCCCCACTGCTGCCTCCCGTAGGAGTCTGGGCCGTGTCTCAGTCCCAGTGTGGCTGATCGTCCTCTCAGACCAGCTACGGATCGTCGCCTTGGTAGGCTTTTACCCTACCAACTAGCTAATCCGACTTAGGCTCATCCAATAGCGCGAGGTCCGAAGATCCCCCGCTTTCCCCCTTGGGGCGTATGCGGTATTAGCTCGAGTTTCCCCGAGTTGTCCCCCACTACTGGGTAGATTCCTAAGTATTACTCACCCGTCCGCCACTCGTCGCCAAAGAGCAAGCTCTTCGCGTTACCGTTCGACTTGCATGTGTTAGGCATGCCGCCAGCGTTCAATCTGAGCCAGGATCAAACTCTTCAGTTTAAAGCTATGAGCTTTTAACTTCAGAACGTAATCCCCAAAATTACTAAGAATTGAAGTATTTGGTTCTCACGTTTGATGTAAGCCATGAAGCAAACTTCAACGCGAGCACCCACACAAATTATCTGATTTTATTTTTAAAGAACGATAGAAAAAGGGCCAAAACCCGTTTTCAAGCAGACCCACAATTATACAGGCGACAAGCGGCCGAACAAAAGCCCTCGCGTGCCTGTATCTGATTTTTTGGGAGTCCGGCTCAAGGGCACCATCCCTTGAGCGAGCGGGGCATTATAGCGGCCAAATCCCTTGGGTCAACATCTAAATGGCGCCAGCCGGAATTGTCGCCGGACATGGGGTTTGGAATACTTTGGACGGGCCCTTATACAGGTGCTTTTCACAGCTTTTTTGCAGCAAACGCAGGCATTCTTGACGGATTCCGCGAGGGGGCGCCCTGCCCTGTCGAAATCCAGAATTGTGTCTCATCTGCCCGGGTAAATATGGCCTGGCCCATAGACTGCGCTACTCCTCGATCTCTTGCGCCGACCGTCTTGATCCAGAATTCGCTGGCCCTGCCATGAGCCACAACGGGTGGCCAAGATGTCAGGCCAGCATGACCTTCGCGAATTTCCTCTTACCTACCTGATAGATGTGTGTTGTGCCTGCAAAGATTTCCAGACCCCTGTCCTCGACTCGCTCACCGTCTAATCGCACAGCACCTTGTTGTATCAACCGAAACGCCTCGGAGTTGCTGCTTACAAGTCCAGCTTCCTTTAACAGACTGGCAATTCCAAGCTTGCCGTCTTTGGATGTCACTCGAACCTCCGCAATTTCGTCGGGCACTGCGCCCTGCTGGAACCGCGATATGAATTCTGACTTTTCACGTGCTGCCGACGCGCGATCATGAAATCTTGTAACTATCTCTTCGGCCAGCTCGAACTTAACGTCCCGTGGGTTTCTGCCGTTAGAAACTTCGGTCTTGAGCCTCGAGATTTCCTGTAGCGGACGAAAACTCAATACCTCGTAATATCTCCACATCAACTCATCAGATATGGACATGATCTTGCCGAACATTTCACTGGCTGGCTCTGTGATCCCAATGTAATTGCCGAGTGATTTCGACATCTTGTTGACGCCGTCAAGACCTTGAAGCAGAGGCGTTGTCATCACAATCTGCGGTTCCATGCCACTGTTCTGCTGCAACTGCCGGCCAACCAGAAGGTTGAATTTCTGGTCTGTTCCGCCCAGCTCGACATCCGCCTTAAGTGCAATGGAGTCGTACCCTTGCACCAACGGATAAAGAAACTCATGAATCGCGATCGGCTGTCCACCGACATACCTCCGATTGAAGTCATCGCGTTCAAGCATCCGTGCCACCGTATGTTGCGCGGCAAGGCGGATCAGGCCGGCAGCATCCATCTTTGACATCCAGGTCGAATTGAACTCAACCCGCGTTCGTGCCGGATCGAGTATCCTGAAGATCTGCGACTCATAGGTTCTGGCGTTTTGCGCCACTTCCTCCTTACTTAGAGGAGGTCTCGTCGCATTCTTCCCGCTCGGATCGCCGATCATGCCGGTGAAATCTCCAATCAGAAAAACGACGTCATGACCAAACTCCTGGAACTGCCGCATCTTGTTGATCAGCACCGTGTGACCGACGTGCAAGTCCGGTGCTGTAGGGTCGAACCCGGCCTTCACTACAAGCGGTCGACCCTTCTGCAACTTCAGTTTCAAGCCGTCCGCCGGCAGGATTTCATCAGTGCCGCGGGCTAATTCCAGCAATTGATTGTCAATGCGTTTCATCGCTTCTCACCATTCCCGATCCGGCAGCAAGCTGCAGCACAACGTGCGAGTTGAACGGTGCCAGAGGCGATTTTCGGCACACGCATAGAGGATCCTTACGGCACATTCGGCAAGCTTCTTTAAGATCATGAGTTATAACACTTTTCTTTGACGAACCCGGAATGCCACTGTACAGTAGGCGCTTCGAGCGATACGCAGGAGTCTGACTTGAACCGTACGGTCAGCCCACTACTTCACGACTATAAGCCGGCTAGCAACACTAAGATTAAGAAGTCCAGACCGTTACAGTGGTTCGCTGTCGGGCTGGGCATGCCGTTGTTCGGATTAGCGCTTGTATTGTGGGTCAAAAGCACACCGGTTAACCATCTCGAAAAAACTGCTGCAGGTCAATCAACAACTGGCGCCGAATTGCATGCTGTCGGATCCAAGCCCGCACCGGAACCACTGAATTTCCTGACCGACAACCACGACCTGGCCGACTCCGGCCACGGGTTTCACCCCCCACTCTTCCCGGCGCCGGTATCGTACGACTCGATTCACCTGGTCGTCCGTTCCGGAGACACGCTCGATCAGCTATTTCGAAAGAATCGGCTGGATCTGGGGCACCTTGCACAGATAACCAGACTCCCGGAAGCGGGACCTCGCCTGCGCATTTTGCGGCCTGGTGATGAACTCGAGATCAAACACGACAACGGCAAACTCGTCAGCCTGTATCGCAAACTGGATCTCACCAGTGCACTGGTAGTCAGCAGAAATGACGAGGGCTTCTCCGCTGAGATCGTGGACCGGCCGATAGAGCTCCAAAGACGCCGGGCTTACGGTCGAATTGACAGTTCGCTCTTCGAAAGCGCAAATGCAGCAGGATTGTCCGACAAACTCATAATGAATCTCGCCGGGATATTTGCCTGGGATGTGGATTTTGTCCTGGATATCCGGACAGGTGACGACTACTACATCCTTTACGAAGAGATCTATCAGGACGGCAAATACGTCATGGATGGCGACATCATTGCGGCTGAGTTCAACAATAATGGCCGCACGTTCCAGGCAATCCGTTTCGCTGACAAGAGCGGGCGTTCTGACTATTACACGCCGGAAGGCAGAAGCGTGCGCAAGGCCTTCGTGCGGGCGCCAGTCGATTTCAGCAGAATCAGTTCAAGTTTCAATCCGCGGCGTCGTCATCCGGTTCTGAATACCATTCGTGCTCACAAGGGCGTCGACTATGCTGCACCAGCAGGGACACCGATCAAGGCGGCTGGCGATGGCAAGGTCGTTTTTCGCGGAATAAATGGCGGCTACGGCAACGCCGTTATTTTGCAGCATGGTGGCAACATAACAACGTTGTATGCGCATATGTCGAAATTCGCGGGGAACGCGAAAATCGGGCAACGAGTGACGCAAGGCCAGGTGATCGGTTACGTTGGAAGTACGGGCCTGGCGACGGCTGCCCATTTGCACTACGAATACCGCCTCAATGGCGTGCATCGCAACCCCAGAACCGTTGAATTGCCGCAGGCTGATCCGATAAAAGAGGAATACCGCGATGAGTTTCTCGCGGCTGTTGAACCGATACTTGACGATCTATTGCAGTACAAGAGCACCCAAATCGCTGCCGCTGCACTTTAGTCGGGCCGAATGAAACACGCCGACCAACTTTTTCTCGGCCTGATGTCCGGTACGAGCATGGATGGCATCGATGCAGCGGTACTGCGTTTCGTCGATCGTCGTTGCGATGTTGTTGCGGCGGCATGTATCCCTTACCCCGACTCCGTTCGACACAGCCTGATAGCAGTCAGACAGGACCCCGGCATCTGTACGATTGATATGCTTGGCAAGCTCGACCATGAGGTGGGCAAATGCTTTGCCGATGCCGCCGATGATGTTCTGTCGAAAAACCGGATCGCAACCGAAAAAATCATGGCAATTGGCAGTCACGGTCAGACACTTCGGCACCAACCCGATTCGAAACCGCCTTTCACGTTACAAATCGGCGATCCCAGTATCATTGCGGCACGCACCGGCATTACGGTGGTCGCTGATTTCCGGCGCGGCGATATGGCTGTCGGTGGACAAGGCGCACCGCTTGCGCCGGCATTCCATTATTGGCTTTTCGGGCATGACAACGACAACCGGGTAGTACTCAATATCGGCGGAATCGCCAATATCACGGCGTTGCCAGCGAGCGGCCCTGTGACCGGATTCGACACGGGCCCTGGAAATACCTTGCTCGATGCCTGGGTCCGGCAGCACCACAATCGGGACTTCGACATGGATGGAAGCTGGGCCTCGCAGGGGCAGGCATCCGAAAAATTGCTCCTTGCATTACTACAGGACCCCTATTTCGTCGAAAGTCCACCAAAGAGCACCGGTTTCGAATATTTCAATCTGAAGTGGCTCGAAAGAAAAATCGCAGAAAGCAGGGTTCGTCCGGCGAAACAGGATGTGCAGGCAACGCTGGCGGAACTGACCTGCCGAAGCGTCGCCGCTGCCATCACGCTACATGCACCTGGAACAACAGAAGTCTTTGTCTGTGGCGGCGGATTTTACAATCGTGACCTGATGCGGCGACTGGGCCAGCGCTTGCGCGGCGTCAACATCAAGTCAACCGCCGCGCAGGGCCTCGACCCGGATTGGGTCGAAGCCGCAGCATTTGCCTGGCTCGCCAAACGCCGGATTTCCGGAGAAACCGGCAACCTGCCGTCGGTCACCGGGGCTTCGAGGCCCGTGTCACTGGGTGGTATCTTTACCTCCTGAGATTCATCTGCCCGCAATTTGCAGATTGCTATAATCCGCAGCCCGCCCAATCAGGATCCAGAGTGGACAGCACAACGACACGACCGGCAGAAAGGTATATCAATCGTGAACTCAGCCTGCTCGAGTTCAATCGCCGGGTGCTTGCCCAAGCAGCTGACACTACGTTGCCGATTCTCGAGAGATTGCGTTTC
>JAHKKM010000180.1 GCA_020027645.1 Pseudomonadota bacterium
TCCGTTGAACCCGGCGAAAAGTGCGATGTCGGGAATGCAACGAATATTCTCGCTGCGCAGGTTCCAGCTCCAGAGATTCAGTCCCTGTTTTGTTTCCGGGTACTTCAATTCGATGGGCCTGCGAGGGTCCATGTTGGCCATGCGACAGCGCTCGTGATCGCTTTCCTCGCTGGAGTAGTGTCGAACGAGGCGGCCGCTATGATCCAGAATATCGATCGACAGCGGCTCTTCGGTTTCGTCACGAAGAAAGTAGTACAGCGGCACATCATGGGATGGGTTCGCGCCCTCGAAGGCGCCCGCGCGGCCTCCGCCTGCGACCATGCTTACCGTGCCGGGCGAGAAAACGTGCAGTGGTTTCCCGCCGAAATCGCTCGCCGCCTGACGTATGACGAAAAGGTCATCGAGAACCCAGAATGCACGTCCCTGGGTAGCGGCTACGAGCTTGTCCTGCCGGACTGTCAGGTCCGTGACGGGCACCGGAGGTAAATTGAGTTTCAGTGACTGCCAGTCTGCGCCGTCATTGAACGAGACAAACATCCCTGATTCCGTTCCGGCATACAGCAGACCCTTGCGGAGCGGATCTTCGCGAACTACGCGAACAAAGGTGTCTTCCGGCAGTCCGCGATCGATGCGCTGCCAGCGCTTGCCGTAATCGCTGGTCTTGTAGATGTACGGCCGGAAATCATTGAGTTTGTAACCCGCGACCGCGATGTAGGCGGTTCCGTCGGCATGAGGGCTCAGCTCGATGGCGTTGATCATCGCTTCGCCGCGGTGCTGCGGCGATACATTATTCCAGGTCTGGCCTCCGTCACGAGTGACGTGCACCAGGCCGTCGTCGCTGCCGACCCAGATGGTGCCGCGTTCAGTCGATGACTCGACAATATAAAAAATTGTGTTGTAGAACTCGGCTCCGACATTTTCCGGTGTCAACGGGCCGCCGTTCCTGCCTTGCTTCTCCGGATCGTTGCGCGTCAGGTCCGGACTGATTGCGGTCCAGGTCGTACCGCGATCGCTGCTCTTCAGCAGCACCTGCGTTCCGTAATAGATTACGCCCGGATCGTGCGGCGACAATGCGACGGGTGCATTCCAGTTCGTGCGGTATTTCAGGTCGCGCGAGTCCTTGCCATAGACCATCTCTGGATAGGGAATGATCGATCTATCCGTCTGCGTGTCACGGTCGTATTCGGTCAGGGTCCCGTTGATCGTGGTGGCATAGACAAGCCGCGGATTCTCAGGATCGAACGCAACGTGTGCGCTTTCACCGCCACCCACAGCATAGTAGTCGTCGATGCCGATGCCGCCTTGCAGCGACTCGCTGGCAATGGCTACCGTCGAGTTGTCCTGCTGTCCTGCATAAATGCGAAACGGCGTCAGATTGTCCGTTGCGACGCGATAAAATTGTGCGGTCGGCTGGTTCTGGATGCTCGACCAGGTCTTGCCACCGTCGAATGTGACGGTCGCGCCACCATCGTTACCGTTGATCATGATGCGGTTGTCGTTCGGGTTGATCCAGTGATCGTGATGATCACCGTGCGGCGTCTCGATTTTTTCCCAGTTCTTGCCGCCGTCGATCGACTTCATCAGCGGAACGTTCATAACCCAGACCGTATTGTCGTCGACGGGGTCTGCGGTTATGTGATTGTAGTACCAGGCCCTCGTGTGCAGGACGCGATGACCGTTGATCAGGGTCCAGGTTTCGCCGGAATCATCGCTGCGATACAAGTCACCTTTCTCCGGTTCGGCTTCAATGATTGCGTAAATTCGCTGCGGGTTACTTGCGGAAACATCGACACCGATTTTCCCGACCAGTCCCGGAAGTCCGCCCTCGAGCTTGATCCAGGTGTCGCCGGCATCAGTGGATTTGTAAATGCCGCCATCCTCGCCGCCGGAGTGGATGAACCATGGCTTGCGTCCGTGATTCCACATGGCGGCGTAAAGAATGCGGGGGTTGGTCGGGTCCATCGCGAGATCCGACGCACCGGTCGTATCGCTCACCTTCAGTACGTGTTGCCAGGTCTTGCCGCCATCGGTGGTGCGGAAGATACCGCGCTCTGCGCTGGGTCCCCAGATGTGTCCCTGCACAGCGACGAAAGCGATAGCGGCGTTGGCGGGGTTCACTTCAATGCGCGATATCTGACCGGCATTGTCGAGGCCGGCATGAGTCCACGTCGCGCCGGCATCCGTCGATACGTAAATGCCATTGCCGTGACTGGTAGTGACGCCCCTGATCGGCGATTCACCGGTACCGACGTAGAGCACATTATGATCGGATTCTGCTACCGCTATGGCGCCGATCGTGCCGACCGAAAAATGTTCGTCGGAAATATTTTCCCAGGTCGCGCCGGCATTCGTGGTTTTCCAGACGCCGCCGCCTGTCGCGCCCATGTAATAGAGCTGTGGGTCGTCGGCAACGCCGGTGACGGCAGTGACGCGGCCGCCGCGCCAGGGGCCGACGAGACGCCATTCCACGGCCGACAGCAGCAACGGGTCGACCACGTCGTCCGCACGCGATGCTGCCGGTATCGACGTGACAACTGAGAGCGACGCCAGTAAGGTAAATATCGGTTTGCGAAGTGCTTGCATTGCCGCCTCCTGTTCAATCGGGCATCGACGGGATTGCCCGCTTGATGATTTTTCCAGGCCGAGCATCGGTAACCACGCCGTTGTCGTACACCTTTTTACCTGCAACCCAGACGCTGAGGATGCCGGTGGACACGAGATCGGGCGCTTTCGGCGTTGCCCTGTCACCAACTGTCGCGGCATCGAAGAGCACCAGGTCGGCAATCGCGCCTGCGCGAATAACGCCGCGATCCGAAAATCCGAGATGGCGTGCTGTCAGCCCGGTCATCTTGTGCACCGCCTGCTCGAGGCTCAACAGCCCTTCGTCGCGTACGTAGCGTGCAAGGATTTTCGTAAACGTGCCGTACGATCGCGGGTGCAGGTCGACCAGGCCTCCATCGGTACAAACATTGGTCTCTGGCCAGCTCAACAGTTGCCGGATATCGTCTTCGATCATACCGGTGGCGATAATGGCGTCCGCACCGGTGCCGGTCGACTGCTCCATTGCGTCGGATTCCGCGGCAAGTTGCATGAACGCAGTAACGGCGTCGACCTGCCTGGCCGCTGCAATCTCGGTCAATGTCATGCCGACATACTCGGGCTGCGGATCGAATTGCGTCATCCACAGGCTGTCCGGAGGTGCGATCTGATCCAGCGCATAGGCGACGGCTTCCCGGTCGTTGTAGTCGCGCTTGGGTAAAAGCACCATCATGTTCGACTGCCAGTACTCATACGGGTAAATATCGGCGGAAATATCGATGCCTTCCTTGCGTGCGGCGTCCAGCGTGGCAAGCAACTGCGGCGCCTGGCCCCACAGGCTCTTCATCGCGAGCTTGATGTGCGAGATCTGTACCGGCATCCCGGTAACCCGGCCGATATTGATGATTTCGTCGATCGCCTCATGGAACCATCGGTCTTCGCTGCGGATATGGCTCATGTAGCGGGTGCCTGCATCCGCAGCAACCTGCGCGAGCGCCAGCACCTCGGCCGGGTCGGAATAGATCCCCGGGTCATATTCGAGCCCGGACGAGAATCCGATCGCACCACTGGCCAGTTCCTGGCGCAGCAGCTGTTGCATGCGGGCAATCTCATCGGCGGTTGCGTGCCGCCGAAAATCCTTGCCCATGACCTTAGCGCGCAAGGTGTTGTGCCCGGCGTAGGCGGTGATGTTGACGGTGGCTGGCGTTTTGTCGAAGTCGGCGTAGAAATCCGCAAGCGGGTATGGCGAATCGCCATCCGAGCCGACCACCACAGTCGTTACACCCTGGCTTACTACGGCGCGCGCATCGCGGTGTTGCAGAATGTCGCTATCGGCATGGCTATGCGAATCGATGAATCCCGGCGCCAGCACCATGCCGTTTCCGTCCACGATCGAATCTCCAGCCTCGGCCGTCAGTTGCCCCACCGCTTCGATGCGTTGTTCGCGAATTCGCACATCACCGGAATACCCCGGCGATCCGGTTCCGTCGACTATAGTGACGTTATGAATCAACAGGCTTTCTGCCGGCTGTGTTTCGACAATGCGAGCTTCGCGGCTGCACGACATCGTCAGCAACAGGGCAATTGCGAGGGTTGTCGTAATCGGGATTCTGTTTGTCATAGTTGGTCCAGCGTCAGGATTCCCTGAAGCTCTGTTATGGTTGCGTGAGTGCCGGCGGCTTGATTTCGAGCCTCATTTCAACATGCGCTGACGCGGCTGTAGACCGTGAATCCATATTATGCAACCGATCTGTCAGGCACGCAGTGGCGCCTGTAAGGTAGCTGAAATTCGGAAATTCGGTGCCGGTGTTCACTTGTTTGCGTTGAAATACAACGCAAACAAGTGATCACCGGCACCGTTGGAGGTGTTATGAAGTGCAATTCCTGGATTCGCCTGTTTGCCTTCAGTCTGCTGCTGCAGGGCGCGGCAGTTGCCGCCGATACTGGCAATCAGTCGGACCTTCGCCGACCCGTCACTATCGACGACATCGGCGCGCTCATCGACATCGGGGCGCCCCATTTTTCACCGGACGGGAAGTGGGTTGCATACGAGTCCGACGATCAGATATTCCTGGTGCCCACACGATCAGGCCCCGCAAGGCCAGTGACTGAAAGCGCATCCGCGGCCTCCGACCCGATCTGGTCCGCAGACGGCACGGCCCTGTATTTCCTGTCCGACCGATCCGGTTCCAGCCAGTTGTGGAAACTCGGCTTGCAGGATTTCGGTGAGGCAAGCCAGGTGACGGAGCTCGAAGTGCCCGTGGAATCGATCGAACTGTCACCGGACGAAACACGTCTCTTGTTGCCGCTGCATGCACCGTCCATGAACGAGCCAGCAACCAAAATCAAAAAACCCTGGGTCATGGATCGGCTGCAGTTCAAGGAGGACGCGGACGACGGTTACATCACGGACGATCCGCCCGGTCATTTCCAGGTGTACGAACTGTCGAGCAAGAGGCTGATACCGATAACCTCGGGCGCTTACACGGAGTCAGAAGCTGCGTGGTCACCGGATGGCCGTGAAATCGCCTTTGTCA
>JAHKKM010000043.1 GCA_020027645.1 Pseudomonadota bacterium
GCATCGCCCGCAAGCTTCGGGTTGCCTGGGAGGACTCATCGGCAGGATGC
The DNA here is from genome assembly GCA_020027645.1 of Pseudomonadota bacterium. GTDB lineage: Bacteria > Pseudomonadota > Gammaproteobacteria > Steroidobacterales > Woeseiaceae > JAKEGN01. The sequence continues at coordinate 51 of JAHKKM010000043.1, forward strand.
TGCGTTCAGCGATACCTGTTTCCGCATTCATCTGCCAGACCGCTCCCTGCGAGTCGTCAAGCCGGGTTGTGAATCCCGAGTCCTGTTGCAGCTGGCCGGCCTGCGCGAGTGAGATGTGTGCGGAACCAGGCCCGTGACAGGCTTCGCAGCCAACGCTGATCTCCGACCAACGGCTGTCGAAGCGATTTGTCGCGAGGTCGTAATTCCTCTGCAAATCAGTCGAATGACACTCCGCGCACATGTAGTTCCAATTCTGCTGCAAGCCGGTCCAGTGCAGCGAGTCATCGGGTGCTATGTATTCGTCCGGGTACAGATGAAACCAGCGTTGTCCGCCCTCCGCCGCCGGCCGCGTGTCCCAGGCGATCGGCAAAGCTTGCAGGCGCCCGTCGGGGAATTCGATCAGGTATTGCTGCAGTGGCGACACGCCAAAAGCGTAGGCGACACGAAAATTCTGCAACTCGCCGTCGGCATTGTCGGTATTGACCCGATACTCCGCACCTTCGCGAAAAAACCGCGATGTCACACCGAAGTATGTGAACTTGCTGTCATTGAAATCAGCCAGCACAGTCTTGTCGCTTGCAAGCTGCATGGCCAGCTGGTGGTGTGAACCAGTCCACAGGCGGTACTCGTCATTGTGGCAGTTGCCGCAGGCTTCGCTTCCGGCAAAGGCTGGAGCCGCCGCTGAAACTTCGCTCGTTGCCGGGCTTTCCGGAAGATTGGGATCGCCGCAACCCGGCAATACGGCGGCAATTGCCAGCAACGGCCCGAAGATGCCAGGTTGGGATCGGGTATTCAGCACAGTGACCTTTCGGGAGCGCGCGCAGAGTTTGACGCAATACTTTATTCAAACATCGCGGGCGTATTTGCGACAAGCCGAATGTGCGTTGCCAAAGTGCAATGCAACCCGGTCATTGAATCAGGGCGCGGCTTTTCCCGGAAATCGTCCGGGCAGCGCTTTTTGTTTCCTAGTCCGCCATTACGTTTTCTGCCTGCGGACCTTTCTGCCCCTGGGTCACTACCATGGTGACCTTCTGGCCTTCTTTAAGGGACTTGAAGCCTTCCATCTGGATGGCGCTGTGATGTACGAATACATCCTGACCGCCTTCCCGGGAAATGAATCCGAAACCCTTGTCGTCGTTGAACCATTTGACGGTTCCAGTCACTCTTTCACCTGCCATATCAACCTCATCTTGATGCGCACCAGCCGCGGCTGGCGTTAAGCCACACTTGCCTTGCGGCGAAGCACGCAACAGTTTATGCGAAAAAACGCCTGAAGAAGCAAATTTCCGCGGCCGCGGAGGCCTGAATTATTGCCGTCTTTGGCTGTATCCTGGCGGCGGCGCATGCCATCGCAGTGCAACAAAAGGATCAACCGTCAGCGTTGCCCTTCAATACGCCGCGGCGAATCTGATCCAGCTCGAGCGATTCGAAGAGTGCCTTGAAATTGCCCTCGCCAAAGCCCTCATTACCTTTTCGCTGAATGATTTCAAAGAAGATCGGGCCGATGACGTTGCGGGTAAAGATCTGCAGCAACAGGCCTTCGTCTTTCTGTGGGGCGCCGTCAATCAGGATCCGCCGCTTGCGCAATTCTTCCAGCGGTTCACCGTGCCCGGGCAGGCGTTCGTCGACCAATTCGTAATAGGCGTCGTTGGTGTCCTGCAACTGCACTCCATTGGCTTGCAGCTTGTCGACGGTGCTGTAGATATCGTCCGTGCCCAGCGCGATGTGCTGGATACCTTCGCCCCTGTAATCGCGAAGATATTCCTCGATCTGACTTTCTGCGTCCTGACTCTCGTTGAGCGGAATGCGAATCTTCCCGCAGGGGCTGGTCATCGCTTTTGAGAACAGCCCTGTGTGCTTTCCCTCGATATCGAAGTAGCGAATCTGGCGAAAACTGAACAGGCGCTCGTAGAAATCCGCCCACACCGACATCTGGCCCTGATGCACGTTGTGCGTCAGGTGATCGATGTAGGTCAGGCCGGTATCGAGCGCCGCCGCCTTCTTTTGCCAGCCCGGTTCGTAGCGAAAGTCGATGTCGTAGATTGTGTTTTCGCCGTAGCGATCGACGAGATAAAGGCGGCTGCCCCCTATGCCTTCGATGGCCGGAATGTTCAATTCCATGGGCCCGGGTTCGCCCGGAATCGCCTTTGCACCGAGACTGACAGCGCGTTTGAGAGCATCGCTTGCATCCTTTACGCGAAACGCCATCGCGCAGGCGCAAGGACCATGATCACGTGCAAATTCCTGCGCAAAACTGTCCGGTTCCGCATTGATGATGAAATTGATGTCTCGCTGCTTGTGCAGCGTAACGTCTTTCGAACGGTGCCTCGCAACAGCTGGCAGGCCCATTGCGGAAAAAAGCGTTCGCAATTGCTCGGGGTCGGGTGCGGCGTACTCGACGAATTCGAATCCGTCGGTACCCATCGGGTTATGTTGGGTTTTCATGGAAAAGAATGTTAGTGAATTCCCGCCACGGTTTTCCTGCAAGTTTTCGGCCTTTTCTGCTAGAATTCGCAGGAATTCTGCGTTTTATCGCCTTTCTATGGATTTTTATTGCGATGCTGGACAATACCGACCTTAAAATCCTGCGCGAACTTCAAAAGGATGGCCGAATCGCCTGGGTCGATCTGGCCGAACGCATTGCACTCTCCGCTTCCGCTTGCCAGCGGCGCGTCCAGTCACTTCTCGAGCAGGGAGTCATCGAATCCATCGCTGCGCAAGTCAACCCGGCAGCGCTTGGATACGAGGTCCAGGCCTATGTGTCGGTCAAGGTGGATCGCCAGGATGTTGCGCGCGCCAGGAAATTTCGCACGCTGATCGGCAAGTGCCCGGAAGTCATTGCCTGCCACATGCTGACCGGTGAGATCGATTACCTGTTGCTGGTGGTCGCAAAAGATCTGCGAAGCTTCGGCCAGTTTGTCGAAGAAAAAATTCTTGGCATGCCCGGCGTCAAGGACGCATCGTCCTCGATCGTCCTCGACCGGATCAAACTGAGCGCATCACTGCCCGGCTAGCTGCTGGATGCCGACCAGCTGGATGAGCGTATCGGCAAACGCATAGATCAGCGTGAGGCTCACGCCGCCGATGACGAATGCGGCAAAAAGCCCCAAGATGAACGGCTTGGGACCGATCTTGATGATGCCGGCCAACATCGAAGTCAGCCCGACGGCAGCCATGGCGATCAGGAGAAAGCGCTCTGCCGTGCCACGCGTGAAGGCAACGAACTGATCCCAGAGCGCCGGATCGAGAAAGCCGAATGGCCTCTCGCCCATGTCGCCGACGGTTCGCAAACCGGACATCAGGGCAAAACCGACGATAAACCAGGGCACCATCGACAGCCAACTGACTTTTCGATCGCCGGCGTCGCCGCCACGCACACCATACAATACTCCGACCAGCGGTATGACCGCGATCATGCAAAGGTTTCTAACCAGCTTCGTAACCGTTGCTATATCCAGCGCCACCGGCGCATTGAATTGTTGCTCGTACATCAGGCCTGCGCCGGCAACCTGTGCCGTTTCATGGATGGACGTGCCGAGAAACAGGCCGGCGAAGGCCGGCTGGGTGGCAAACAGGTAATGTGCAACGTAAGGGTAGAAAAACATCGCGGCCAGACCGAAGACCGTAATACAGGCGATCGAATAGCTGACCTCTGCTTCGTTCGCTTTGATCAACGGGGCAGTTGCAACAATGGCCGTGCAACCGCAAATGCCGGTTCCGACAGCGATCAGTCCGCTGAGCTGGCGTGACAGGCCGAGGTAGCGCCCGAGCAAGCCGACTGTCAGCAGACCGATGGCAATCGCGGTCACTACAAAAGGCAGTGCGACGACAGTGAAACGACCTGCACCGAGCAGGCTCAAGCGAATCCCTAGCAGCATGATGCCGACACGCAGGATGGTGCTGGCACAGAACTTCAGTCCTGTCGTTACCGACGCCGGCAGCGCGATCGTATTGGCCACCACCATGCCGATCAGTATCGCCAGCATGATGTCGCTGATCGGGCTCTTGTCAAAACCCAGTAATGATTCGCCAAGCCATCTGGCGGCGACGCCCGCGACCAGCGAAACGCCAATCGCCAGGCCGATACCGGACCACCAGTACGGACTGCGGATTCCTGTGGCAATCGACATCGATTTTTACCCTTCCTGAGAACGCCGTTTCAGCATCGATCGGTTAAGTTCGCGAACGTTTCTGCATCCCATAAGCAGCAAGTCTCTTTCGATTTCGGCTTTCAGCAGGGTCATGGCACGCTCGACTCCGGCGGTTCCTCCGGCGGCAAGCGCGTACAGGTACATGCGACCGCCGGAACAGGCAGTGGCACCCATCGCCAAAGCCTTGAGCACGTGTGTGCCGCGCCGCACTCCGCCGTCGACAATGATCTCGATGCGGCCGCCGACGGCATCGACTATGGCTTCAAGCTGATCGAATGGCGCTCGTGACCCGTCGAGCTGCCGCCCGCCGTGATTGGACACCATAATGGCAGTTGCACCGATATCGACGCATCGGCGCGCGTCGTCGACCGACATCACTCCCTTGACGGCGAAGGGCCCGCCCCACTCCTCGATCATCCTGGCCGCATCGTCCCAGTCGATCGACCGTTTCATCTGACCGTTGATGTAGTCGATGATCGACGACTGTACACTGGAACCGACTTGCGTGTGGGTGGAGATATTCGGCAGATCGAAGCGCTCCCGGAACACATAATTGCAGGTCCAGCCCGGGTGTATCGCAAAGCTCAACAGGCTTTTCGGCGTCAATCGCGGCGGTGTGGTCATGCCGGTCCGGTAGTCACGCTCGCGGTTCCCCGCCACGATGGTGTCGACGGTGAGTGCCAGCGCGTCGAACCCGGATCGCTTGCAACGCGCGATCAGTTCGCTGGTCAGTCCGCTGTCGTTGTGTATGTATATCTGGAACAGTTTCGGCGCGGCAGTCAGCGCACCCAGTTCTTCGATGCTGCGCGTGCCGATCGTGGACACACCGAACATCGTCCCAAGTTTCTCCGCCGTCCTTGCGATTGCACGTTCGCCATCGTGATGAAACAAGCGCTGCATCGCCGTCGGTGAAAAGAACAATGGAAATTTCAGGCGCTGGCCAAGGACCGTAACGGAAGTATCGACCGAGTCGACACCCGCCAGCACATTGGGTACGAGATCGACGCACTCGAAAGCGTCCGTGTTGCGGCGAAGAGTGGTTTCGTCGTCGGCGCCGCCATCGATATAGTGAAAGATCGGCGACGGCAGGCGGCGGCGTGCGAGCTTTCGGAAATCCGCAGTCTTGTAGCAGTCTTTGAGTCGCAAGCCGGTGCCGTGTTGCTGATCAGGTATCGGGGTGCGCTAGGGTATCACACGGTGCTGTTGTTCATTTAAGGCTGCAACAGTCGCTGCAATGGTCCCTGTACGGACTTGTCGGGCTGCGGATGCTTCGCTCGTCTCCGGATCTCAGGCCGGCTCAGGCTGGGCAGCAACTGCGTTCCGCGAGAGCACGAGTCCGAGCAACCGAAATGCGTGCCAGATGACGATCCAGAGACCGGCCATCAACGCGATTCCGGCAATCGCAAATACCATGATCGCCGGCCTGATCGACTGCATCATGTCCTGGAAGGCCGGGCCCTCGTACAGACCACGGCCGAGCCCGGCGGCGATAAGTGCCATGAAAAACACCGCGAGCGAGAGGTTGGCTGTCCAGTAACCGACAGCAAGGTACCGATTGGAGCCGGCGTGGACACTTTGCGGCAGCTCTTCACGAATCACATAGAAAACCGATCCCAGCAGGATCATCGTATTGATGCCAATGGTACTTCCCATGGCATGTGCCACAGTGATGTGCGTGCCGTGGGTGACCAGGTTGAACGCCGGTACAGAAATGATCAGTGCCAACACCAGGTTGACAAAGACCCAGATGTCTGCGGCAAAAAGAAACCGGTACGCATTGCAATACTTGTGAACCTGGTACTCCTGGAGCGATGCACGCCAGTCCCAGAGAATTTTGCCGAGTATCAGTAACTCGGTCATGCTGACCGCGTAGGCGAACGTGCGTATCCAGGTGGCCGACGGCACCAGGTACATGTGATGCGCCCAGCCGAACATCAAATTGAACAATCCGAGAAAATACAGGCTGTAGGCGAGTTTCGATCGCGCCATACCCGGGTCTTCGCTGATCCGGCTCGCCACGAAAATTGCCGTGCCGTAGACCAGCATGTTCCAGGATCCGGTCAGTGCGCCATAGGATTTCCACTGTACGGTGATTTCCCGGACCATGTTGTCGCGGAAAAACGGGATGAGCCACAGGTACGCTTCACTGAACGTGATAAGGAAAAAGATAATGCCCGTGCCCCACATCCAGTAATACACAGGCCACGGCTCGCGACAGCGCCGCAGCGTATTGAAATAGTTGGCGCCAAACAGGATCCACGAGAGAAATATCGGCACGCTGAGTATTACCGGGTACTCGAAGTACTCGCGCCCGCCGAATCGCCCGCCCAGGTAACAGCCAAGGATCACCAGGCCCGTTACCAGGAAAGTCCAGTAGTGCAAGGTTGCCGCCGTCGCCGAAGCGAGCTGCAAGCCACAGCGGCGCGGCAGATGCAGATAGATGCCGCCGACAGCGGCGAGAAATATCCAGGCGATGACCATGGAAACATGCAATGGACGTGTCTTGGTGAACAGCAGTTCACGCAGGAACTCCGGAAACAAAAACTGGAAACCGCCGATAACGCCGAACAGCATTCCTGCAGCCAGTGCCAGCAGGCCAAGTCGCATGAAGCGGATGCCGATCAGATTTCCGGCCGTGTCGTTCATTGCGGATCGTCGTCCTGCGCGACCGTGCCGTACCAGGTGACTTTGTAGTTCTCCGGAGGATAACGGCCGGTGCTGTCGACAAAGGAAAGGTACGCGATCAGCGCATCGATCTCGGTCTCGTGCAAATGAAAGTTCGGCATGGTGGCCGTGCCGCTGGCGATGAAGGCGCGTGCGAGCGCAGGGCCGCGATTCGAAATAACGTTGGTCAGGTCCGGTCCCATGTAACCGCCGAGTCCGTAGAACTGGTGGCAGGCGATGCAGTTGTATTGCTGGAATACCATCTGCCCGGCGCGCGCCTGGTCGCCGATCGGTTCGAGATGAGGCGTCTCGGTGCCGCTGGTGTACACGGCGGCTGAGTAGACCGCGAATGCGGCGCACATTGCCCCGAAAATTGCCCGGTTGTTGATGACCGCCCCCACGCGCCCGGCGTATCCGCGATGCTCATATGGTAGCGACTAAACGGTGAAAAAGGGTTCGATGAATTTCCGGAATACGGGCTATGACCGGTTTTTTATCCCTATTTCAATATAAAATTATGGAAATTTTCCATTTTCCCTTACCATCTTCCGATCTTTCGTCCAGCGACCGGAGGCACCTCATGGACCAGCGCGACAAGGCCATCCTGCAGGCACTGCAGGCGGACGCGACCATAACCGTCGGTGAACTGGCCGAACAGACTGGACTGTCGAAGTCGGCATGCTGGCGGCGCATTCAGCAACTCGAGGAACTCGGCATCATCAGTGCGCGCGTGACACTGCTGAACCAGCAGGCGCTCGGTTTGAGTCTCACGGTATTCACCGCCATCAAGACGCACGAGCACACGCGCAACTGGTTCGATCGTTTTCACGCAGTTACCACATCGATGCCAAACGTCATGGAAGTTCACAGGATGAGTGGCGACGTCGATTACCTGTTGCGCGCGGTCGTGCCCGACATGAAGAGCTACGATGACATGTACAAGGAGATGATCGAGAAGGTCAACCTGTTCGACGTCAGTTCGAGTTTCAGCATGGAAACCATCAAGTACACGACCGCCCTGCCCCTCGATTACATCAAATAGAGGTGCATTTCAGTTTTTTGCAGGTCCGCTGCTAAGATTGCGCGCCCCGTATCCAGGAGCCGGTGACCAGGAATGCCAACAGAGAACGTATCCGCTAATCGCGTGGTCGCTACCTGGCTGCTGATCTGCTGCGGCCTGGTGTTCGCCATGGTGGTCCTGGGTGGCGTTACCCGTCTCACCGGTTCCGGTCTGTCGATTGTGGAATGGCGACCGGTTTCTGGCATCCTGCCGCCGCTCTCGGACCAAGCCTGGCAAGACGCCTTCGAACAGTATCGCCAGTCACCAGAGTTCCGGCACGTGAACTCGCACATGGATGTTCACGACTTCAAGGGAATATTCTGGCTCGAGTACCTGCACCGATTGCTCGGACGAACGATCGGCGTGGTATTCATGCTGCCATTTCTCGTTTTCCTGTGGAAAGGCTACATACAAAAACGCGAGCTGCCGAAATACGTGCTGATGTTCGTGCTCGGTGGCCTGCAGGGAGTGCTGGGCTGGTACATGGTCAAGAGCGGCCTGATCGAGAATCCACATGTCAGTCATTACCGGCTGACGGCGCACCTGGTCGCGGCTTTCCTGATCTATGCGTACATGTTCTGGGTCGCACTCTCGCTGCTCTACCCGCAGCATGCGCAAACGAGGCATCCGTGGTTTGGACGCACCGTTGCGCTGACCGCGGTGATATCACTGACGATCATCTCCGGTGCTTTGGTCGCCGGACTCAAGGCCGGGAAGATCTACAACACCTTTCCCATGATGGGTGATTACTGGCTGCCGCCAGGCATGCTGTCGCTGCAACCTGCGTGGCGAAACGTGCTGGACAATCTTGCAACGGTCCAGTTCGACCATCGGCTGCTCGCGGTTTCGACCTTCGTCCTGATCCTGACTTACTGGTTTACTTCCCGGCGCGCCGATTTGCCCGCGCGTATCCGCAAAGCTGTCAATGCCCTGCTGCACACGGCCGTCCTGCAGGTCGCTCTCGGTATATCGACACTGCTGCTGTTCGTACCCACTGTGCTTGCCGCCAGTCACCAGGCCGTAGCCATGCTGCTGTTCACGGTCGCGCTGTATCTTTGCCACGGCTTGCGCCGATAGGGGTCAGACCACGTCTGGCGAAAATCGGGGTCAGACCACGTTTTCTGGGGTCAGACCACGTTCAGCAACCTTCATAGGTTTTCGCGCGAATGATTGGGAAACGTGGTCTGACCCCGATTTTCGCCAGACGTGGTTTGACCCCGATTTTGTCACCCCTATTTCGGATAATACCCATAGGCCGAGCGCTCGCTATCGGTCAGGATGGCTCATCGATGGATCGCGGTGTCCGGACCATGGCTGAACCAGCAAGCCCGGTGTGCTTCGACGAGGAACTTGTTTCGCGCTACGGAGGCCGCGGACCCCGCTACACCTCGTATCCCACGGCGTTGCAGTTCAGCGAGAGTTTTACTGCTGACGACTACCGCCGCAATGCAATCGCCAGCAACGACGTCGACAAGCCGCTGTCGCTGTATGTGCACATACCCTTCTGCAGCTCGCTTTGCTACTACTGCGCCTGCAACAAAATCGTTACGCGAAACGTGGTGCGGGTCCAGAGTTACATGCGCTCGCTGCACAGGGAAATTCAGCGGCAGGCTGCGCTTTTCGACCGCGGACGAAATGTCCGTCAATTGCATTTCGGCGGCGGCACACCGACGTATCTGAACCAGCACGAGCTGACTGAATTGATGGCCTGGCTGAACAATGAGTTCAGCCTCGAACCGGGTGCCAGCCGCGAGTTCTCGATCGAAGTCGACCCGCGTACCGTGGACCGTGAATCCATTGCCCTGCTGAGTGATCTCGGCTTCAACCGGCTGAGCCTCGGCATACAGGATTTCGATTCGCGGGTGCAGATGGCCGTCAATCGCATTCAGACCATCGACGAGGTCGATCGACTGCTGGCGAGTGCGCGCCACAGCAACTTCAACTCCGTGTCATTCGACCTGATCTACGGCTTGCCACACCAGACTGTTGAAAGCTTCGACCGGACGCTGGCGACGGTCATCGACATGCGTCCCGACCGTATCGCCATATACAACTACGCCCACCTGCCACAACGCTTCAAGGGCCAGCGCATGATCAACGAGGCGCACATTCCGGCGCCGCAGGTGAAGCTGCGGATCTTTCACAACACCATCGATCGCCTGAGCGCTGCCGGTTACGAATACATCGGCATGGACCACTTTGCGCTGCCCCACGACGACCTGGTCGTGGCACGACAGACCGGTACCCTGCAAAGAAATTTTCAGGGCTACTCGACACACGGGGATTGCGAGCTGATCGGCCTCGGCGTCAGCGCGATCGGCAGTATCGGGTCGGTGTACTCGCAGAACGCGACTTCCACCATCGAATACGAAGCCATGCTGGGTGCCGGTCGGCTGCCGGTCAAGCGCGGCATTGTGGTCGACGAGGATGACCGGCTGCGCGCGCAGATCATCCAGTCGCTGATGTGCTACGACGAGCTCGACCTCGAGGCGTTCGGCAAACGCAACCAGGTCGACTTCTGCAGTTATTTCGCCGCTGAACTGGGGCGCCTGAAGCCACTCGAACAGGATGGCCTGGTCGAGATCGGCGCAGGAAGGATTCGCATCACATCCAGGGGCCGATTGCTGCTCAGAAGCATCGCAATGGTCTTCGACCGCTACCTGCCCGGCGAACAGAACAGCAGCCGCTACTCGAAAGCGATCTGAAATCGAGAAATCGGGGTCAGACCACGTTTCCCTAACGATTGCCCGAAATCCTATAAAGGTTGTTGAACGTGGTCTGACCCCGCTCAAAAAAAACGGCCCCCGAAGGGGCCGTCGTTTGTTGCATTGAACTTGGTACTGCTGCTACTGGTGCTCGTAGGTTACACGAAGGTAGCCGACCATTCCCGGCAGGTCGTGCGCAACACGGCTCATGCCGATGCTGCCGCAGGGATTGCACACCGGCGGATCCTCATCCAGCACATTGTTTAGTCCCAGCGTTACGGTCACCGCATCGTCCGCAAGTGACGGGTTATAGCTAAAACGCAGGTCGGTAAACATGGCCGAATCCAGCTTGTTACCACCGACCGTCATCTCATCCACCCAGCGGAATGCAAGACCACCGGTCCAGCGTTCTTTCACCCAGTCGATCGAGGTGACGGCACGCCACTCGGGGAACGCGCGCTGGAAGGTCTCATTGGTATGTTCCCCTGTTCGATCGGTGATGGTCTCCGAACCTCCGGTCAGACCGGCGGTCTTTTCCAGGTACTCGTTCAGATGGGTTGCATTCATCGTCAGCCCGAACTGGCCGATGCCGAATTCCGGCGTAAGGTAGTTGACCATCAGGTCATAGCCGGAGGCCTCGATGCCGCCGATGTTCTGCAACTGGTTATCGATCAGGTCGAGCTGGCCCGAAACCGTGCGTGGAACTGAGTCGCAGTAAATCGGGTTCAGCGTCTCTACGCAGGCCGTTACCAGATCGCCCGGCGGCACACCCTGGATGGCATCGTCGATTTGAAGATTATAGAAATCGAGTGACATGGTGACGCCGGAAGTCCACGCGGCACCGTCCGCCCATGAGGGACTCCAGACCAGGCCGGCGGTCCAGTTGTCGGACGTTTCCGGCGACAGGGCCGGATTACCCTGGGACCTTGCCGACTGCTGGGGATTCAGCTGGGCAAGCCCCGGACCAACGCCGAGTGCGGCGCAGTTGTCGATAATGTTCTGCGGTTGCGGACCGGTTTCCTGCCGGCCACCATTCGCAGCGGGAATGGTACCCAGTACGTCGGCACAAGGATCGAGGTAATTGAAGTCCTCACGTGCCGCACCGCCGAACAGCTCACCGATACCCGCCGCGCGTATGCCGGTCGAGACCGATGCGCGCAACGACAGTTCCTCGATCGGACGCCACAGGCCACTGACCTTGTACGTGGACTTGGCTCCGGAGGTACTGTAGTCCGAATTGCGGCCGGCCACGTTCAGTTCCAGGTAATCCGCAAACGCGGCCCCAGAAAGCAGTGGCAGGCTCAGTTCGGCATAGTACTCCGTCACATCGTACGCGCCGTCCGTGCGACCGGCAGGAATGCCTGCCGTTTCACCGGTCTCCGGTACCGGATCGGGCCGATAGGACCCGGTGTGATCCCGGTACTCGGCACCGGCAGCAAACGCCATCGCGCCGCCCGGCATATCCATGATGTCGCCAGTGATATTGAACGCAAAGTCTTTCAGCGTCTGCTCGCTGTAATCACGTTGCAGGAAGCGGACGAAATCCAGCATTTCCTGCGTGATCGAGCCCGTACCGTCGGGACCCTGGCCGCCGAAGAAGTTGAACGGCACGCAGCGCGGCGTCGCGGCGCAGATCGCCGGATCGCCCATCGCAACCTGCAGTTTGGCGGCATTGTGCGAGTTTTGCTTTTCCTGGAAACCGCGATTGTCGCCATAGCCCGCACTCAGGTCCCAATACATGTTGCGATCGCCGACGGCAAACTCACCGAGAAAACCGGCGCTCAGCATCATTACGTCGATTTGCTGGCCATACAGGCGCCGGCCCGATTCCAGCGGTCGCCTGGCGAAGAAAGACATATTGCCGTTCGCCACCGACAGGTCGACACCGAAGGGATTGTACGGATTCAAAGCAGAAATGAAGAAGTTGTCGTTGATGCTGTTTCCGCAACCCTCGCCGAGGCACAGCGGCTCGGGAGCTGCTTTGGTGTTCGACGAACGATTCGTATACGAGCCGCGTATGAACAGGTCCACCGAATCGGACAATTCATGCGTGACGTTGGTATACAGGTTGACGCGCTCGTTCGGTGTTCGCAGGTAATTGTAATCCGCCCCGTTGAAATTGAAGCGATCCGTTGCCGCAAACGCATGGAAATCACCGGAAGCGGGATTGAGCGGATCGAAGACCGGAATATTGGCCCCGCCGTCGTTCAGCACACCATCGTTAAGGGTTATGTTCGCACCACCACCGAGGTTCGGCCCAAGTTGAAACCGTCCCTGCGGTGTGAACGACGAGCAACCGCCTGCAGCACAACTGGTCGCATCCGGAGTTGGAAACGCCGAACGGCTGCGATTGGACGTGTTCACGCCGCGCTCGTCCTTGTAACTGGCGCTGAATGTGATGTGGGTTGCCTCAGTGCCACCGCCCCAAAGACCTGCTATCTCGTAGGACTCGCCGTCATTCTCCGACAGGTAGCTGCCAGCCTGGACATCCATGCGGAAGCCTTCGAAGTCCTGGTCGGTAATAATATTGACCACGCCACCGATAGCATCGGATCCGTAGATGGCTGACGCGCCGTCCTGCAGGATCTCGATGCGCTCGATCACGTTATCCGGCACGGAGTTCAGGTCGACGGTACTTGCGACGCCGGATGCCGAACCGCCGGCAACCCAGCGCCGGCCGTCGACCAGAATCAGGGTACGTTTTGCACCGACGTTGCGGATCGCGAGCTCTACAGCGCCTGCGCCGATACCGGAACCGTCCTGCGGAAACCCGGAGTTACCCGGAACGTTGAACTGTGAATTGATCGCAGACCCCGCAATCGGAAGATTCTGCAATGCATCGCCAAGGTTGGTCGAGCCGGACTTGGTGATGTCGTCGCGACCGACGTCCATGATGGCGGCAGCATCGTCCAGCGGGTTGCGCCGGATACGCGATCCGGTAACCACAACCTCTTCGACTTCGGTCGATTCCTGTGCATTGGCTGTCTGCACCTGTACGGTCGACAGATTGAAAGCCAGAGCGGCACACAACGCCCCGCCCATTGACACGAGATGTTTCATTTTTACTCCCCCAGAGGTTCAAGCAGGCTGCCTTGTTGTCGCTCGACAGTCCCGCCTGAGATAAAGAACCTTACATCTGCCTGCTGTGTCGTGCATACACCACAGCAAACACCGAAACAGCACTTCGATCTAGCGTAGCATGCGCCCGACGCAAATAAATGACAATGAATTAGCCACTGGGTTCAGCCGTACCCGCCGATGACAAGCGTGTTGTCCCTGTTGCTGTGACGCTACAATTTTCCAGAACGGCTCCGGTTACACTCCTGAAGTTGCAAATCTGCGCCCGGCCAGCCCCGGCGTTGAACCAGCCGGATTCACCTTACTTGCTGCCCGTCATCATGCGAATCTCGCTGTCATCGCCGGTCAACTGCCAGCGAACCAGTGAGGTGGGTATGCTGCCGGCCTGGTTCAGTTCATCGAAGAACTGCTTGAGCGGCAAATTGCCGGCTAGCTGTTTCTTGCGGTCCGCCAGTAGCCTCTCGAGCAGGTACTTGCCGGTGATGTAACTTGTGCCGTAGCCCGGCTGACGCAAATAGAGTTGTTGTTCGAAGAACAGCAGGTCCAGTTTCTTGCTCATCCAGTTGCGCGGCGTCATTTCCGCGTGGAATTCGCCTGCCTCGGCCATCGTCTTCATATTGGCGTGCGCATAAAGGGAACCTAGGCCGCGCGCCGCGCGTTGCGCAAGCAGGATCCAGACAATTTCGCGTGCGTGCGGATTGTTATCGTACAAGCCGGCATGCATGAACATTTCCTCGACACCGGTCGCCGTGCCTTCATTCCTGCTGTCGAAAATGTTGTACAGCAGCGGTACGCGCCGCACCGGGCTCGAGTGCGGTTCGAGGTCCATCCGAGCGAGTTCGAACCAGTGGTAGGAATGCGAGTACAGCGTCTTCGGATCGTAATGCATCGCAATGGCAAAAAAGTTGCGCTGTTCCAGCGGAACGAATTTGCCGAGGTGCTCGCGTAACGCCGGCTCCATGTAATCCTTGACCGTCAGAATGTCCTGTTCCTTGAGGAAAGCCATCAAATCACTGGCCGCCTGGTCGGCGCGCTCGTTGTATTCCTCCGGGCTGGTAACTGCCACCAGCGGCGGCACATTCCGATTGTGGTGCTCCTCGAGTTCCAGCGAGGCCCAGGCACGATCGAGCTCGCGCTTGAGCAATGTCTCCTCCTGCTCCCAGGTGAAGGGCACGTAATGCACGTTTTGCTGATACCAGGTGTAATTTTCCGTGCCGACGCCAGAGGGTCCGGATTTCGAAGAAGCCTGTTGCTCCAGCCAGGCAACCAATGAAGACGATGCATCGCTCGCAGCGGCCAGTGCGGCAGCCAGCTCCGGATCGTTGGCGGCATTGACTGCCGCATGAATCTCTGCAAGTTCACCAACCTGGTCCCGGATGTTCTTGATGCCGGCAACCCAGAGGTCACGCGCATTGCCGTTCAGGTTCGTGCGCGCTTGCTTCAGCAAGGGCGGGATCACATTCAGGTCACCGATCAGACGTTCGCGCTCATCGGCCGACAACGGCAGGGAATAGGTCCAGAATTCCAGCAGCGCATGATTCGACGGTCCTTCATGAGCCGGCACATCGCTCCTGTTCATCCAGACGGACTGGTAAAAAGCCGGGTCCCGTGCCCAGGGTCTGAGCACGCGGTGATTGAAATCGAAGCCGTTCATCTCGGCACGTACCAGGTGCCAGTCGACTTGCTGCTCGATCGGCCAGGAACTGATGTCCATGGCATTCAGTCTCGCCTGATACTTTTTCAGCTCCTGGTGCGCCGCCGCCTCGAATTCCCTCCAGTCTTCGAACAGTTGCAGCAGGTCCTGGTAACTTCCGGCAGCGGCACTGTTCGTGGCCATGCCGAGACACATGATTATCAACGATGCGGCAAAGCCCGCGCGCAGACCTGAGAAACCTGAGAAAGCTTTCGTGACAGCCATTGGCCTGACCCCCGTATCACATTGTGGAATTTTTCTTCGTATAGAATGCAGTCGAGAGCGGCGCGGTGCAAATAGCGGAAACTTCATTTAGAGTCCGCCAGACTGCCCTGCTGTTGACCTAGAATAATCCACAAACACAAGCAAAGCTCTATGAAAAAAGTTCCGTCTGATATCGATATCGCGCAGGCTGCAAAAAAACTCCCGATCACCGAGGTCGCCGGCCGGCTCGGAATTCCGGCGAAGGACCTGATTCCGTATGGCTATGACAAGGCCAAGATCAGCTATGACTTTCTACAGGGAATGAGTGACCGGCCGGACGGAAAACTCATATTGGTGACCGCGATCTCGCCCACCCCGGCAGGCGAAGGCAAGACCACCACAACGGTCGGCCTGGCCGACGGCCTTTGCGCGATCGGCAAGAAGGCCATGATCTGCCTTCGCGAACCCAGCCTCGGACCCTGCTTTGGCATGAAGGGCGGCGCGGCCGGCGGTGGCTACGCCCAGGTTGTGCCGATGACCGACATCAACCTGCATTTTACCGGCGACTTTCATGCAATAGGCGCCGCGCACAATTTGTTGTCCGCAGTCATCGACAATCACATTCACTGGGACAATGAATTGAATATCGACCCGCGCCGCATTACCTGGCGGCGCGTTCTCGACATGAACGATCGCGCCTTGCGCGATATCACGACCGGTCTTGGCGGCCCAGGCAACGGTGTGCCGCGACAATCCGGATTCGACATCACCGTGGCATCCGAAGTGATGGCGGTGTTTTGCCTTGCGTCGGATCTCGAGGACCTGAAAACACGCCTCGGTAATATGACCATCGGCTACACACGGGACCGCAAACCGGTCACGGTCCGTCAACTGAAAGTCGAAGGTGCGATGACGGCGTTGTTGCGCGACGCCTTCCAGCCGAACCTGGTGCAGACACTCGAGAACAATCCGGCGCTGGTACACGGTGGCCCGTTCGCCAACATTGCGCACGGCTGCAATTCCGTCATGGCAACGAGGACTGCCTTGAAACTGGCCGACTACGTCGTTACCGAGGCCGGATTCGGTGCGGATCTCGGCGCGGAGAAATTTTTCGACATCAAATGCCGCAAGGCCGGCCTGCACCCCGATGCCGTTGTCCTGGTGGCGACGGCGAAAGCCCTGAAAATGCACGGCGGTGTCGCCAAAGACGACCTGAAGCGCGAGAACGTGAAAGCGATCATTGCAGGCTGTGAGAACCTCGGCCGGCATATTCGCAATATCGGTCAGTTCGGTGTGCCGGTCACCGTGGCGATCAATCATTTCATTACCGACACGGCCGCCGAACACGATGCCATACGCAAATACTGCGCCGAATTCGATGTGCAATGCACGGTAGCGTCGCACTGGGAACACGGCGGCAAGGGAGCCATTCCGCTTGCTGAGCAGGTACTGGATGTGATCGCGCACCACAAGTCCCAATTCAGGACCCTGTATCCCGACAAGACGACGCTGTGGAACAAGGTACGCCATATTGCGCGCACGATTTATGGCGCCGAGGACATCATCGCGGACAAGAAGGTGCGCGAGCAGTTTGCCCAGTACCAGGACGAAGGCTACGGTCACTACCCGATTTGCATGGCTAAAACGCAATACAGTTTTTCCACCGATCCTCAGCTCCTCGGCGCTCCGACCGGCCACGATCTGCCAGTACGCGAGCTGCGGCTTGCGACCGGTGCCGAATTCCTCGTCGTGATTTGCGGGGAGATAATGACCATGCCGGGGCTGCCGAGGAGACCGGCTTCGGAAAACATCAGCGTCGATGCAGAGCGGAATATTACCGGGCTGTTCTGAGCACTGAACCGCGATCCTGGCCCCGCCGTCCTATCGTTTTGGTATTTCCCACTGCAGCAGTTCGATGTCATCGATGGCAACCTGGGTCGCGCTCACCCAAAGCACGATGCGAAGTCCGTCGGTGAAATAGGGATCGCCGGTCAGGTTGGCGCGCATCTGTTCGATCGGCGCGGCTCCGGTGCCTTTTACGTAAGCGACTTTAGCAAGCGCCTGGTTATAAGCCAGGTTTTCCAGCAGGAACTCGCGTGTTTCATCGACATCGGGATCGATTTTGTGCGTGGTGATGGTCTTCATCGTGAACCGCACGCCGATGTCACGGCTGATCTGTCCGATCCACACGGTCTTGCCTTCGTATTTATACGGCGACATCCAGAGACGCAGGTGATTCCTCTCATGAATGTTCTCGCGGGCCCGTTGGAACGCAACATCCTGGCGACGATTGAAAACATACAGGCTGCTGACCGGTGAGTAACGGTATTCGCCCCCCGTCAGGAACGAAATGGCGGTCTTGAATCCGGAGGATGCCGCAACAATTTCGGTCTCGTCCCAGCCGGCACGAATAAACGCGTAATAGACTTCTTTCGGGTCGCCGATCACGGCGATATTCAGCGGGTCGCCGTTGTTTGTGTCTTTCTCGTCGCGGACACAACAAGGCGCTGACTCGAGCCAGGCAATCAGCCCGTCGCGGTCCAGCTCTTTGATCTGATCCGTTGTGTACATGCCGGCGAAGTCGACGTCGTAATGATCAACCTTCAATCCGGGCACCTGTATGAAAAAAGTGAACGGCCACGCCCCCTTGGCGCTTATGAGGTCGACATTAAATGCCTTGGTGCCCTCGTCCAGATGCGTGAACACGAACCCGCTCCTGGCCACGCCTGGCAAGATGTGGCCATTGACGCCGCTGCTGAAGAAATACTGCTCCATCTGCCGCCGGTTCTTTTCGCTTTCGTGCATGGAAGCCGTTTCGATCGGCGTGAAATAGTTGGAATCCAGGCCCACCGGCAGAAATGAAATTCTCTCGTCGCGTGTATTCTCGATCTCGAGCCACACCGGCTGCACACCACGGTCATACAGGTCCGCACCAAAGATCTCCCGTGTCTCCGCGGCGCTGGGTACCGCTGCGGTCACGCGAATACCGTCCCGGCTTTGCGTCTGCGACCGTTCGCGGAAAGGCACGGTATCCGCCGGAATCGGGTTCCAGCCCGACGCGCATCCTGCAATAGCGCAAAGCAGCATCCAGAGCGACAAAATGAAGCGCGCAACGCCCGGCTGCGCTTTGCCTTGTGTCCTGTTCGTATTGAACATCAGTCTTCCTGATCCCAGCCGGCATTGACGGTTTCGAGCAGCGACACGGGCTGTCCGGACAGCCAGAATATGTGGCGAACGCCGTTGGTAAAGTACTCGCTGCCTTGAAAATCCGGCTGCTGCGCCTCCAGCAACACTGCGTGTCCGCTAGCCACGAGTGCGTACTTCAGCAGAGCCTGTCCGTACCAGAGGTTTTGCGACATGAAAGCTCGCGCATTATCGATGTCCGGATCCGGCCTGGTTTTTATCCAGCGATGCTCGATGAAATGCCGCAGTTGTCCGAGCCAGACCAGGGTCCCGTCCAGCCGGTACGGCGACAACCACAGACGCAGTTCGTAATAGCCGTCGTCCTTGCCACTTCCATCGAAGCGCAACACGGCGTCCTGATGCCGGCCGCGATAAAAATAGTCGGCAGCGCCGGGCCGTGACGTCGACTCGTTTGCGGCGGTCTCGCGCCATTTGGCGCGAAGCAAGGCATAACGAATGTCACGGCCTTCGCCGACCAGCACGACATTCAGCGGACTGCCCCGTTTTTCGCCGGTGACATCCGTCGAGCAACAGTCGAGATCGGCCAGCAGCTTGCGAAAGCGCTGCTCATTCAAATCCTGCAATTCGTCGGCCGCGTAAAGACTCAGGAAGTCGACTTCGGCATGATCCGGCACAAATCCCGGGACCGTGATAAAGAAGGTAAAACTGTGACTGACGCCTTTGGCGTAAATGTCGACGTTGAAATCTTTGGTGCCCGGCCGAACGTGCGTGAAAATGAATCCTGAAATCGTTTCGCCTGCCTCGATGTAGCGCGGTATCGCCGTATAAAAGAATCGCTGGTACATTTCGGTCCGGCCTTCATCCGACAGGCCCTTCCGATTCTTGTATGCCACCTCGAGTGGCGAAAAATACTCGCGGTCGGTTCCCGTGTGCGCGTAACGCAAGCGG
>JAHKKM010000181.1 GCA_020027645.1 Pseudomonadota bacterium
GCGGCATGCGATGAAAGGAGATCGTGCCCAGGGGAGTCTGCAGGCGGCGGGGCCGCGCTGGCGTAACGGCATAGACGACCGATGGAATCTGCTCGATCAATCCATGGTGAAATAACGCCGATTGCAGCGAGATGTACGCCGGGTAGGGTGCCGAAATCAGTTCGGGCAACGCCAGACGGTCGATCTTCTCGTGCACCAGCCACCGACCGCGGTTGAGATGGACGATCATTCCTTTCTGTGCGAGGCGTCGGAGGATCGTGGTCGCATTGCTTGTCGAGACCTGCAGCAGCGCGGCAACGTCACGCGTTTCGACGACCGGCGTCGCGAGCGTTCGCAGTCGTTGCAGGGCTTCGATCTGGTTCATCTCCCCAGAGCCTCAAGACCGTCGATGACCTGCTGCTGCAGTTTGGCCCAGACCTTTCGGTTCCCATAGTGTTCCTGGTACTCGGGCGCCAGAAATGCCAGGACCTGGCCGGCGAACGCGTCGTAGTCGATCGCGAGCGCATGGTCAATTGCGGCGGACCGGTAGCCGACTGCTGCCGCGGGCAGCGGCTGCTCCGCCCCTCCTGCATCCAGCAGCAGTTTCAGATCGAACACGTCCCTTGATTGCACCTGCTCGCGCAATGCCAGAGCCGAAACTTTCTGGGCGAAGGCCGTGTGCACGGAGTAGTGCTGCACGATTACCGGATAAAGGCGGTATGTTCGGATGATCTCCGCATCCACGGGTTCCACCGCCTTATCGCCGTCCAGGCCGCGCCGCGAGAATTCGATCTTTGTCGGCACCTCGGCACCGGATTCGCTGATACGCAACGTCAGCTTCCAGCGCTGCGTTGTTTCGGTCTGCTTCGGCAGAGACGTCCTGGCTATCTCAATTCCCTGTGCTCGCAGCGCTTGCGCGAAAGACGGTGCTTCGAGCAGACGACTGACATTGTTCCGGAGCGTACTGACGGACATGGTGTGGATGTCGAGATCCAAATCTTCCGAGTAGCGGATGCTCTTGAGGTAGAACCGCAGATTGCATCCACCTTTGAGTGCAAAAAGGGACTTGTCCACGCGCGCGCCGAACGCCCGCAGGAACAGCAGGTGGAAGATCTCGATGATCTGGCGCTCACTCCACATGATTTTGATATTACGCGTAATCGACACATATGTCGACTACGAGTAATGTGAAATGGTCCGCTATCCAGCGGTGGCGCGGTGGTGCCGTTCGCCAAGGGCAGGTCTTGTCCGAGCGTTTGACAGGAGGCATCGTCGTCGGGGTTGCCTTTGGTGGAAATTAAGCGGACCGAAGGGAGCCATTCCATCAAAGGCAACCCCGACGATGATGCCGCTTAGCTGAAGCCGGTCAGGCGCCCAGGCCCAGGAGCCGAATCGCGTTCTCGCGCAGGATCAGCGGCCTGACCTCATCGCGGAAGTCCGCTTTCTCGAAATCCGCGAGCCACCTGTCGGGCTTGATCAGCGGGAAGTCCGAGCCGAACAACACTTTGTGCTTCAGTTGCGTATTGGCGTACTGCACGAGTTGCGGTGGGAAGTATTTCGGTGACCAGCCGGAGAGATCGATGTAGACCTGCGGTTTGTGCAGGCAGATCGACAACGCCTCGTCCTGCCATGGCCAGGATGGATGCGCGAGGATGATCGGCATGTCGGGAAAATCGACGGCGACGTCATCGACGTGCATCGGGTTGCCGTACTTCAGCCGTATGCCTCCGCCACCGGGCATCCCGGTGCCCATGCCCGAATGCCCGGTGTGAAACAGTGCCGGCAGTTTCGCCTCGGCAATGACTTCGTACAGCGGGTACGCCATGCGGTCGTTCGGAAAGAATTCCTGGAACTGCGGGTGAAACTTGAATCCCTTGACCTTGTAATCCTTGATGAGGCGGCGCGCTTCCCGCGCACCGAGGCGTCCTTTCGCCGGATCGATGCTCGCAAACGGAATCATCACATCGCTGTTCTCGTTGGCGACCTCCGCGACTTCCTCGTTCGACATCCGTTTCTGGCCGCGCGCCCGTTCACCGTCGACCGTGAAGATGACGCAGGCCATCTTGCGCTCGCGATAGTACTGCGCGGTCTCGGCTATAGTCGGCTTGTCGCCCTGCTCCTTGAAGTATTTTTTCGCTGCCTTTTCGAACGCCTTCTTCTCCGCGTCCAGCGGATCGCGGGTCGACACTTCGGCATGAACGTGCATGTCGATGGCGACCAGCTCTTTGACGTTCATCGATTTTTTCTGTTTTCCGGCCATGCAGTGCAATGTCCTTTGATTAGCGATTCTTATCGGTGATTCAGTCGTTCACGTAGTCGGCGATCGCGTCACCGCTGGCGGCGAGCGATCGCAGCAAGCTCGATGCCTGCCAGTACTGCGGATCGAGCCTTTTTGCGAAAGCATCGATACGCTCACAGATCTCAGCCAGGCCGACGGTATCGGCGTAAAACATCGGTCCGCCCCTATAGCGAGGGAATCCGTAGCCTGAAGTGTAGACCACGTCGATGTCGGATGCCCTGAGCGCAACGCCCTCTTCCAGAACTCTCGCCCCTTCGTTGATCATCGCATAGAGACAGCGTTGCTCGATCTCCTCATCGGAGATTTGCCGCTGCTCGATGCCAAGACGCGCCGCCTCGGCGGCAAACATCTCGATAGCCTCAGGATTGTCCTGCCGTTCCCGTGAGCCTTTCGCGTAGCGGTAATACCCGATGCCGGTCTTCTGCCCCAGCCAGCCGCGTTCGACCAGCATGGACGATGCACGATAAAAGCTCGGGTCATCCGGAAGCTGGTCCTTGCGTTCCTGCCGCACCTTGTAACCGACATCGACGCCGGCCATATCGTAGACAGCGAGTATGCCCATAGCCATGCCGAAGCGCTGCAGCACGTCGTCGATGCGGCGCGGTGTCGCGCCTTCGAGCAGCATGCGTTCGGCCTCGCGGCCATAGGGATCCATCATGCGGTTGCCGATGAAGCCATAACTGTTTCCGGAGAGGACACCGACTTTCCGCAGCTTCTTTGCGAGCTGCATCGATGTGGCAAGCACGTCGTCCGATGTATCGCCGGTGCGCACGATCTCCAGCAGGCGCATCACCTGCGCGGGACTGAAGAAGTGCAGCCCGACCACATCCGCCGTACGTCCGGTGGCCGATGCGATTTCCACCACATCCAGGGTCGAGGTATTGGTGGCAATGATTGCACCTGCCTTGCACACCGAGTCGAGGCTCTCGAAGACTTTCCTTTTCAGCGCCACGTTTTCGAACACCGCCTCGATCACCACGTCGGCGTCTGCAAAATCGCGATACTCCGTCGAGCCGCGGATCAGCGCCATGCTGCCTTCGAGCTCTGCCTTCGTCATGCGGCCCTTGCTGACACGCCGGCCGTATTCCTCCCGAATGAGATCGAGCGCACGCGTGACGGCGTTCCTGTCCACGTCCATCAGGATCACCGGGAGCCCTGCGTTCGCGAACGCCATCGCAATCCCGCGGCCCATCGTTCCTCCGCCGACGATGCCGCCCGATGCAATGTTCCGCGCTTTTTCAGGATCGACACCGGGGATTTTCGAACTCGCACGCTCGGCAAAGAACAGCCGCCGCATCGCCCTTGATTCGGTCGTCAGGAGCGAAGCGTCACTCAGTTCGGTTTCACGCTTAAGCCCTTTCGCGAACGGCAGGTCGATTGCCGCTTCGACCGCATCGATATCCATCCCCGGCACCAGCCGTTGCGGCATCTCGGCTGCGACGCGCGCCCGCTCGGCCTGCAACAGCTTATCGGTCACTTTGTCCCGCTCGACAATGATATCGCAGGCACGCCGCGGGCCGCGGCCGTCGGCCAGGCAGCGTTCCGCAAACTCAATTGCAGTCCGCCGCAGATCCTGGTCCGTCACAGCATCGACGAGTCCGCAGGACCGCGCCTCTTTGGCATCGATCGGATTACCGGAGAGCAGCATCTGCAGTGCGGTCTTCACACCCACAATTCTCGGCAGCCGTTGCGTGCCGCCGGCGCCCGGCACGATTCCGAGATTGATCTCGGGAAACCCGAGGCGCGCGCCACTGTCGGCCACGCGATAGTGGCAAGCGAGTGCCGTTTCGAGGCCACCGCCGAGCGCCGTCCCGTGCAGCGCGGCAATCACCGGCTTGTCCATTCCTTCGATGACCGAGAAAACCTGGTGGCAGCTCGGCTCGGCTATCGGCGCATCGAATTCGGCGAGGTCGGCGCCGGCGATGAAAGTGCGTCCTTCGCAAAGCAGCACCACGGCATCGATAGCCGCGTCTTTCGCGGCCTTGCGGAAACAATCGCGCAGCCCCTGCCGGACGGAATGCGAAATCGCATTGACCGGCGGGTTGTCGATGATGACCAGTCCGATCCGGCCGGACTTCTCCAGGCGTACTGTCGAAGCCACGGATCAGTGACCCGGCTTCGGCATTCTGGAGGTCGCGAGCGCTGCCTGGACGGCAGGCCGCGCATTCATTCTTTTCAGCCAATCCATCGATCGCGGAGTTTTTTCTTCGTTCATCGCTTCCGGGATCAATCGTGGCACGCCGGCGACCATGGAATAGGAGTTCACATCGGCAAGCGAGTATTCGTCCCCGGCCAGCCATTTCGAGTTTTGCAGAATTTTCTCCATGCGTTCGATGGACACGCCGACCTGGCGCCTTGACTCGGCCAGTTCTTCGGGGGTGAACGACTCGGTGGCCGCCGTCCGCCATTTGCGGCGTTGTTCCTCGAGCGGCACTTTCTTCAACGCCTCCTCCAGTTCACCCGACTTCAGGCGTGCCGCGATTTGCGGGATGATGATGCTCCAGCCGATGCGGCTCAGCGCCGGGCAGAAATACTCGTCCACGAACTTGCTCCAGATCCGCATGCGCGCCCGCGCGACCGGATCCTTCGGCACCAGTTTCGGACCGGGGAACACTTCGTCCAGGTATTCGTTGATTACGGTCGACTCGCTGATGACTGCTCCGTTGTGCACCAGCACCGGGACCTGGCCATTCGGATTCAGCGCAACGAACGCCGCGGAATGCTGCTCGAAATTGTGCAGGTCGATGTAGTGACT
>JAHKKM010000044.1 GCA_020027645.1 Pseudomonadota bacterium
GCAGATAACGATTCGTTGAATCGATCTCCGGGAGGACCTGCAGCAGTTCCAGCCCGGACAGGGTCTCCGGACTGAGAGAGCTTCGCAGCGCTTCAGCGTTCGGTATCGTCATCGTTTGCCGCAGCCGCGCGGCTGCGAAAGACCATGAGCCGTGTGTTGCGAAACTCGGTGCCGGCACGCATGCGGGTAATGTTCGATCGATGACTGAAGACGAGGTACAGCGCCATCACGAGACAATAGCTGAACAAAGGCTGATCCGCTGGCAAGCGAGTGACGGCGAGATACAGCGGTGCGGTCATGGCACCGCACAGGGTAGCCAGTCCCACATAGCCGGACAGAACGAATACCCAGGACCAGATCAGCAACACCGGCAGGATGATCACGGGCGCGAGTACGAGCAACGTTCCGATCAGGGTGGCGGCACCCTTGCCGCCGCGAAAATTGTGCCAGATTGGCCAGACATGCCCGGTGACAGAGGCGGCTGCACAAGCAATGGTCAGCCATACGCGTGATATTTGCGGGTCCGTGCCTATCAGAGGTAAATCGAGACCCGGGACGACAGCCGTCGCGAATATTCCCTTGCCGACGTCGATGACCACCACCACAGCGGCGAATGCCAGGCCCTGCGTTCGCAGCGCATTGGTGCCACCGGCGTTGCCGCTCCCCAGCTTGCGGATATCGATGCCTCCCCGCAGCCGGCCAACGATCAGCGCGCCCATCAATGAACCGATGAAGTAACTGATGAGAAACTTGGTACCGAGTTCAAGCACAGCTTGCGCCTTTATGCGGGTGGCAATATCGTGCGGCATTGTAACATCGCCGGGAGCGGCCTTCGCGTGGACAGGGCCAATGCATAACACAGCCATTCCGCTGTTCATCAACCCGGCAGCGGGCCGCGGCCGCGCCGGCCGCAAACTGGGCGCGATACAGACTCTTTTCGATGCGCAGGGAATCACACACTCTGTTGTCCAAAGCAATGCGCCCGGCGATCTCGAGCAACGCGTTTACGACGCGGCATGTGCGGGTACGAGCAAGCTGATCGTCGCTGGTGGCGACGGCAGCATTCACGAAGCAGTCAACGGCATCATGCGTTCGCGAAAAGCTGTTGCTCTCGGCGTCATTCCGATCGGTACCGGCAATGACTTTGCAAAGGCTTCGGGAATTCCACTGCACTGGGAGGACGCGGTTCTGCTGCTCGCCGGGCGGCTGCGTGCCGGTGCGCCGGCCCGCCCGGTCGATGTGGGCCGCATGAACGATCGTTTTTTTGCCAATGGCGCAGGCGTTGGGTTCGATGCCAAGGTCACGCGCATCGCCCGCGCCAACCGGCTGCCGATCGGCGACCTTGTGTACTTGGTCGCGGTCATGCAGGCGATGTGGGATGGTGTGATAACGCCGCAAATGAACATTCGTTTCGATGGCCAGGTTCTACGCGGCCCCATGACCCTGGCGAACGTCAGCAACGGCGCCTGGATCGGTGGGATGTTCCGGATCGCACCGGCTGCGCACAATGACGATGGAGAACTCGATCTCGTTATTGCCGGTCCTGTGAGCCGACTGCGCATCCTGCGGCTGCTGCCGCGGCTGATGAACGGCACGCACATCGGCGAACCCGGGATTTCAATTCAGCGGATTCGGCAATGCGTCATCGAAGCCGACGCGCCGGTTCCCTCGCACCTGGATGGCGAGGTTCAGGCATTGCAGACTCGTTTCGATATCGGGATTCTCCCTGGCGCTCTAAGCCTGCTGTGAGGTTTTCATCGAGCCGAGATAAATGCCTGCCAGCGAAAGCAATGCGCCGGTGGCTTCCATGAGTGACAGCGAGCGGCCAAAGAAAAGGATGTCCCAGAGAAAACTCAAGGTCGGTTGCGCCAGCAACGCCAGCCCGACCTCGGTAGTCGTCACCTTGGACAGGCTGCTGGCAATGAGCAACATGCCGATCGCGTTGCACAGCACGCCGTAGAGCAGCAACCAGATCCCGTCCGAGACGCTTGGTATCTGCAACGACACGCCTTCGAACGCGGTGGCCAATCCGAGCAGGGCCGCGACCAGTAATGACATGACGGCAATTTCCCGCGACGGCATAGCGTGCGATGAATTCATCCTCGCCTGCCGCATGTACAGCAGGTAGCCGGCGTAGCAAACGGCTGTCAGCAAGCCGTAGGCTATGCCCAGGCGGTAATCGGCGGAAAAGCTGTCCCAGTCGAAGCCCACGATCAGTGCGAGTCCGGCGATCGCCAGCGGCACCGCTGCGAGTTGCATGCGACTCGGCCTCTGATTGAACAGCAATGCCCCCGCCGCCATCATGATGAGCACCTGGAAATTCGCCAGCAGGGTCGACAGTCCAGCTCCGACATACAGGATGCTGCGATGCCAGAACCAGAGATCCAGGGCAAAGAAGATTGCCGACAGTACCAGGGCAATCCAGGCTTTGGCGCTGAACGTCAGGCGCCGTCGCGTTATTGCAAGATAGATAACGACTACAACACCGCCGAATAACACGCGGTAAAAGCCGCTGGTTGTCGGAGCTACGCTGGTCAACTTCACGAACACGGGGGAAAAACTGATCATCAGCGCACCGGCGAACAGGCGCAGATGCGGATTTTGTATCATTGCACTCAACGGAGGGATACTCGTGCAATGCCGCGGATCAGACTGCTCGAGCAGGCGTCGTTCCTGTCAGCCATGCCTTGCGTCGAGCCATGACCGCAGGGGAAGGATTCTCGGCGAACGTCAGGTAACAGGTGTCCTCCGGTGGAGTTTGCAGGGTAACTGGAAATCGTAATAACTCGTCACCGCGAAACACGCTGATCGTCACCGCATCGCCCTCGCGAAAATCGCGCAGCAAGGCATCGGCATTGGCCACCGTCAACTTCAGGTTGTCCAGCGCCACCAGCTCGTCGCCCGGGGCAAGCCCGGCCTTTTCCGCCGGGCTTGCCGAATGTACGACGGAAATGAGGTTCTTGCCGCTGCGGTTCTGCAGGCTTGCCCCGAGCCAGGCTTTGGCCACCCGTTCATTGCGCGGCCCGGTGCCACCCAAGTCCTTCGCATCTTCTGCCTGGCGCAAGCCGAAGACGACTCCCGCTTCCTCGAGCAGCTGCCGCAAGGGCAGGTCCGATGTGCCACGCACGTAGCGTTCAAAGAAATCGCCGAGTTCGGCGCCGGACACGGACGCCGCCACCGATTCGAAGCCCCGTTCCGGCATGCCTTCGTCTGTCTCGCCAAAGCGTCGCCAGCACTCTTTCATGACATCGTCGAGCGAGCACCGGCCATCGCTCAGATGCCGCAGCGTCAGATCCAGCGCGAGTGCGATCAGCGCACCCTTGGTGTAATAACTGACGACTGCGTTACTGGAATTCGCATCCTGTTTGTAGAATTTGGTCCACGCATCAAGGCTCGAGTCCTCGACACTTTGGCGAAACCGGCCGAGGGCACGAATAACGCGTGTGATCGTCTTGCCCAGGAGTTCCAGGTAACTTTCCTGGCTGATCAGCCCGGCGCGATGCAACATCAGGTCGTCGTAGTAGGACGTTATTCCCTCGAAGACCCACAACAGGCCGGTGTAGGTCTCCTTTTGCAGATCGTAGGGCGTGAAAGCCTCCGGCTTGATGCGCTTGACGTGCCACAAATGGAAATATTCGTGACTGCAAAGACCGAGAAATTTTCGGTATCCCTCTTTGATTATGGTCTCGCCGCGCACGGGAAGGTCGGACCGGCCGCAAACCAGGCTCGACGAACAGCGATGCTCCAGCCCGCCGTAGCCTTCCTCCTGCAGCATCAGCAGAAACAGGTAGTGGTCAAGATTTTTCGGTCGGCCAAGAAACGCGAGCTGCTTGGCGCAAAGCGTTGACAAATCGTGGCAAATCCTCGCCATGTCGACTCGCGAGGTGCCTCGAATCGCAATCGTATGGGGAATGCCGCCGGCTTCGAACTCGCCAATCTGCAGTTGCCCGATCTCTACCGGATGATCGATGAGCTCGGCATAATTCTCCGCTGCATAACTGCCGTACCCATACTTGCGGGCACCATGCGCCCGCATCGACGTTGCGACGCGCCAATCGGCACCAATACCGTCCGGCGGCGCTTCGATGACAAGCTCGCACGGACGATTCTCCTGCCCGACAACCTCGGGGAATACGCAGGTTCCGTTGAAGTACGCGTGTGTGGTATCGAGATGCGCGCCACGCACGCCGGAATCGAAAGCATAGACTTCCAGCACCAGGTTCAGAGAAGCCTCGACCGGATCCGCCAACCAGCTGCTCTTGTCGATCTTCTCCAGCCTGATTTCATGCCCCTCGGATTCGGCCCGGATCGAGACCACGTGCTTGGCATAGTCGCGGATCAGGTAGCTGCCAGGGATCCATGCGGGCAGCCGGAAAATCTGGCCGGCGCGATCCGGGCTCTGCACTTCCACCGAGATTTCATAGAGATGCGCACCGGGATTCGCGGGGCGAATCCGGTAACGAAGCTCTGAACCTTGCAGCTTGCTGTTCACAAATTCTGTATCAGTTGCGAATGACAATTACCAAGATCACTTTCAAACATCACTTGCGAACCAGTTCGTCGAGTTTCAGCGTCAGGCACTTGGCGGATCCACCGGCTTTCAGAAATTCTGACAACCCGATCTCGTGTACCTCGAAACCGGCAACCATCAGCCTGGCTTTCAATGGTGCCGACGCACGATTGAGAAAAATGTGGTGCCCGATGTTGACAGCGTTGCAGGCGAAATTTCCCGCATCGGCCGTGTCCACGACGATACGCTTGTGCGACGGGATACGGCTTTCGATTGCAATGCGCGAATCGTAATCGAAGGCCGGCGGATGATAGACAAGGAAACCATCCGTGAGCGGGCAAAAACAGGTATCGATATGGTAGAAACGTGCATCGGTCAGCCGAATCGAAACCAGGTCGACATCGAAAAACCTCTGGATTTCTGCATGCGCCTCGATTTCGGTGCGAAATCCGTAGCCGGTCCATAGCCATGGGCCGCCGCGGTCAAAGAGACAGTCGCCAGCGCCTTCGAAGCCGATCTTCTCGTCGAGGCCAAGCAGTTCGTAACCGTTCTCGCGGAACCACTTCTTCAGATGCGGCTCTTCCGGGCGCCTTTCGTGAGGCATGAAATGGCTGGCGATGGCCTTCCTGCCATAAACGACACCGGCGTTGGCAGTAAATACCAGGTCGGGCAAGTGCGGTTGCGGGTCCATGATGACGATCTCGGCATGTTCAGCAAGGGCGTTGCGTAGTGTTTGCCATTGATGTTTCGCCAGTTCGAGATCGGGCTTGCCCTCGTGACCGGCCATCCACGGGTTGATAACGTAATCCACCGAAAAATAATCGGGAGGACACATCAATATTCTTTCGCGTACCGCGGCCATCAGGAATCCTTGGGTCGATTGCTCAAGCGCTCAGGCTGTCAGAATGAATGTCAAATCCCGCTCGTCACGGCGGAGCGCGCCGCAGCCGGACCGAAGGAAGGTGAATTTCGGCCAGCATGCAGCGTACGCTGCCTCCGGCCGAGCGCTCGATGTCATCGATGGGCGAACTGACGATCCTCGCGTACTTCTCGATTGTTCTGATCTGCGCGGCAGAAAGCGATTTGCGCGCCTTCTCGGACATCGCCATCAGTGATGCGCCGGAAGGAGTCTTGAGCTCGAGCATATTGCCTGCAAACGATTCGAGTTGCCGCATGGTCAGTGGAAGCACTTCGTGCCCGGTCTGCGCCAGGCTTTTCAATACGGCCTCACGCTGTTGGCTGTCGCGAACGGCTTCATCACAGATCACTGCGAGTGCTTCACCGACATTCATTAGCACGTTTGTGTGGTAGATGGCCGCGCCATCCCTGTCGACCGCATCAAATGCGACGACTTCGTAGTCCATTTGCTGTGCAAAATCGCCCAACGCATCCAGATGTGTTCTCGGCGAGAGGCATGCATAGGCAATACGGTTGCTGCGATCGAGCACCATGCTGCCGGTGCCTTCCAGGTAATGGCCGTCGTTCTCGTGCTGCGTCAGATCGATGACTCGTCGAACGTCGAAGCCGTACTTGTCCGCCAGGCTGTCGATGATATCCATACGCCTTTCGGTGCGGCGATTGACGGCCAGCATCGGATACAGGACCACCGTGCCATCCGCATGGAAACTGACCCAGTTGTTCGGAAAAATCGCATCCGGTGTGTGCGGTTCCGGGGTATCGTCAAAACAGATGACGCGGATTCCCTGTGCGCTGAGTTCGGCAGCGATCGATTCGAATTGCCTGGCTGCCGCCGCCTGTTGCTGCTCCGGCGTTGCGCTGATTTTGCCCTGAAACCGGTTGGATTCGGCTGTAATCGGATTGCTCTGGAATCGTACCGGACGAATCATCAGTACGGCACTGGCGAGCTGCGACTCTTTATTCTTGTTCATAATTGTTCGAGTGCCGATTGCGTCGGGCGGAAACGTCGTGCATTCGTTAAACTGGCGGCCACCACGAATTCACAGGGTGTGGAATTATGCCTGTAAACAAGGCAGCGCTGAAAGCATTAGGACGCGCCATCGCAAATCCAGCGTGGCCCTGCTTCGCCTGGTTCGGCATGACCGCAGGAATCTCGCTGCTGGAGTCACCGGCCCGGTTTACCGCGAGCACGCTGTCACGGGCGGCCGCACTGGATCTGGGCCGCATCGTATTTTCGCTGCTCAACAAGGCCGAATTGTTAGCGCTGGTGGTGGTGCTGATTACCGTACGAGTGTCCGGTCAGGGCCGCCGATTCTGGGCAGAGTGCGCCATGCTGACGCTGATATTGATGGCCCAGTCGGTCTGGCTGCTGCCCGCATTGTCGGCACGTTCGCTGCAGATTGTCGCCGGTGGCGAGCCGGGGCCGTCGTTCGTTCATGCTGCTTACGCGACCCTTGAATTGCTCAAGCTGGCCTTGCTCCTGGTGCTGGGATTTCGCACGCTCGCGATCACGAACCGGGCAGTCCCGCCCTGAACCTATGAGGTGAGCGCCTTGGCGATAGAAATTCAGAGATCGATCTGCGTCGCTGACGACGGACGCAAGATACTGGTCGATTACTGGCCGCCGGATGATCACGGGCATCCGGGAGCGATCGTGCAAATATTGCACGGGCTCGGTGAACACCCGGCACGGTACCATCGTTTCGCCGTGGAATGCCGCAAGCACGGCTACGCGGTTGTTGCACACAATCACCGCGGCCACGGCGAAAACTGCGCGGAACACGAGCTCGGTCATTTCGCTGACAGCCGGGGCTGGGACCTCGTCATTTCGGACATCGTCGTCGTGCAGGAGGAGATCGAGCGCCGCCAACCGGATTTGCCTATCGTGTTGTTGGGACACAGCATGGGTTCCTTTATTGCGCAGGCCTTCCTGATGCGAAATCCGCAGAATGCCGCCGCGCTCATTCTCTCGGGATCATCGCTGCCGGCACGCCGCCAACTGATTCCCGGTCACTGGATCGCGCGATTCCTCGCCTGGCGTCACGGTCCCCGCGAAAAAAGTGTCCTTCTCAATCAGATGGGTTTCGCCTCGTTCAACAAACGCTTTGCGCCGAATCGCACTGAATTCGACTGGTTGAGTCGCGATGAATCCGAAGTCGACCGCTATGTCGCCGATCCGCTGTGCGGCGCCGACTCGAGCAATCGACTCTGGACAGATCTCACCGGTGCCATGCTCAAGATTCGCAAGCGACGCTCGATACGCAAAATTCCCCTGGAAATGCCGGTGCTGATCACCGGCGGTGAGAAGGACCCGGTCGGCGGACGTGGCGCCATGAACCGTCTCGCCGATGCCTACCGGCGTACTGGCCACACGAACGTTACCCTGAAGGTTTATGCAAATGGCCGCCATGAAATGATGAACGAGATCAATCGTGATGAGTTCATGGCGGATGTTTTGCGATGGATTGACGCCAACATCCAGCAATTAAGGTGACAGTAACTTCAAATTAGAGTGACAGTAACCTTAATTCATGACACGGCAGACAGCGCAGCTACCCAATGTCAAACTCACAATTTCCGCTGGGAATTAAGGTTACTGTCACTCTAATTCTGATGTGTCATGAATTGAGGTTACTGTCACCCTAATTGCGCCAAAGAAAAAGGCGCTTTTCTTGCGAAAAGCGCCTTTCCTTTTTCCAGCTTGTAGCTTTTACAACTAGTCGAAGTTGGCGGTGAGACGAGCGTACCAGAACCCGCCGTCGATGCCCCAGGGAGTGGTATCAGAGTAGTGGTTGCCGGCACCAACACTTGTGAGAGTGCCGTCATCATTCAAACTCTGGATATCCACCGCCCCTTCCTCATCCAGCACGTTGTCCGCACCAACAGCAACAGTGAAGCGATCGGCGAAGGTATAAGCCGCCTCGATATCGAAAATCACGGTGCCGTCGTAGCAATCGTCGCCGCCGGCGTTGTCGATCGCGCAGGAGATCGTGTATCCGGTTCCATCCGGACCACGCGGCGTCGTATCTCCGCCACCGATCTGCGAGTTCACCCAGTCATCGTAGTAGCTGGCACGCACGAGGAAGTTGAAATCATTGATCTGGTGGTTGTAAGAGAACACACCACGAGTGGACGGATTCTGATTCTCCAGGTCGACCACCTTGTCACGACTCACTTCCTGGCCGGCGCTATCCACCTGCGTGTCGGTCCAGTTCACGGCAGCGGTAAACGTGCCCGAGCCTGCGTTGCCCCACTCGGTGTCCCATGACAACACAACGTCAATGCCCTGCGTGGTCGTTTCGAAGTCGTTGGTGTAGAAGGTGACCGAGGAAAGGTCCGCCGCGCCGGGTACGCCGAGCTCCTGCAGACACATTGCCAGAGTGCCGACCGGATTGGCCTTGGCGTTCGGGCAATTCAGACTAGCATACTGCGGATCATTCGGATCCTCGGCCGTAATGTCGATGGTTCCGGTGAAGGCGATACGATCATCAACGTTAATATTGAAATAGTCCGCGGTGAGACTCAGTCGGTCCGAGATATCCCAGACGAAACCGGCGGAATAACCGGCCGACTCCTCAGGGCCCAGCTGTTCTCCACCAAGAGCCACCGCAAGGGGATTGGTTGGCGGAATCTGGCCGCTTTGCGACAGTTCACCGTTGACCAGGATGGTCGACACCTTGGTCACGTTTTCCTGTCCGGGTGTCGGGGCTCGGAAGCCGGTGTTATAGGAACCGCGAACCGCGAAGGCATCCGTAAATGCAAAACGCCCCGCAACCTTGAAGTTCGTGGTATCACCGAAGCTCTCGAAGTCTTCGTAGCGCACGGCAAGAGATGCCGTCAGCCTGTCAGTGAGATCCGCTTCGCCTTCGCCATAAACCGCAATGTTGGAGCGGCCGAACAGGCCCGCCTGTATCGGGCTGAAACCGGCGAAACCGTGTGCGCCGATGCTGAGATCGGGCAACCGCGTGACGCCGTCATTGTAGAAGTTCGTACCGTTTCCACTCTGGAATGCGAAACGGCCCGCTTCCCATGAATTCACTTCGCCGATGATGGTTTCGAAGATCTCGTCGCGATACTCCGCGCCGAAGGCGAAACTCAGGTCAGAGGCAAACGCCTCCACCGGCAGCGCATAGACGAAGTCGGCATTCAGGTTGACCTCGGACTGAACGTAAGAACCGAGTTCGAAGTCCCTTTGCAACTCGCCGTTGGTGATGCCATCCGGCCCGCGCGACGGGTTCCAGGTGTTGTTCAGGAAGAAGTCCACCTTGTTGCGCCCGTAGCCGCCGCTGAAGTCGTAAGACAAACGGTCATTGAAGCCGAACTCGCCACGAAGGCCGCCGACGATGCTCGCATCCTGCAGCTGGCCGCCGAATTGCGGCGTGTAGCCACCCGGCATGACCGAATTCGCCAGCCAGCAGTTGGCGGGCAGGGTCGTCCGCGCCGTGTAGTCTGCAGCAATAATCGCGGCCTGCGACGCGGTCACCGTACCGCCCGGGCTGGGCAGCGCCGGGCAGTTTGAGATCACACCTGTGTCGCCCGCCTGGATATTTGTATCAACGACCGCGCGAATACCGCCGTTGGTGAATACACCGCCACGGTTATTCGGATTGCGGTAGAAGAATCCGCCTTCGGTCTCGCGCCGGCCGTAGTTGCCGAATGCATAGACCTCCATCGAGTCGCTTACCTGGACGCCCATGTTGGCGAAGATGTTCCAGTTGTCGCGGGTCTCCGGCTGGCCCCAGATCTGGGCGTACGGCTGCCGTATTCCATTCGGTGCGCTGTAGAGCTGGTCCGGTGCACCGAAATTGCCGAGGCTGTCGGCGTCGGTACGCTGTAACGACCGGCTGGTCGGGTCCTGCTCGCTCCAGACACCGGTGAGGTTCAAAAAGCCAGAGTCGCCAAGCGCAATGCCGGTATTGGCCGCGAGCTGCAGCAAGGTGCCGTCGCCTTCCATGAACTCGCCGGTACGTGCTTCAAGGGTCGTGCCCTGTGCCGAATCGTCCAGCACGAAGTTCAATACGCCTGCAATCGCGTCCGAGCCGTATTGCGCCGCCGCGCCGTCACGCAGCACTTCGACCTGCTTGATGGCGAGTGCCGGGATCGCGGAAATGTCTGCGCCCTGCGAGCCCTCGTTCAGCGAACTGCCGAGTTCCGCGATAACGCCGGAACGGTGACGGCGTTTGCCGTTCACCAGCACCAGCACGTTGTCAGGTGGCAGGCCGCGCATCGTGGCCGGGCGCACCAGTGTCGCTGCGTCGTCGATGGAATGCGACTGCACGTTGTAGGATGGCACGGTATCCCTCAGCAGCTCGTTCAGGTCGGTCGTACCGATCTCGACCAGTTCCTGGCCACCGATGACATCGATGGGCACGGAAGAATCCGAAGCGCTGCGTTCGTCACGGCGCGTACCCGTGGTGATGATTTCCTCAACATCTGCGTCCGGCTGCACGTCCTGTGCCAGCGAGACCGGGGACATAACCGGCATCGCAAGCACAAACGCAGCAGCAGACATGAGGAACCTAAATACTTTAGGCGTACTTAACATGTGCTCTCTCCCCCATCTACATGGTGTCTGGCATTGTGAGTATCGAAGAATCGCCGACACGGCGATTCATACTTGTGCCTGATTGAACCACTGTCGCGAAGGAAAGGAAAGCTCGCAACGGGCTCGTCATGACATTTTTTTTGTTTCAGCCGGAACCGAATGTTGCTAAAACGCTACAAATCGCCAATAGCCTGCACCTTTGTGCGCGCTTCATTTCGACCGGATTGGAGGGTTATCCCGAAGCCTGCCGTGGTAACGTTGCAACGCGTGTTTTCCTGCTGAACCTTGGCCTCCATCGTTGGTCCATTCGCTCAATTCGCATGGGAAAACGAAGCATGCTGAAAACTGCGACAGGCCTTTTTGCAAGCGTGATCCTGAGCGCTTTCACCGCGACATGTTTCGCGGCTTCGACCGATGTCAGCAGCACCAGCGACAGCGAGGCTGCAGTCACCGGGCACCGGGTACTAACGTCGACGCTCGCCGAGCTGGCCGGTGAATCTGCGTCGAATGTCGAATCGGTATTGCCACCGCACGAGAACATCGAGTGGCAGATGTATGTGCCACCGACTTACGATCGCGACACGCCGGCGGGCTTGCTGGTTTACGTCAGTCCGACGCAATCGGGGGCGATCCCGCATGGCTGGAGCGAGGTCCTCGACCGGCACAACCTCATTTGGATTTCGGCGGACCGTTCTGGCAACAACGAATCGGTGGCCCGTCGCATTTTGCTCGCGCTGCTCGCGACCACCGCCGCCCGGAAAAACTATGCAATCGATGCAGAACGCATCTATATCAGCGGACTGTCAGGCGGCGGCAAGACCGCGAGCATGATCGCGACCGATCAGGCGCAGCTGTTCCGCGGTGCCATTTACAATTGCGGCGTCGAAGTGTGGGACTCCGATGAGCCGCTACGGCTCGACCAGATGCGCCGGAACCGTTATGTATTTGTCACCGGAACTTACGATCAGGCGCTCGAACCCACGAAGCGTGCGTACCGGGCTTACCGCCGGGCCGGCGTGGAGAATTCCAGGCTCATGGTGATCCGGCACATGACGCATCGCAATCCCGACTCCTACGAATTCGAGGAAGCGCTGCAGTACCTTGACGCCCGTGTGCCGAGCGAAGAATAAATAGAAGAGACTATCCGATTCAATCGACCAGGCTCTGCGGCCCGGGAGAAACTCCCAGCATCCGCCTGTTCCATCGCATCATCAGCCACAATGCTGTTGCAATGACCAGCAGGAACATCAGCCAGCGGAACGCCAGTGCAAGCGGTGCCATAGCAAAATCCGGCCACTGGAAGGAATAGCTGACAAGTTTGCCCGCCCGCTCGCTCATCCAGTGCCAGCCAGTGTGCGCGAGTAGCGCCGACAGGATGATGATGCCAAGGCGCTCCGGCATCACGTAACGAAACAGCAGATTGACGACCGGCACCACCAGCACGATCACAAACAACTGTCCGAATTCCACACCGAGATTGAACGCAAGCAACGATGTCACCAGGTGCGATCCCGCAAATTGCAGGGTCTGGCTGAGTGCGAAAGCGAAACCGAAACCGTGCACCAGGCCAAACGCGAACGCGATCATCCAGCGGCGCCGCAGGTCACCAGCCACGATATTTTCCAGGGCCATGTAAACAATCGATGCCGCGATCAGCGTTTCGATCAGCGGCGGAAACCACGACACCGTCGGAACGAAACCGAAAGCAGAGGACAGCAGCGTTATGGAGTGCGCCAAGGTAAATGAGGTCACAATGACGACCAGCGGTCGAATGTGCCGCAGCGGAATAATCAGGCACAGGATAAAGAGCAGGTGATCGAAACCGTCCAGGATGTGTTCGAATCCCAGCACGATGAAACGGAAGAACGCGTGATGCCAGCGCGGATCGAGACGCAGCAGGCCCGGGTCCCCGACGAATTCATAAGGCCGTTCGACACCCTTGTTCGTGATGAAGCGCAGCACCGTGGTGGTGCGTATGCCGAGTCGTTCAAAACGCGGCCTGACGGAGAAATCCGCGTTCGGCGAATCGATCGGGTACACGAGCATTACATCTAGCAGCGCCTGGTTCCACATGAGCTCTGTCGCTTCCGGCAATGCCGGGCCTGTGATCGACGCAAGCGCGGAGGTGTAGCTGGAAAAGGAGCGGTCTGAGGGCAAGGCAACACGTGCCACCTTAAGTTCGTACTTCTCCAAGCGTCGCTCACCTTCATACAATTCGATCTGGTTGGCAATCCAGATAATCGCGGCATCCTGCAGCGCCTTATCAATCGACGCCAGATCAAGAAATCCCGGGCCACGCAGGGGAAACTTTACATCCCGCATCGACTCGAGTGGCACGCGAGCCAGCAGGGTGAGTTCATCATCGTCCACCTGGAGATATGCGCGCACCACCGCATCTGCGGGGATTTCGTGTGCCCGCAGTGGCGAGCTCGAGCCGAGCGTCAGCGCAACTGTCCCGGCAAGTATCGCCAGCACAGCGTTCATTTTTCTTGTTTTTCTTCTCATCGTGTCAATGATTCGCCGGCCGAAAACGGCGGTTTCAGACGAATCTACTGGTCTTTCTTGCGATGGGATGGATTCGATTTTCCATAGTATACTGGCGCGCGAATCCAGACATCATCGAACACTGGAACCGGGGGAAACGGACGATGAACAAGCGCGCGCTTTTATCGGCAGCTGCTGCAATTACTACACTAATTGCATTCGGGTGCGGCCAGAAGTCACTCGACAACGCAGCACAGGCCGAGAGCCGGATGGCACCGATGTTCGAGGTGGATCCCTTCTGGCCCAAGCCGCTGCCGAATCACTGGATTCTGGGTGCAACCATCGGGCTTGCGGTCGATTCCAGGGATCATGTCTTTATTGTTCACCGGCGCGATACCTTCGATGAGCGCACCGAGATCGGCGCCGCAACCGACCCGGTCAAGGCAGATTGCTGCACACCGGCGCCGAACATTCTCGAATTCGATCCGCAGGGCAACCTGGTCAATCACTGGGGCGGACCCGGCGAGGGTTACACCTGGCCGTCGTCGAATCACGGCATCACCGTGGATCACAAGGACAATGTCTGGATAGGCGGCAATGGCCCGCGGGACTCACACATTCTCAAGTTTACAAGGGACGGCAAATTCCTTGCGCAGTACGGCAGGCCCGATTCCGACACCGACAGCAACAGCAAGGAAAATTTCGGCAGTGTCGCTGAAATATCCTTCGATCCATCGGCCAATGAAGCCTACGTCGCAGACGGTTATCGCAACAAGCGCGTGGCGGTACTCGATGCGGACACCGGCGCCCTCAAACGATACTGGGGTGCCTATGGCAACGTGCCTGACGACACCGATCTCGGTCCCTTCGTTCCCGGCAGTGAACCGGCGCAACAATTTCGCAACCCCGTGCATTGTGCACAGCCATCCAATGACGGACTGGTCTACGTCTGCGACCGTGTCAATAACCGACTGCAGGTATTCAAGACCGACGGCACGTTTGTCAGGGAAATTTTCGTCAAGCCGAACAGCCTCGGTGATG
Organism: Pseudomonadota bacterium; assembly: GCA_020027645.1. Classification (GTDB taxonomy): domain Bacteria; phylum Pseudomonadota; class Gammaproteobacteria; order Steroidobacterales; family Woeseiaceae; genus JAKEGN01. Next base: position 14,499 of record JAHKKM010000044.1, read on the forward strand.
GGTCGGTCTGGGATATCGCGTTTTCGCCGGATGCGGAACAGAAGTACATCTATCTCGCCGATGGCACCAACCGAAAGATTTACGTCATTGAAAGAGAAACGCTGGAAACCTTGACGAACTTCGGCGATGGCGGACGCAACCCGGGTCAGTTCTTTGCCGTGCACAGCATTGCCGTCGATTCCAAGGGCAACATCTACACGGTCGAAACTTACGAAGGGAAACGCCTGCAAAAGTTCGTCTACAAAGGCATCGGACCAGTCACGGTAATGGACCAGGGAACGCCCTGGCCCGCAGACAAGAAATAGGGGTAGGTATAAGGACACGGGTATCAGAGTGAATCCAATACTTTCACGCCGGCGCTTTATCAAGGCAGTCATCGCCTCCGGCGCCGCAGCTGCGACACATTCCGGCATTTCGTCGGCCGTTGCCGGCGGTCAGGAAACGGCCGGCGAAAAAGGCGCAGTCGAACGCCTCATGTCTTTGACGATCAACGGCCGCACCCGGCGCGTGGATATCCTGCCGCAGGAAACGCTGGCATTCACATTGCGCTACAAGCTCGGGCTCACTGGCACCAAGATAGGCTGCAATCGCGGCGAATGCGGCGCCTGCACCGTACTGATCGACGACATCCCGAATTACTCCTGCTCGACCCTGACGCACAGCGTGCGTGAGCGTAGCGTTCTGACGGTCGAGGGATTGCAGGGCGAAGACGGCAGTCTGCACCCTGTGCAGCAGGCTTTCATCGATGAACTCGCGCCGCAATGCGGATTCTGCACGCCCGGTCAGTTGATGGCGGCGGTAGGATTGCTGAAAGACAACCCGCATCCGAGCCGCGAGGAAGCGCGCCAGGCGATGTCCGGAAACCTGTGTCGCTGCGGCGCCCCGATGGCATGGTGTTTGCGCGGCTCTACACGAGTCCTATGGCGCATGGGCGCGTAACCGGCATCGACACCTCGGCGCTGGATGGCATGGAAGGTATTGTCGGGATCCTCACGGCGGATGACATACCGGCGATGGAGTCACCGAACGCCGCTATCCTTACGAATCTTCCGGTCTATATCGGCGATCCGATCCTTGCTGTCGCCGCCGAAGACGAGAAGACGGCCGAAGATGCAATCGCTCGAATCAAGGTTCATATCGAACCCTTGCCGTTCACTGTCGATCCGCTGGACAGCCTGGTCGAGGGCGGGCCGAACGCCCGCGAGGAAGGCAACGTTTTCGCGCGCTCCAGTGAAGGATCCGGGTTTCGCACCATCAAGTGGTCTGCCCAACAACTGGCGGATTTTCGCGCAGGAAAAGAGCCGACCGGAGAGTGGGCACACGAGTGGAGTTATGGCGATCTGGAAAAAGGGTTTGCCGACGCCAAGGTCGTATTCGAGGAACCGTTTGTAACGATCGGCTATGCGCACATGAGCATGGAACCGCGCACCGCCATGGCCTACTGGGAGAACGGCACCTGTTACGTGTACGGATCGGCACAAAGCCAGAGCTTCTGGATTCCGGGTCTCGCCCGCCTGCTCGGCGTCGAGCAGAAAGACGTGGTGCTGATCAGCGAGAATACCGGCGGTGGCTTCGGCTCGAAAATCGGCGCATATCCAATCGCTGGCCTGCCCGGCTGGTTCTCGAAAAAAATCGGCAGGCCGGTACAGCTGCGTATTACGCGCGAACAGGAGTACTACATCGGTTCAGCCCGGGTCGGTTTTCAGGGCTGGATCAAGATGGGATTTGCCGCAAACGGCAAGATAACTGCGGCCGACGTATTCATTATCGAGGACATCGGCCCGAACGCCACCGGCGGTGACGGGTCATCCGCCGGCGGTGCGATATCGCTGGTTTACGATCCAAGCGCCATGCGTTTCCGTGGCGTACCGGTGTTGACCAACACCACGCCGCGCGGTGCCCAGCGCGGTCCCGGACAAAATCAAATTGCCGCTGTCATGGCACCGTTGATGGACAAGGCGGCGCGGCAACTCGATATCGATCGACTCGAGATTCGCCGGATCAATGCAGTCAACAACGACACAACCGTGTACGAGAATCAGGAACCGGTCACCAGCGCCTATATGAAAGAGGCGCTCGACAAGGGCGCCGAAATGTTCGGTTGGACAGCGAAAAGCCGGCGACCGAAAAAAGACGGCACGAAAGTGATCGGGCTCGGTATCGGCCAGGGCTATCACTCGGCGGGCGCCACCGGCTTTGACGGCCTGCTGCGAATCACGCCGGACGGCAGGATTCACCTGCATTCGGGTGTCGGCAATCTCGGCACCTATTCCTACGCGGTGACCACACGCGCTGCGGCGGAAGTTCTCAAGTGTGACTGGGATGATTGCGTCATCGAGCATGGCAATACCGAAGCCAATCTGCCGTGGAGTTCGTACCAGGCCGGCAGCGTTTCGATTTTCACCCATACCCGCGCAAACTATGTTGCAGCGCTCGATGCAGTGGAAAAAATGAAGCAGATTGCGGCGGAATCGCTGGGCGGCGCCACGAGCGACTACGACATCGACGGCAAGCAAGTCTTCAATAAGAGGAATCCCAGGCAAGGAATGAGCTACGGGGCTGTTGCCGCACGCGCCATCCAGCTAGGCGGCTCCTACAGCGGTGCGGTTTATCCGGACGATATTCACGAAGTCACCAAGCGGGCAGTGCAAAACCTCGCCGGCAGCGGGCTTATCGGTGTTGCGAAAGACAATCTCGAGCAAAAAGGTGTGATCCCGGGCCTGGCTTGCGCCTTCGTGGAAATCGAACTCGACCTTGAAACGGGAAAATACGAAATTCTCGATTACGTCGGTATCGCGGAATGCGGCACCGTGGTGCACCCGCAGGGAGTTGCTGCACAGATGAAAGGCGGAGCCGTCTGGGGCATGGGCATGGCCGGACTGGAACGCCATGTTTACGACCCGCAAAACGGTCTGCCCGCGAATGTCGGTTATCACCAGTGCGGGATACCCACTTACCTGGATACGCCGTTGCACATACGTACTGGCGCGGTGGACTTGCCGGATCCGCAGAATCCTTTCGGTGCGCGCGGCATCGGCGAACCGGCAATGGGTTGCTCGGTGGCCGCGATGATGTCGGCGATTTCCGATGCCCTCGACGGCCATGTCTTCGGCAGGACGCCGATAAGTCGTGACATGATCATCAATTATGTGGCAGGACGCGAACAGTCGTTCAAGCCACTGCAAACCAATAACTTCTGAGGTCAAGATGGCTTCCTATGACGTCATGCCGGATGTGCAGCTCTATCAACCGGCGAATATTGACGACGCATTGAACCTGGCGGACCGCTTCGGTCGCGACGGCTGGATTCTGGGCGGCGGACAGGATACTTACGGCTGGCTCAAGGACCGTGCCAAGCACCCGAAAGCGATGATCGATCTCAACGGCATCGAGACGCTTAGCGGTGTACGGCAGACAGACAATGGTATCGAGATCGGCGCAACAACCACTTTGCGCGAAATCGTTCGGAACAAAACGATCAACGCCGACTACCAGCTGCTGGCACTTGCAGCCGGCCATGTCGCAAGCCCGCAGATCCGTAACGCAGGCACGCTGGGCGGCAATCTTCTGCAGGATGCGCGGTGCTGGTACTACCGCCGCGGGCTTGCCTGTTATCGGGCCGGCGGCAACATTTGTTATGCGGACAGCCCCGAGGGCATGAATCGCGAACATTGTGTCTTCGGTGCCAGCCGTTGCGTCGCTGTCAGTCCGTCGGATACCGGGACCGCAATGGTTGCACTGGATGCAACCATGGTCGTGCAAAGCATCGATGGTGAACGGCTGATCCCCGCCGGCAGTTTTTTCAAGGGCCCGAATACTCACATTACGCAGATGACGGCGTTGCGGCCCGGCGAAGTACTTACCGCTGTGCGGATCCCGTCCGCCTGGGCCGGATCGCGTTTCTATTTCGAAAAGGTCGCCGATCGCAATGTGTGGGACTTCGCCCTGGTCAGCATCGCCTCCGCGATGCGTATCGAGGACGGCATCATCAAAGACAGTCGCATAGTCTGCGGTGGTGTTGCGTGTACCCCGCATCGTCTGCACCATGTCGAAAAAGCCCTGGCCGGCAAGTCACCGGGTGCAGAGACCGCCGATCTTCTTGCACCGCTTGCAAGCGAGGGGTCAAGGCCGCTGAATTACAATCATTTCAAATTGCCGCTGCTGGAAAACCTGCTGCGGCGTGCCTTGAGGGGATAAGGACGTGGAAATCGTCACTTATAAAGAGGACGTATGGGGCAGAGAGGTCATTCTCGGGGTCTCATGGGACCTTCTTTGGCTGGTTATCGTTGTGCCATTTGTCTTTATTGCGCTGCACGCGGTCTACCACGCGATCCGCAACAGGAGCAGCCGCCCGTCAAGCGAAGGGGAACGGGTGAGCCGCCATGAGAAGATCGATCGGCTTTTCCACTGGATCATGGCAACCAGCGTGTTTGCATTGCTGATCACGGGCGTATTCCCGATAATCGGGCTGAATTTTTCCTGGCTGACGCTTCACTGGGTCGCCGGCATTGTCCTGACGGTGGTGGTCGTGTTTCACATTGTCCGGTCGCTGTTCTGGCAGGACCTGAAATCCATGTGGATTTCGCCCTCGGATCTCAAAGAGCTCTCGGATTCCTCGCACAAGCCGGGCAAGTATTCGCTGGCGCAGAAAAGCATGCATGCCACGGTAGCGCTGCTGACCTTGCTGGTCATAGCGAGCGGCCTCGTGATGTTCGCTCTGATCGATACCCCGTGGTGGGATCGAAGCAACGCGCTGTCGGAGGACATGCTGGGAATCGTTTTTTTGCTGCACGGCCTGTCGACCCTGGCGCTCATAACCCTGATCTGCCTGCACGTTTATTTTGGCTTGCGCCCTGAGAAACTTTTTTACATGCGCTCGATGATTTCCGGCTGGATATCGCGCGATGAACTTTCAGCAAATCATGACCCGAAGCGGTGGGCGCCCGAAAAATCTGCCTGACCCTTCCATACCTTTCATACGCAAATCATCAAGCACGAGGTCCCGTGAAGAATTCCTTGCACGAAAAAATCGAAGTCATCGAGTCCGGGTACGAGTTCCTGCTGGCTTTTGCCGCCCAGGGCCGGGAATCGGACAAAGGACT
>JAHKKM010000182.1 GCA_020027645.1 Pseudomonadota bacterium
GCGATATTGACCAGCGCGAAGTCCCAGGTCTTGCGGTCCGCCACTTTCTCGAAATAGAAAGTGGCATTGGCCCAAGTGTTCGGAATGCGAATGGCTGTGAGGATGTCAGCGGCTTGCAGGACGGTCATTCGCTCGATATCGACCTGTGGGCCGATAAAAAAGTCTTCGGCAGCCACCACGCGTTCACCGTCAGCATTTCGAATGACCATGCTGGCATCGAGAGCAACCAGCGCAGGGCCTGTATCCGACGGCGTTACTGCGACACAACGGTCCGCGTCGAAGAGGCAATGTTCGCGATTCATGCCTTGCGGTGTGTCGGCATAACAAGTAGTGCCGCCGGCCCGATAGCAGTCCATGCCGCTCCGGTAGTACCAGCAACGCGCATCCTGCGACACATTGCCGCCGATGGTTCCGACATTCCTGATCTGCGGGCTGGCAACTCTGCTCGCCGCTTCGGCAAGCAAACCGAAATTCTCACGAATAAGCGAACTCTCTTCGATCTCGGTCAATGTTGTCAGCGCACCGATCTCCACGCCGTCTGACGTTTCGCGTATGCCTTTCAACTCGGCTATGCGTGTCAGGTCAATGACGGCCTTCGTTCGCTTGGCCCGGTCCTTCAGCCAGTCCAGGCTGTCCTGCCCTCCTGCCACCTTCCAGCCATCGGCTCCATACCGGTCAACAAGATCAAGTGCGCCGGAAATATCCGTCGGCTGGAAGAGTTCGAACATTGGCATCATATCTTTTGACATTGTTGCCTCCTGCTCAAAACGTCGCGACTTGTAACGGCTTGTGTGACTGTGGGCGCCCGGACAGGGCGTTCACGATCATGTCCGTTACAATCGGCGTTCGATTGAAGTAGTGGCCGCCCAGCGCATCTGAAATTGCACAGACCAGCGCGGAGGCCGCACATCCCATGACCGGTTCGCCCATGCCCTTGGTACCCAACGGGCTTTGCGGATCCGCTATGTCGACTGCGGCCCACTCCATTGTTGCTGGCACATCGAGGTATGAGGGCGGTTTCGCCTGGTAAAAACCAACGTTGGCGGCGACACCGTTTTGCGGGTCATAAACGATGCGTTCTTTTGATGCCAGGCCGATTCCCATAACAGCGCCGCCCTTGATTTGCGTGGCCAGCCCCATCGGATGGATGACGGTGCCGCAATCGATTGCACCTGTGTAATCAAGGATGTCAAACGTGCCGGTTTCAGTATCCAGCTCGATCATCATAAAGCCGGTTGCCAGCGCCGGCGGTACGGCAGTAATTGGATAAGTATCCTTGGCGACGCCGATGAGGCCCGAGCCCGCGAGCGCCGCCGTCGAGGCCGCCGTCATCGGATTGATCTCAGCCGGCGCCTCGCTGCCGTCGAATTTGCCGCGCATCTCGATCGCTTTCTGTGCGGCTTCGGCGTAAGTCATTTTCACCGCGCCGTCCGCCCTGGACTTGACGACTTCGTCACCCAGTTCGTAATCGCCTGGACTCCCGCCGTGGGCAGCCGCTGCGATTTCAAGCAGCTTGTTCTTTGCGTCGATGGCTGCCGCATGGAAGCTGCGCCCCATCGTGAATGACGTGTTGCTCCCGACCTGCATGAAGTTCCAGGCGAGGTGCTTGCGCGTATCGCCTCTCTCGATTACGCAGTGCTCCCAGTCATAGTTCAGCACTTCTGCTGCAATTCTTGATGTTGCTGCGTAAGAATAGGTGCCCAGGTTCCCGACGCCGGAATGAATGTGCAGGATCCCGTCCGGAGTAATTCGTATGAGTCCGTCAAAACCGGCGAATCCCGCGGAGTGATAGGCCTGGCCTATGCCTACACCGATGACCTTGCTGCCGTTACGCTCTCCGCTGCGCTTGCTCTTTTCCTTCCAGCCGAACTTCTCGGCGCCTTTGCTCAGGCATTCGCGCTGATACGCGCTGGTCACGGGATTCTGGTCCCCGTCAAAGATTGCATCGTTGTCAGGGGCATTGATCTTGCGAATTTCCAGGCGGTCGATACCGAGTTCGGCGGCCGCCTTGTCGAGGAACGGTTCGAACGCGCACGCGATCTGGTTCTCGCCCGGTCCGCGCTGCGGCCCTCCCGGCGGCGTGTTGGTCAGTACCGGTACTCCCCTGTAGCGCATTGCATTCGGCTGATAACAGATTGACACGGCTGCCGGCGCGTCCGTGAAGTCCCAAAAGCCGCTATTCGGTCCATTCGACTGCACCAGGTAAAGGTCTACCGCATTGACCTTGCCGCTTTTTGCGAAACCAATTCGAGCCCTTCCCTGGAAGCCTGCCCGGTTGGAACCGAGGTAGTACTCCTCGGCGCGGGTCACGCGCAGCATCACCGGGCGGCCGATTTTTCGCGACATGTACGCTGGCAGGGCCATGAGTGCGTAAGGCGCGCCCTTGGAGCCGAAACCGCCGCCACAGAACTCGGCAATGTAGACCAGGTCCTTCGAATCAATGCCGATGAGACCGGCAAGGCCCGGCACGATAAAGCTCTGGCTTTGCGAGGAACCGTAGACAAAGCACTTGCCGTTCTCCCAGTAGGACATGGCCGTTCGCGGTTCCATCGAATGATGTGAATTACTGGCGGTGACAAAAGTCTCGTCGTAGACGACTGCCGATTTCGCGAATTCAGCATCGAGATCACCGTACGACCATTCCGCAACCGGCTTGCCGCTCATCGGCAGCTGGTTTTCCTCTACTTCGGCAAAGTCCTTTGCCTCCCATTTAACGGTCTGCAACTGAATCTGCAGGTTCGCGACATTCCCGCCTTCACGAGCATCCGGACCATCCGGATAGAGGCTCTCCAGCGGGTCGATGACAAACGGCAGCGCTTCATATTCGACCTTGACCATTTCGAGCGCATCCGCGGCCGTCGTCTCGTCGATCGCTGCGATCGCGAGTATCGGCTCGCCAATGAAGTGCGGCGTATTGGTCAGTATGACTTCGTTCGCGCCCTGGCCCAGTGGCACATCATTGGCGGTCAGCACGCCGAGCACGCCCGGCATTGCCTCGGCCTCGCTGGTGTCGATGCTGGTTACCCTGGCATGCGGCATCGGGCTCAACAACATTTTGCAGAAGACCATGCCGTCGACGCGGAAGTCCTCGGCATACTTCGCCTTGCCGGTAACTTTGCCGCGCACATCCGGCGGCGTGAAATTCTTTCCCAGAAGTTTGTGTGCCATGTCAGGCCCCCTGTGCCGCACGCATGACGGAATTCAGATAGTGGTCGTAGGCGCCGCAACGGCAGAGGTTACCGGACAGTGCATGCCGGGCTTCGTTCCTGGTCGGATTCGGGTTCGCCTCGAGCAGTGCCACAGTACTCATGATCTGGCCCGGTGTACAAAAGCCGCATTGCGGACCGAGCTCGTCGATGAACGCTTGCTGGATCGGATGCAATTCACCATTCGGTCCCTCGAGGCCTTCGATCGTCCGCACCTTGCGCTGGCCGACCATGTGAGTCAGCGTGGAGCATGAATAAGTCGTGCGACCATCGATCACGACGGTACAGGCGCCGCACTCGCCCCGGTCACAACTGAGCTTGGTACCCGTGAGACCGAGTTTGTAGCGGAGGGTCATGGCCAGGGTCTCGTTCGGCAGCACATCGACGCGCCGAACCTTGCCGTTGATGTTAAGCGACAGTAGCCGCTCGACTGCACCTGCCCCCGGCGTGTCCGGGGAACAGCCGCTGAGGCCGCCGAACAGGAATGCCGAAGACCCGGCGACGGCGCCCGAGGCGATAATGCCCTTGATGAATGCCCGTCTCGATGCCCTGATTCTCAAAACAGACGTGCTCGGACCGACATCGTCAACTGCGGCTATATCGCCGCCTGGATGGTAAAGGATTGGGTCTTTCATCGACGTGCACCTTGGCTGACAATTAGTTAGATGCTATGAATTTTGCTGCGGGCCGTAAACGCGATCCGTTATGAATTATTGCTCGCTGCCGATGGAAATTAATCCACCATGCGAGAAGGGCGTTGCGATTCAAAGTGACCAGAGGAACTATAGCACTTCAGGCGGAATCGACCAGAGGTAGGGCTTGCTGAGGATCGATGGAAATTTTTCGCTATAAATCCGATGCTTGGGGGCAAAGAGTGCTCGAGGGAGCCTCCTGGGATCTGCTCTGGATTTTCGTTGGCGCCGCCGTCGTGTTTATCGCGTTGCATGCGATCTACAAGCGCCGCGGGTCGAAAAGCGCAGTGGACGATGAGTGAGTCGGCGAGGGATTTCGACGCCGGTTCACGCGTCGTGCGTCATCGGCTGGCGGACCGCCTGTACCACTGGCTGATGGCCACCGCCATGCTGGTACTCCTGTTCACGGGTTTCCTGCCGATACTGGGGGTCCGTTTCCCCTGGGTAGACGCACATTGGATCGCTGGCGTGATTCTCATCGCTTTGTTGCTGTTCCATATCTTCAGGGCCTTTTTTATCCTTCGGTTCGCCGACATGTGGGTGGGCTGGCGGGAGTTCCGGGAGTCGTTCTCTGCGACCACAAGGGAGGTCTTCGGTGGCAACCGCCCCAACAGGCGGTTCGGCAAGTATTCGGTTGGCCAAAAGATGTTTCATCACGGGGTCGCGACGGTCGTACTGACAGCATGCATTACCGGCGTCATCATGATGGTCGGTGTCGATTCACCGTTCTGGGAGCGAAACCCGTTGTTCATTACGGAGAAAACGCGCGGCGCTGTCTTTCTGCTGCACGGGCTTGCCGGTCTTGGCAGCATTACTCTGATCATGGTCCACGTCTACTTTGCGATTCGGCCCGAGAAACGCTACATGACGCGTTCAATGATTCGCGGCTGGATCAGCCGCCGGGAATACGAGGCACATCACAATCCGGAATTGTGGGACGGCAACGAATAGGAGACGCCGCGCGGTCTGCCAACCTCGCGAGTACAGCGTTGAAATGAACGGCAAATATCCCTTTCTATCGAGTTTTTTTGGCGAAAAAAATGCTTTTCATCAGGCACCGTCCGTTTGCGGAGATCAGTGAAGGAGCGCCCGCATCAGGCGTTGA
>JAHKKM010000009.1 GCA_020027645.1 Pseudomonadota bacterium
ATGACACCGATGCAGGCAAACATGGCGGCCGAGACGAAGCCGTGCGAGATCATTTGCACCATCGCCCCTTCGATGCCGAGCTGGTTGAAGATGAAGAAGCCAAGGGTGACGAAACCCATGTGCGAAACCGATGAGTAGGCGACCAGTTTCTTCATGTCGGTCTGCACCAGCGCGACGAAGCCGATGTAGATCACGGCGATCAGCGACAGGCCGATGATGATCGGCGCCATCGCGTGCGAGGCATCCGGAACGATCGGCAGCGAGAACCGCAGGAAGCCATATGCGCCGAGCTTCAGGGCGATCGCTGCCAGCACGATGGAACCGCCGGTCGGCGCCTCGACGTGGGCGTCCGGCAACCACGTATGCACCGGCCACATCGGCACCTTGACCGCGAAGCTGATCAGAAACGCCCAGAAGATCAACGTCTGCGCGGTCATGCCGATCGGCAGTTCATGCCAGTCGAGAATGCCGAACTTGCCGCCGGCTTCGAGAAACAGCCACAGCAGGGAGACCAGCAGCAGCAGCGAACCAAGCAGGGTGTAGAGGAAGAACTTGATTGCCGCATAGACGCGGTTGGGTCCGCCCCAGATGCCGATGATCAGATACATCGGGATCAGCGAAGCCTCGAAGAATACATAGAACAGGATGCCGTCGAGGGCCGCGAAAATGCCGTTCATCAGGCCCGACATGATCAGGAAGGCGGCCATGTATTGCGCGACCTTTTCCGTGATCACTTCCCAGCCGGCGATCACCACGATCACCGTGATGAACGCATTGAGGATGACGAACCACACTGAGATACCGTCGACACCGAGGTGGTAATTGATGTTGAACCGCTGGATCCACGGCGACAGCTCGACGAACTGCATCGCACTGGTGGCTGTATCGAAGTGCAGATAGAGCGGGAGGGTCACCAGGAAACCCAGCACCGCGGCAATCAGCGCAATCCCGCGCGCCATGGGAGCATTGCGATCCGACCCGGTGGCGAGCACCAGCAGGCCGCCGACTATCGGCACCCAGATCGCGAGGCTGAGCAATGGTGTTCCCGTCATCTCAAAGTTCCGTATGCGACAGTCCGAGTGAAGACTGCCTAGAGTCCGATTTCTTCTTGTTCAGTCCGTCCCGCTGGCGCGCCTAACCGCGATTGTAGAAAGTGAGCAGAATGAACACGCCGATGATCATGGCGAACGCGTACTGGTAGATGTGGCCGCTCTGGAACAGGCGCGTAATCTGCGACACCCAGCCCACCATGCGCGCCGACCCGTTTACCGCAATGCCGTCGATCAGCACCTGATCGCCGCCCTTCCACAGGCCGCGCCCGATCAACCGCGCACCGGCAGCGAAAAACACATCGTTGAACTTGTCGAAGTAGTACTTGTTGTCGAGTAGCGTGTAAATCGGCTGCACCAACTTCTGGATCTTGGCCGGCAGGTCGGTGGCGAACAGGTACAGCACGGCCGCCAGCACAACGCCGCCGAGCGCCAGCCAGAACGGCGCATGGGAAAACGCGTGCATCGCCATCGCCACCGGACCCTGGAACTCCGCGGACATCTCGGCCATCGCTTCGTGGACCGGCGCAATGTAGATCGCGCCCTTGAAGTATTCGCCGTAGAGCAGCGGCTGGATTTCCATGAAACCGATGATCACCGATGGAATCGCCAGTAGTACCAGCGGCAGCCACACCACCCAGGGCGATTCATGCGGTTTCTGTCCCGGAGCCAGGCCATGGTGGTGGTTGGCGGCCGGCTCCTCGTCGTCGTGATCGCCCTGATGGTTGTGATGTTCGTTCGCCTTGCCGAAGCGCTCCTTGCCGTGGAACACCAGGAAGTACATCCGGAACGAGTAGAACGCGGTGACGAATACACCGGCCAGCACCGCAAAGTGCGCGTATCCGGCGCCTGGCAGGTGCGACAGGGCCGCCGCTTCGATGATGCTGTCTTTGGAATAGAAGCCGGAGAAGAACGGCGTACCGATCAGCGCCAGCGAACCGACCAGCGAGGTGATCCAAGTGATCGGCATATACTTCCACAGACCGCCCATGTTGCGGATGTCCTGGTCGTGATGCATGCCGATGATCACCGAGCCGGCGCCGAGGAACAGCAGCGCCTTGAAGAAGGCGTGGGTCATCAGGTGGAAGATCGCGGCCGAATAGGCCGAAACCCCCAGCGCGACCGTCATGTAGCCGAGCTGCGACAGCGTCGAGTAGGCGACCACCCGCTTGATGTCGTTCTGCACGATACCGAGAAAGCCCATGAGAATGGCGGTCGTAGCACCGATCACCACTACGAATGACAGCGCCGCCTCGGACAGCTCGAACAGCGGTGACATGCGCGCCACCATGAAGATGCCGGCCGTCACCATCGTAGCGGCATGGATCAGCGCAGAGATCGGTGTCGGGCCTTCCATCGAGTCCGGCAGCCACACGTGCAGCGGCATCTGGGCGGACTTGCCCATCGCGCCAACGAACAGGCAGATGCAGATGACGCTGATCAACATCCACGGCGAGCCGGGGATCAGCTCGATCGTCAGGTTCGCCAGATCCTTGCCCTTGGCGAACACCTCGGCGTAGTTCATCGACCCGGCGTAGGCCGCAATCAGGCCGATGCCGATCAAGAAACCGAAATCACCGACTCGGTTGACGACGAAGGCCTTCAGGTTGGCGAAGATCGCGGTCGGGCGGGTGTACCAGAAGCCGATCAGCAGGTATGAGACGAGGCCCACCGCTTCCCAGCCGAAGAACAATTGCAGGAAGTTGTTGCTCATCACCAGCATCAGCATCGAGAAGGTGAATAGCGAGATGTACGAGAAGAAGCGGTTGTAGCCGTCGTCGTCCGCCATGTAACCGACGGTGTAGATATGCACCATCAGGGAAACAGACGAAACCACCAGCATCATCAGGGTGGTCAGCGGGTCGATCAGGAAGCCGATCTCGAACTTGATGCCGCCGGCCTGCATCCAGGTGTAGATGCTCCCGTCGAAGGTGTTGCCAGCCTGCACGTCCTGGAAGATCACCCATGAGGCGACCGTCGCCACCGCGACGCCGAGAATCGTCGCAGTGTGGGCGACCCAGCGCGGAATCTCTCGGCAGAACAGACCGGCGATGATTGCGCCTGCCAGCGGAGCGAGCGGTACGAGCAGATACAGCGACTTCATGTCCATGAAGGTTTAACCCTTGAGGCTGTCGAGGTCATCGACGTGGATCGACCGCAGATTGCGGAACAGCACGATCAGGATCGCCAATCCGATGGCCGACTCCGCTGCGGCAACCGTGAGGATGAAGAAAACGAAAATCTGGCCTGCCGTATCGCCGAGATAGTGCGCGAAGGCGACGAAATTCATGTTCACCGCCAACAGCATCAGTTCGATTGCCATCAGCAGGATGATCAGATTCTTCCGGTTGAGAAAGATGCCGACCACGCTGGTCGCGAACAGGATCGCACCGAGGATCAGGAAGTGTTGCAGCGACAAGATCATTGTTGTTGTCCTCCCTGCCCGCCGATCACTCTTTGTCGACCGGCATGGAAACCATGCGGACCCGATCACTGCGCTTGACCGCGATCTGCGCGGCCGGATCGACCCACTTGACGTCCTTGCGCTTGCGCATGGTGAGCGCGATCGCGGCGATCATCGCCACCAGCAGCACGACCGCCGCCAGTTCGAACGGATAGACATAATCGGTGTAGATCAGCCGGCCCAGTTCCTTGGTGTTGCTGTAGCCGGCCTCCGGCGCAGGCGGGTTGGGTGCATTTTCGAGGTTGAAGTATTTGGCGCCGAGCACCAGCACCATCTCCGCGAGAATCAAGCCGCCGACCACCAGGCCGGGTATCAGATTGTTCCAGAAGCCCTGACGCATGCGCTCGAGATTGATGTCAAGCATCATGACCACGAACAGGAACAGCACCATGACTGCCCCGACATAAACCAGCACCAGCGTGATCGCGAGAAACTCGGCCTGCAGGAGCAGCCAGACGCCGCTCGCGGTAAAGAACGCGAGCACCAGGAACAGTGCGGCATGCACCGGATTGCGCGCCGTGATGACGCGCAGCGACGCCGCCACCAGGATGACGGAAAGAAAATAGAAGACGAACGTCTTGAACTCCATGGTTATCCTTGTCGCTTGGCCGGTGGCACGCCAGGTCGCGCCCCGTCCTGCTCCCTAATCAGTTCGACAGGCCGTCCGCATCAGCGGTACCGCGCATCGGCCTCACGATCCTTGGCAATCTGTTCCTCGTAGCGATCGCCCACTGCAAGCAACATCTGCTTGGTGTAGTAGAGATCGCCGCGCGTCTCGCCGTGATACTCGAGAACGCGCGTCTCGACGATCGCGTCGACCGGGCAGGCTTCTTCGCAGAAGCCGCAGAAAATGCACTTGGTCAAATCGATGTCGTAGCGCGTGGTGCGCCGTGTGCCGTCCTCTCGCTGATCCGACTCGATCGTTATCGCCAGCGCCGGGCAAACCGCTTCGCACAACTTGCAGGCAATGCACCGCTCTTCTCCGTTCGGGTATCGGCGCAATGCGTGCAGACCGCGAAATCGCGGTGATTGCGGCGTCTTTTCCTCGGGGTACTGAACCGTAATGTTCGGCTGGAAAAAGCTGCGCAGCGTGACCGAAAGACCCTGCCACAACTCCCACAGCGAAAAGGTTTTCAGAATGCTTCGAAAATTACGCATCACAATTATTCATCGCTTTATCCTGCCAACCCCGACCATGGACCGACCTGCAGCCAGGCCATGACGGCTTCCACGACGATCCAGACAATCGTTACGGGAATGAAGACCTTCCACCCGAGGCGCATGATCTGGTCGTACCGATAACGCGGAAAGGTTGCGCGCAGCCAAAAGAACACAAATATAAAGAACGATATCTTTGCAGCAAGCCAGAAGAAGCCTGGGTCCCGCAGCAGGTTGCTCTCTCCAAGGAAGGACCAGCCTTCGAATGGGGACGCCCATCCGCCGAGGAAGAAAATCGACGTCAATGCGGAAATCAGCACCATGTTGGCGTATTCCGCGAGGAAAAATATTGCAAATGCAACGCCGGAGTATTCGACGTGAAAACCCGCAACGATTTCCGATTCACCTTCGGCAACGTCGAAGGGTGCGCGGTTGGTCTCGGCGACACCGGAAATGAAATACACCAGGAACAGCGGCAGCAGCGGCAGAATGAACCAGTGACTGACACCTCCGGCCTGTGCCCGGGTAATTTCACCCAGGTTCAGACTCCCCCCCGCCATCAGGACACCGACCAGCGCGAAACCCATCGCGATTTCGTAAGCAACAATTTGTGCTGCCGAGCGCATGGCACCCAGAAATGCGTACTTTGAATTGGTCGCCCAGCCAGCAAGGATCACCCCATATACACCGACGGAAGTCAGGGCAAGGACATACAGCAGCCCGGCATTGATGTCCGCTATCACCAGCGTGTCTGTCAGTGGAATGACGGCCCAGGTCGCAAGCGCAGGGACAATCGACAGTAGCGGTGCGACCAGGAACAGGAAGCGATTCGACTTCTGCGGTACAACGATTTCCTTGATCAGGAGTTTTATGACGTCGGCGAAGGGTTGGCCGAGCCCGAGCGGGCCGACACGATTCGGGCCGACACGGCCTTGCATAAAACCGATGACTTTGCGCTCGAAATAGGTTGTAAAGGCCACGGTCAGTATGACGCAGACTGTGACAAAGACGATCAGGAAGGTCTTTCCAACAAGGAACTGCGTAAGCGGTGTAAGCACGTCCCAAAAGGACAGCCATCGCTCCATGATGAAATCAGGAATAAGCGACGTCACCGCTGGCGCCCTCGTGCCGCCGCCCTGCGCGCTTCTGGCGTGAGCTGCAAGGCTGTCGCACGACGAACCACAGGGTCGACGGCATACATAGTCACGTCGTAAGTCGCCCTTGCGATTGGCTTTCCGCCTGCTGCAGGTAATAGCCGGGTACCACTGTAGCGATTGTCCGGCTTGACTTCGCCGAGCATCGCCTGCAACTCATCACGCAGCTCGTCGCTTGATTCGTAGTCGAACCCGGCAACCTCGAGCAGGTTGCCCAGAACACGCAGTACCTTCCAGCCAGGTCGGGCTTCACCGACCGCATTGGCTATGCCGGTGAAGCTCTGCCATCGTCCCTCGCAGTTGATGAACGTGCCTGATGTCTCGGCAAACGTTCCAATTGGCAACATCAGGTCGGCGGCCTGCCGCAAGCTTTCACAATCGTAGGCGCTAAATGCTGTCACGAAGCCAGCCGATGCCAGTCTGGACACCACATCCTGCCCGGCGATATCCCGATCCGGTTCAATACCGAACAGCAGCATCACATCCAGACCCGCGTCGAGCATCTGTGAAATGTTCCGGCCGGGATGTTGACGTCGATGGCCGCCCGCCGTTCGATGTGGCAACACTCCCGCAAGACACGCTCCTGCCGAGTTTGGCCCATCCGAAACGATACCCAGCCTTGCGCCAGTCAGTTCAGCAATTGCGGACGCCAGTGCGCGAATGGACGAATACGCCGGATGATGGATCGCCACCTGGCCGATCAGAACCAAGCTGTTTGCCGCATCTGCCAGCAGAGACGCTACAGTCCGCTGCGTCGCGTTTGGGCTCGCCGTCTTGCACAACTGGCGTACTGAAGGCGGTAATGCTTTGCCGGACGCGGCCGCAACCGCAACTCCGGACAGCAGATCAACCAGGTCGGTGGCCTCAAGCCTCGCCGCAATATCAAAGTAATATTCGCCGATCTGGTCGTTCGCAATCGCGACTTTCGCGCCGCGAAGCGCCGCCTTTCTCACGCGGTGCGCAAGGATGGGTGCTTCTGCTCGAAGGTTGGACCCTGCAACAAGAATTGCATCGCAGCGTTCGATCTCCGCGATCTCACAGCCTAACCATGGGAAAAGCGCATCGGCCTCGTCGTCGGAGAAGTCCTGCTGCCGCAGTCGATGATCGATATTTGCCGTTTCCAGATGTGTCGCCAGTCGCGACAGCAAATGGAATTCTTCGACAGTACCGCACGGTGAGGCCAGTATGCCCAACTTGTCCGGATCGGCGGCCCGGATTTTCCCTGCGAGCTCCTGCAGCGCGTCGTCCCAGCCGATGTCCTGCCACTTGTCCCCGCGTTTGATGCGCGGCGTCCGCAAGCGATCGCTGCTGTAAATGCCCTCATAGCTGAACCGGTCGCGGTCGCTGATCCAGGTCTCGTTAATTGCCTCATTCGTTCGCGGTACGATGCGCTTGACCGTGCCCCGCAGTACATGTGCGAACACGTTCGAGCCGACACAATCATGTGCGCCGATGCTTTCGCGTTGCATCATCTCCCAGGCTCGTGCGCTGTATCGGTAAGGCTTGTTGTTCAAAGCACCAACCGGGCACAGATCGATGATGTTGGCAGACAACTCGTGATCGATACTCTTCTCTATATAGGTACCGATTTTCATATTCTCGCCGCGCTCGGTCGTACCGAGTTCCTGCAGTCCGGTTATCTCTTCACCAAAACGCACGCAGCGGGTGCAGTGTATGCAGCGAGTCATATCCGTCGATACCAGCGGCCCGATATCCTTGTCTTTGACGACCCGTTTCTGTTCCTGGTATCGCGATACGTCGCGGCCAAATCCCATCGCCAGATCCTGCAGCTCGCATTCGCCACCCTGATCGCAGATCGGGCAATCGAGAGGATGATTAATCAGCAGGAATTCCATGGTCGCCTTCTGCGCCGCAATCGCTTTCGGGGACTTTGTAAACACGGTCATACCCTCGCTGACCGGTGTTGCGCATGCGGGCATGGGTTTGCCGACTTTCTGTACCTCGACCAGGCACATGCGGCAGTTCGCGGCTACGCTCAGTTTCTCGTGATAGCAAAATCTCGGCACATAGGCACCGATCGCGTCGGTCGCCTGGATCAGCATCTGGCCCTTCCTCGCCTGGAAGGCCTTGCCGTCAACTACTATGTTGACCAGGTCGTCGCTCACGCCGCCCGCTCCGCCGGGTTGTCGACGATGCTGCGACCGTGATGGCGCACCATGTACTCGAACTCATGCCGGAAATGTTTCAGAAAGCTTTGCACAGGCCAGGCAGCCGCATCGCCAAGCGCGCAAATAGTGTGTCCTTCGATCTTGTTGGCCACATCGACGAGCTTGTTCAGATCGTCTTCGGTGCCCTTGCCTTCAACGATACGGGTGAGCATGCGATACAACCAGCCGGTACCCTCCCGGCACGGCGTGCACTGGCCGCAGGATTCGGCCATGTAGAAACGAGAGATTCGCCTCAATACTTTGACCATGCAGGTGGTCTCATCCATGACCATCACGGCGCCCGTGCCGAATGATGAGCCGGCCTTTTGCAGCGACGGGTAATCCATCGTGCAATCCATGATGACGTCCGCTTTCATGACTGGTACCGACGAGCCGCCTGGGATAACCGCCTTGAGTTTCCGGCCACCCAGCACGCCGCCGCACAACGCCAGCAGGTCGCGAAACGGTATACCCATCGGCAATTCGTAATTGCCCGGCTTTTCGACATGCCCGGAAACGGAAAACTGTGCCGTTCCTCCCGAATTCTCCGGACCAAGGCCGGCAAACCACGCAGCCCCATTCCTTATTATTGCCGGGACGCTCGCGAGGCTCTGCGTGTTATTGATAGTCGTCGGCTTGCCATACAGGCCGAAATTGGCCGGAAACGGCGGTTTGAATCGTGGTTTGCCCTGTTTGCCTTCGAGTGATTCCAGCAATGCCGTTTCTTCGCCACAAATGTAGGCGCCGGCTCCGACGAAAGTATGCAAGTCGAAGTCGGTACCCGAATTCTGGATATTCTTGCCGAGGAGACCGGCGTCATACGCCTCTTTCAGCGCCGCTTCGAAACGCGGCACGGGTTCATCAATGAATTCGCCACGAATATAGTTGTACGCAACAGTGGCCCCCATGGAATAGGCCGCTATTGCCATTCCTTCGATCAGGCAATGCGGGTTGTACCGGAGTACCTCACGGTCATGACAGGTCCCCGGCTCGCTTTCATCCGAGTTGCATACCAGGTACTTTTGCACCGGCGCGTTCCTCGGCATGAAACTCCACTTCAGTCCGGTCGGAAAGCCGGCTCCGCCTCGGCCTCGCAGACCCGAAGCCTTGACTTCGGCGACAATCTGCTCCGGAGTAAGCTCACCTGCGAGAACGCGCCGCCAGGCCTTGTAACCATCATGCTTCAGGTATGTTTCGAGTGTCCATGAATTGGCCGACCCGAAGGTATTGAAGCAAACGAGATTTTGCTGATAACCGGTCATTCGAGATCGTCCAGAATGGCGTTGACCGTGGCGACGGTCAGGTTCTCGTGGTACTTGTGATCGACCATCATCATTGGCGCACCACAGCAGGCCGCGAGGCACTCCTCTTCCTTCTTGAGAAAGATTCGCCCGTCACTGGTACTTTCGCCCAGCCGGATTCCCAATTTCTCCTCGACCTGCGCGACGATGTCCTCAGCCCCGCGCAGCATGCAGGACACGTTGGTGCAGATTGCCACACTGTGCCGGCCGACCGGTTTTGTCTGGAACATCGAGTAAAAAGTTGCCACCTCGTACACCTGTATTGGCGGCAACTCAAGATACTCGGCCACCCCGTCCATCAATTCGACTGTCAGGTAGCCGTTGTTCTCGTGCTGCACGGCATGCAGCGCACCAATCACAGCCGATCGCTTTCGATCCTCGGGAAACTTCGCTGTCCAGCGGTCGATCTCCTCGCGCACGTGATCGGACAGCAATCGGGATGTGCTCATCGATCCACCTCGCCGAATACGATGTCCTGTGTACCGATGACCGCCACGACATCCGCAAGCATATGCCCGACAACCATCTCCGATATTGCCGACAAATGCGCAAACCCGGCAGCGCGTATCTTCACCCGGTAAGGTTTGTTCGCACCGTCAGAAATAAGATAAATACCGAACTCGCCTTTTGGATGCTCGACCGCTGCATACGCCTCACCGGCCGGAACGCAATATCCTTCCGTAAACAATTTGAAATGATGAATGAGTGACTCCATGTCATCCTTCATTTCGATGCGCGCCGGCGCGACCACCTTATGATCATCAATCATCACCGGTCCGGGATTGGCCCGCAGCCAATCAACACACTGCTTGATGATGCGGTTGGATTGCCGCATTTCCTCGACACGCACCAGGTAACGGTCGTAGCAATCGCCGTTGACGCCGACCGGGATATCAAAGTCCATCCGCTCATACACCTCATAAGGCTGCTTTCTCCTGAGGTCCCACTCAACCCCCGATCCGCGAAGCATGGGCCCGGTAAAGCCCAGTTGCAGCGCACGCTCCGGTGATACAACGGCAATATTGACCGTACGTTGCTTCCAGATCCTGTTGTCGGTGAGCAATGTCTCGTATTGGTCGACGCAGCCAGGAAACTTGGCCGTAAATGCATCAATGAAATCCAGCAACGAGCCCTCACGAATAGCATTCAGGGCATCAACGCGTTTCTGACTTCGCCATTTTGATGGTTGGTATTTCGGCATTGAATCCGGCAGATCACGGAAAACACCACCTGGCCGGTAATACGTCGCATGCATACGCGTACCCGAAACCGCTTCATAGCAATCCATCAGGTCTTC
Organism: Pseudomonadota bacterium; assembly: GCA_020027645.1. Lineage (GTDB taxonomy): Bacteria > Pseudomonadota > Gammaproteobacteria > Steroidobacterales > Woeseiaceae > JAKEGN01. Next base: position 10,592 of record JAHKKM010000009.1, read on the forward strand.
ACGTTCGCGGAAACAATAAAGAAACATGGTCATCGCGCCGATATCGAGACCGTGCGCTCCCAACCACATAAGGTGATTCAAAACTCTTGTAATTTCGTCAAACATCACGCGAATGTATTGGGCGCGCAATGGCGGGACGATACCAAGCAATTTTTCGATTGCGAGCACATAACTGTGCTCATTACACATCATGGATACGTAATCCAGCCGGTCCATATAGCCAATGCTCTGGCTATAGGGCTTCGATTCGGCCAGTTTCTCCGTCGCACGATGCAGCAGGCCAACGTGCGGATCGGCACGCTGAATGACTTCACCCTCCATCTCGAGGATCAGGCGCAGAACACCGTGGGCCGCTGGATGTTGTGGCCCGAAATTCATCGTGTAGCTTTGAATTTCAGCCATTTTTCGATCCGTCCTTGAGATCCGGTGCATAGCGATTGTCGTCGCGAATTACTTTTGGCACCAATGTACGCGGCTCGATAGTGACCGGCTGATAGGCAACCCGCCCTTTTTCGGGATCGTAGCGCACCTCGACGTTGCCGCTCAGCGGAAAGTCCTTGCGGAAAGGATGACCGATAAAACCGTAATCCGTCAGGATGCGACGCAGGTCGGGGTGCCCGTCGAACAATATTCCGAAAAGATCAAAGGCCTCCCTCTCGAACCAGTTGGCCGAATTCCAGACGTCGACAACACTCGGGACAATTGGCGGATTCTCCGTTCCGGTATAAACACGCAAGCGGACCCGTACATTGTTACGAATGGATAGGAGATGGTAGACAACCGCAAAGCGCCGGTCCGCGAAAGTATCGGACTCGTCGAGAATGACCGGCCTTCGCTCGACGCCCCTGCTGAAGCCGCTGCCGGTCGCGCTGGTAGTTGTCCACTCGTCCGTTCCGTAGGTCAGATAGTCGACACCACAGACATCGATCAGCTGTTCGAACGAAAAATCGTCTTCGTCGCGCAATGCCGTCGCAACAGGAATGAGATCATTTTTGGCCAGAATGTAGCCAAGTTCGCCGCAAGTCGACGGGACGCGCTCGACTTTCGCACCGAAGCGGGCGTCGATACGAGAAGCCAGGGTCTCGAGCGAGATTCTCATTCTTGCTTATTCATTACCTGGCAATTGTGCTGGTGCGCCGGATTTTCTTTTGTAGCTGTATGAGCCCATACAAGAGCGCCTCTGCTGTCGGCGGGCAGCCAGGAACATAGACGTCAACGGGAACAATGCGGTCACACCCACGAACTACCGAATAAGAATAATGGTAATAGCCGCCGCCGTTGGCGCAGGATCCCATCGATACAACCCAGCGGGGCTCCGGCATCTGGTCGTAAACTTTTCTCAATGCGGGCGCCATCTTGTTGACCAGCGTACCTGCGACGATCATGACGTCGGATTGGCGGGGGCTTGGCCTGAAGATGATTCCGAAACGATCGAGGTCGTATCGTGCGGCCCCCGCGTGCATCATTTCGACGGCACAGCAGGCCAGACCGAAGGTCATTGGCCACATTGAGCCGGTCCGGGCCCAATTGACGACGTTATCGACACTGGTTACCAAAAAACCTTTCTTCTGCAGGCTTTCTGCCGGTGCAACGGATAGGCCGGGGTCGCTGATTTTGTCCGTCATCTGCGCCGAATTACTCAGTCCCACTCCAGCGCCCCTTTTTTCCATTCATACGCGAACCCGACAACCAGCAACGCCAGGAATATTCCCATGGCAGCGATTCCGAATGTGCCAATGACATCCAACGAAACTGCCCACGGAAACAGGAAGGCTATTTCCAAATCAAAAATAATGAAGAGAATGGCAACCAGGTAGTAACGAACGTCAAACTTCATTCGAGAGTCTTCGAACGGCTCGAACCCGCATTCGTATGGCGACAGTTTTTCTGCATCCTTCTGTCCTCTTCCAAACAGAAAGCCGAGCCCCAGCAGCAACAGGCCAATGCCGGTTGCAACGCCGAGGAAAATCAAGACTGGCAGGTAATTTTGTAGCATGTTTAGGCAAGTACACGGAATTTCGAGCGATCACGGCCGGATTTGCGCGGCATTGTAACAGCCCGCCATGCTGCCACAACAGCCCTGGCGCGGGCGGACGCGAATCGATCATCGCTTCGTGGCGTCTTTTCGTGATCTGCCTATTGACACCTTGCACAGTACGGTTGCTACAACCTGGCGCGAAGGATCAAGAATGGGAAAACTGAAATGGTGCTCTGGGCGAGACTCGAACTCGCACGGCTTTCGCCACTGCCCCCTCAAGACAGCGTGTCTACCAATTCCACCACCAGAGCGGTGCCCTTTGCAGTCTACTGATCGGATTTATCTTCAGGATCCGCGACCGGCTCACCCTCGAGCACCGGCATTTCCTCACCGGCAACCTCGGGTTCTGCTTTCTCCAGGGCTGGCAGGTCTGGAATTGCTTCGGCGGCATCGTCGCCGGCCGGCACTACATCCTCGACGGGTGCGGCCGACTCAATAATGCTCTTTGGACCCGCATCCGGCTCCTGACTGCTCATATAGGCGAGCGCGAGGCTGCTGGCAAAAAACAGGGTGGCGAGAATTGCCGTCGTTCGCGAAAAAAAGTTCGTCGATCCGCGAGCACCAAACACCGTTCCCGACGCTCCCGCACCGAATGCCGCGCCAGCCTCGGCACCTTTCCCCCGCTGCAACAGCACCAGCGCAATAATGGTTAGCGCTATCAAGGTGTGCACAATCAGCAATGCTGTCTGAATATTACTCATATCTTCCTCAGTTGAGCGACGCCGCTGCAGCGGCGATCGCCAAAAAATCATCGGCCTTCAATGAAGCGCCGCCAATCAATCCGCCGTCAATATCCGGCTTGGCAAAAAGCCCGGCAGCGTTGTCTCCTTTGACGCTGCCGCCGTACAAAATCTGCATGCTGTCAGCGATTTCAGCACTCAGAGCCTTCAACCTGCTGCGGATATGCTCGTGCACGTCCTGCGCTTGCTGTGGGCTTGCCGTTCTCCCGGTGCCAATTGCCCATACCGGTTCGTAGGCGATCACCGCAGTCGCAAATGCCTGAACTCCGGTTCGCTTCAGAACCGCGGCCAGTTGCTCGTCGATCACCGCTTCGGTTCGTTTCCCTTCCCGCTCCTCGAGCGTCTCGCCAACGCAGAGAATTGGCCGCATTCCAGCCCCCAATACCGCAGCAAATTTTTCAGCAACGATGTGGCTTGTGTCACCCATCATCGCACGACGTTCCGAATGCCCGACGATGACGAACTCGCATCCTACGTCCTTGAGCATTGTCGCGGATACTTCACCCGTATAGGCGCCCGACGCATGTTGCGAGACGTTCTGCGCTCCGAGTGCCACACTGCTCCCGGCCAGGACTTTTCCCAGCTCCCGGAGATACGGGTATGGCGGGCAAATCAGGAGCCGCACCGGCGCCGGACCACCGCCCCATCTTGCCAGAATCGCACGGGTCAGCTCGGCGTTGGCAGCTGCATTGCCATTCATCTTCCAGTTGCCTGCGACCAGATAATCTCGCATTGCCCACCCAGCTTTCGGTCAATTCAAAAGGCGCGCAAGGATACCGGGGCAAACACGCCAAATCAACGCGGATTCCGGCTCTGCCAGGCCTGACTGCGTGAAATTCAGCCGGCTGCTTTTTCGACCACGGCGGCGAGGCGCCTGGCCAGTATTCGCACCTGTTGCTCATTTTCGCCTTCGACCATGACCCGGATTACCGGCTCGGTGCCCGATGCCCGCAACAGCACGCGGCCCGATTCGGCCAGCTCGCTTTCGGCCAATTGAACGGCATCGCGAATTGCCGGTATGCCCTTGATATCCAGTCGCGTGCGTGTTCGGACATTCAACAGGTTCTGCGGATAACGCGACATGCCCTGTACGAGCTGCGACAAGGGCTTGCCACTGCGCTTCATGACCGCCAGCACCTGCAATGCCGCGACCAGTCCATCGCCGGTGGTGGTCTGGTCCAGGCAGATGACGTGTCCGGAAGTCTCGCCACCAATAGTGCCGCCGGTTGCGCGCAGCGTCTCCAGCACGTAACGGTCACCCACATCGGCTCGCTTGAACTCGATGCCCTGCCTGCGCAATGCATGCTCGAGCCCGAGGTTGCTCATGACGGTGCCGACCACCGGGCCCCTGAGCGTGCCATCGGCCTTGCGCGCCGTCGCCAGCACATACAGCAGCTGATCGCCATCCACGGTGTGGCCCATCTCGTCGACCATCACTACGCGATCGCCGTCACCGTCGAGCGCAATCCCGACGTCTGCCTTGACTGCAGGAACGGTTGCCTGCAGCAGTTCGGGTTGTGTGGAGCCACAGCCGGCGTTGATGTTACGCCCATTAGGCGAGCAACCGAGCGGGATCACTTCCGCACCCAGTTGACTCAGCGTTCTTGGGCCGACCTTGTATCCGGCACCATTGGCGCCGTCGAAGACGACTTTGACGCCGTCCAGGCTCAGGTCATCCGGAAACGTCGAGGCACAGAATTCCTGATAACGAACCCGGGCGGAATCAATCCGACGCGCCTTTCCGAGTTTTTGCGATTCCAGTGTAATTGCCGGCTGTTGCAGGACTCTCTCGATTTCGGCCTCCACTTCATCGGAGAGCTTGGCACCGTTGCCATCGAAGAACTTTATGCCATTGTCCTGGAACGGATTGTGCGACGCACTGATGACGACACCGAGGTTGGCGGCAAACTGCTGCGTCAGGAAGGCGATGCCCGGTGTCGGCAATGGACCGAGCAACAGCACATCGGCGCCCGCCGCCACGAACCCTGCTTCCAGTGCGGACTCGAACATGTAACCGGACAAGCGCGTGTCCTTGCCGATCAGTACCGTACCGCCGGTCGGAACGAGAACCTGCGCTGCTGCGCTGGCCAGGCGCAAGGCAAAGTCTGCACTCATCGGGTCTTTGCCGACCGTGCCACGTACGCCATCGGTTCCGAAGTATTGCCTAGCCATTTGCCTGTCCAGCCTCCATGACTGCCTTCGCCACACGTAGCGCGTCGATTGTCTGTGCCACGTCGTGAGTGCGAACGATGCGGGCGCCGCGCTCTACCGCCATGACCGCTGCGGCAACCCCGGCGAACACCCGCTGCTCTGCCGACCTTCCGGTAAGACTGCCCAACAGGCGCTTGCGCGACAAGCCTACCAGCAACGGTGGTCCAAGGACGCTCAGCTGCTGGAGATTATGCAGCAATTCCAGATTCTGTCGGTCGGTCTTGCCAAAGCCGAAGCCGGGATCGACCAGCAGCCGCCCGGACTGGATGCCTGCGGCGTGGCAAACCGCTATCCGCTCCTTCAGGAACTCCATTATGTCGCCAGCAACATTCTGGTAGTGCGGGTTTGCCTGCATGGACGTCGGCGTTCCCTGCATGTGCATCAGGCAAACGGCGACCTCCAGTTCTGCTGCCGCCTCCAGCGCCCCTTCCTGACGCAAGGCATAAACGTCATTGATCAGGGCCGCACCTGCGGCGACGGCTGCCCGCATCACGGGCGCCTTGCTCGTATCGACGGATATCGCAACGTCCAGTTGCCGGGCTATCGCCTCGATGACCGGGATAATCCGGTCTGCCTCTTCCTGTGCTGACACGCTTGCGGCGCCCGGCCGCGTCGACTCACCGCCCACGTCGATAATCGATGCCCCCGCCGCCAGCATGTTCTCTGCGTGGCGAAGTGCGTCATCCCGGTCGAAGAACCTGCCTCCATCGGAGAAGGAATCCGGCGTTACGTTCAGTATGCCCATTACCCTGGGCTGGTCCAGCACGAGGATCCGTGCTCCAAGACGCAATTGCATTTCCTGTTCCCTGAGCTGAAACGGCAGCCCGAGGGCTGCCGTTTCAGAGAGTCATGTGTACATTTCCAGCCGCTAGTGTTCGCTTGCTGGGCCACCGATAGGCACCGGACCGTCGGACGCCGGCGCCTTCTTGCCACTCTTCTTGGTCAGGCTGTCATCCGGGTCTTCCCAATCCTCCGGCGGCTTCGGTTCACGTCCTTCCATGATGTCCTTGATCTGCGACTGATCGATCGTTTCGTATTTCATCAAAGCTTTGGCCATGACCTGCAGCTTGTCAACATGCTCTATGAGGATCGATCGGGCACGCTCGTAATTGCGGTCAATGATTGTGCGCACTTCCTCATCGATGGTGTGCACGGTTCCGTCGGACACCTGCTTGTGCTGCGTGATGGACCTGCCAAGGAATACCTCGCCATCGTCCTCGCTGTAAGTGAGCGGGCCGAGCCGTTCGGACAGCCCCCACTTGGTCACCATGTTGCGCGCGATCTCGGTAGCCCTTTCGATGTCGTTTGATGCCCCTGTCGTCACACCGTTCGGGCCCAGCGTCATTTCCTCGGCAATGCGGCCACCGAACAAGGTCGAGATGTTGCTCTCGAGCGTTTCCTTGGAAATGCTGTACTTGTCCTCTTCCGGCAGGTACATGGTGACGCCCAGCGCCCTGCCACGCGGAATGATGGTTACCTTGTACACCGGGTCGTGGCTCGGCACGGAGTAGCCAACAATTGCGTGCCCTGCCTCATGGTAGGCGGTGTTCAGTTTCTCTTTCTCGCTCATGACCATGGAACGGCGTTCCGTTCCCATCATGATTTTGTCCTTGGCCTTTTCGAATTCTTCCATGCTGACGACACGCTTGTTGGCGCGGGCGGCGAAAAGTGCTGCCTCGTTCACCAGGTTGGCGAGATCGGCACCGGAGAATCCCGGGGTGCCGCGAGCGATCACACCCGGTCGCACATCCTCGTCCAGCGGTACCTTGCGCATATGCACCTTCAATATCTGCTCGCGGCCGCGAATATCGGGTAACGGCACCACCACCTGCCGGTCGAACCGCCCGGGCCGGAGCAGCGCCGGATCCAGTACGTCGGGGCGATTGGTGGCCGCAATGACGATGATCCCTTCGTTGCCCTCGAAGCCGTCCATCTCGACCAGCATCTGGTTCAGCGTTTGCTCGCGCTCGTCGTGACCGCCGCCAAGGCCGGCTCCGCGATGTCGCCCGACTGCGTCGAGCTCATCGATAAAGATTATGCACGGTGCCTGTTTCTTGGCCTGATCGAACATGTCGCGGACGCGTGACGCACCAACGCCAACGAACATCTCGACGAAGTCGGATCCGGAAATCGTAAAAAACGGTACTTTCGCTTCACCGGCAATCGCCCTGGCCAACAAGGTCTTGCCGGTGCCCGGCGGACCTACCATCAGCACGCCCTTCGGAATTTTTCCTCCAAGCCGCTGGAATTTGCTCGGGTCCTTCAGGAAGTCGACAATTTCGGCGACTTCTGCCTTGGCCTCTTCCACGCCGGCGACGTCAGCGAAAGACACACCGACCTGGTCTTCTCCCAGGAGTCTTGCCTTGCTCTTGCCAAATGACATGGCACCGCGACCGCCGCCGCCGCCCTGCATCTGACGCATGAAGTAGATCCATACCCCGATCAACAGCAGGATCGGGAACGAGCTGATCAGAAGCTGGCCAATGAGGCTTTGCGATTCAGGCTCCTGTGCCGTGAACTGCACGCCGTTGTCCTCGAGTATCCCGATCAGCGTGTTGTTATCCGTTTCCGGGCTGATCGTGTAGTACTCCAAAGGAGTCCGACTGCCGTAGTTTATTTTCTCGCCGTCAAACTCGACACGTTGCACGTTTCCGGACCGGACCTCGCGGAGAAACTCCGAGTAATCTTGCCGTTCCGGCGCAGCGCCGCTGACACCACTGAGTCCCTGTACGACAGACAGCAGCACAACGATAATGACGACGAAAACAAGTATGTTTTTGGTTAAATCATTCACGGTGGACAACGTTCTCCCGCAATCGCTTAGACTGCGTCTAAGATTTAGACAGTACTACAACCGATAGTTTCTGGCTACCAGGTAAATCTCACTGCTGCCCTGGCGCGACGCCGCAGGCTTGACGATTTTCACCTGCTCGAACGCAACGCGCGCTGCAGCAACTGCGTCGTCCGTGCCCTGGCCCTGAAACAGTTTGCAAATGAAAGTGCCCTTTTTCCTCAACACCTTCTGTGCAAAATCCAGTGCGAGTTCAGCCAGATATATCGATCTTGGCTGATCAACCGCCTTGTTGCCGCTGATATTGGGTGCCATATCACTCAAAACAAGGTCGGCCCGGTCATCGCCAAGACGCTGCAAAAGCTCAGTGAGAACGGCGTCTTCTGTAAAGTCACCCTGGATGAACTCGACACCGGCAACCGCATCCATCGGCAAGACGTCGAGCGCCAGCACGCGACCCCGGCCTTTGAGCCGGCTGGCAACGTACTGGCTCCATCCGCCAGGCGCCGCGCCGAGATCAATACATATCATATCCGGCCGCAGCACCCGTTCCTTGTCCAGAATCTGCTCCAGTTTGTAAACAGCACGCGACCGCCAGCCGTCGCGTCTTGCCATCTTCACGTAAGGATCGCGCTCTTGCCGCGCCTTCCATCCGATACTGCTACCCTTTGGTTTACTCATTGTCTGGACCTGAACCGGTCGTTGTCCTGTGCTGTTACAATTCGTTGCAATGAAACTGTCCGAAGCACACAAGAAATTCCTGCGAGGCCGCGGCCACAGCCTGAAACCTGTGATAACTGTCGGCGATGCAGGCCTCTCTGAAGCGTTGCTCAAAGAATTCGAATCGACAATCCGGCATCACGAACTGATTAAAGTCCGGGTCCGGGCACCGCAGCGGAGCGAGCGCGACAAACTCATCGATGACCTGTGTGTCCGCGGGTCCGCCAGTCTTATCTCCCGCATCGGAAATGTTGCGTTGCTGTACCGGCCTAACACCGAAAAACCGCGAATTATACTTCCACCGGCTTGAGCGGCCGCTGTGTCACTCGTACCTTACCTCGACGATTTCATACCGCTTCTCGCCGCCCGGCGCTGAAAACGTCACTTCATCGCCTTCATTCTTGCCGATCAAAGCGCGGGCAATTGGCGACGTATACGAGATCAAACCCGTTTTGATATCAGCCTCGTCTTCTCCGACAATGCGGTATGAGATCTGCGATTCGTTCTGCAAATCCAGCAGTAACACCGTGGAGCCGAAGACGACCTTGCCCTTGGCATCGACCGCCGTCACATCGATGATCTGCGTATTCGACAGCTTTGCCTCGATTTCCTTGATACGGCCTTCGACAAATCCTTGCTGTTCCTTGGCAGCGTGATATTCGGCGTTTTCCTTCAGATCGCCATGCCCGCGTGCCTCTGCGATTGCCTGGATGATTCGCGGTCGCTCTACCGATTTCAGATTCTTTAATTCCTCACGCAACATCTCCGCACCGCGCACGGTCATCGGCACCTTCTTCACGCCGCTACCTCCCGGTGCAGGTCCTGCAGGCGATTGATGTCACTGTCATCCAGATGCTCGATCGCGATGCAGGTCGCCAGGGCTGCGTCCAGCGTCGTGTAATAGGTTACGTATCGACGCACAGCTTCGGCGCGAATCGACTGCGATTCGCGGACAGCCTGTTTCCCCTCGGTGGTATTGACTATCAGCGCAATTTCTCCGTTCTTAATCATGTCGACGATGTGCGGCCTGCCCTCCCGGACTTTATTGGCCCTGCGACAGGCAATTCCGGCTTTCACCAGTTCCTGCGCAGTGCCGTGCGTGGCCACGATGTCGAAACCCCGCTCGATCAGTACCCTTGCAAGTTCAACGGCGCCAGACTTGTCACGATCGCGAACACTGATCAGCGCGACTCCCTGTCTCGGCAGCACAACACCCGAGGCAAGTTGTGCTTTGGCATAGGCCTCGCCAAAAGATCGACCGACACCCATTACTTCGCCGGTGGATTTCATTTCAGGTCCGAGTATCGGATCTGCGCCGGCGAACTTGATGAACGGGAAGACTGCTTCCTTGACCGAATAGTACGGCGGTACACGCTGATTGACTACGCCCTGGCTCGCAAGCGATTCGCCGACCATGACCCGCGCCGCGATTTTTGCCAGCGGAACTCCGGTGGCCTTGGATACGAACGGCACTGTGCGTGATGCGCGCGGGTTCACTTCGAGCAGATAAATCACATTGTTCTGAATCGCGAACTGGGTATTCATCAAGCCTACGACCTTGAGTCCTTTTGCCAGCAGCACAACCTGCTCGGCGAGGGCCTTCTGCACGTCTGGTCCGAGACTGAACGGCGGCAAGGAACAGCCCGAATCTCCGGAATGCACCCCCGCCTGCTCTATGTGTTCCATGATGCCGCCAATAAACACACGTTCGCCGTCGCAAATCGCGTCAACGTCGACTTCCGTCGCCCGATCGAGAAAACGGTCGAGGAGCACAGGACTTGCGTTCGACACATTGATGGCGGCATCCATATACGCTTCCAGGTCGTCCGGGCTGTGCACCACTTCCATCGCTCTGCCACCCAAAACATAGGATGGCCGTACGATCAGCGGATAACCGACTTCGGCTCCCAGTGCTACCGCGTCACGCGTATTGCGCACTGTTCGATTCGGTGGCTGCCGTAACCCGAGCTTGTCGACGAGTTTCTGAAAGCGTTCCCGATCCTCAGCGAGATCGATGGAATCGGGCGATGTACCGATTATCGGAGCGCCGGCGGCTTCGAGGTCACGCGCAAGCTTCAGCGGTGTCTGTCCGCCGTACTGCACGATGACACCTTTGGGTTTCTCCTTGTCTATAACTTCCATGACGTCTTCGAAAGTCAGCGACTCGAAATAGAGCCTGTCCGAGATGTCGTAGTCTGTTGATACGGTCTCCGGATTGCAGTTCACCATGATGCTTTCGTAACCTGCTTCCTTGAGAGCCAGGGATGCGTGGACACAACAATAATCAAATTCAATTCCCTGGCCGATCCGATTGGGGCCGCCGCCGAGGATCATGATTTTTTGCCGCTCGGACGGCAGCGCCTCGCATTCCTCTTCATACGTCGAATACAGATACGCAGTGGTCGTGGCGAATTCGGCGGCACAGGTGTCGACGCGCTTGAACACAGGCCGTATGCCTAATTTGATGCGCTTCTGCCGGATGGCAGCTTCGTCACGTTGCAACAACTTGGCGATTCGCGCATCTGCAAAGCCCTTGCGTTTGAGCTGGCGCAGCCTGGCGGCATCCAGCGTCTCGATTCCTTCCTTGACGATTCTCGCTTCCTCGGCGACCAGATCGGCGATTTGCGCAAGAAACCATGGATCGATTCGGGACAATTTCGCCACATCGGCAACCGAGAAACCGTGACGCATCGCATCGGCCACATACAATATGCGCTCGGCGCCCGGGACCCGCAGTTCCTGGCGCAGCTGGTCCCGGGTCTCATCACTGTCCGGCGCGCTGCATCTCTCATCCAAGCCGGATATTCCAGTTTCCAGCCCGCGTAATGCTTTTTGCAAAGACTCCTGGAAGTTCCGTCCGATAGACATCACTTCGCCAACCGATTTCATCTGCGTGGTCAGACGTGGATTTGCGCCGGGAAACTTCTCGAAGGTAAAGCGCGGAATTTTTGTGACCACGTAGTCGATGGTCGGCTCGAAAGACGCCGGTGTCGCACCGCCGGTGATGTCGTTGCGCAATTCGTCCAGCGTATAACCTATGGCGAGCTTGGCTGCGACTTTGGCGATCGGGAAACCGGTTGCCTTGGATGCCAGCGCCGAGGACCGGGACACACGCGGATTCATCTCGATCACCAGCAGGCGGCCATCCTCCGGGTTGACTGCGAATTGCACATTCGATCCACCTGTCTCGACGCCTATCTTCCGCAATACATCGATCGATGCATTGCGCATGCGTTGGTATTCCTTGTCGGTCAGTGTCTGCGCCGGGGCAACGGTGATTGAGTCGCCGGTGTGCACACCCATAGGATCGAAATTTTCGATCGAGCAAACAATAATGCAGTTGTCATTGCGGTCGCGGACAACCTCCATCTCGAACTCTTTCCAGCCCAGCACGGACTCTTCCAGCAGCACTTCATTGGTTGGCGACATTTCGAGGCCGTGAGACACGATCTCCTCGAACTCGTCGCGGTTGTATGCGACCCCGCCACCGGTGCCACCGAGGGTGAAGGATGGCCGGATGATGGTAGGAAATCCTATGTTCGGTTGCTTTTGCAGCGCCTCTTCGAGCGTGTGCGCAATTTCCGCTTTTGCTACGTCGAGGCCAATGTCCTGCATCGCCTTGCGAAACAGCTCGCGATCCTCGGCCATATCGATAGCCTCGCGAGACGCGCCGATCAGTTCGACCTTGTATTTCTCCAGCACGCCCTCCCGCACCAGGTCCAGGGCGCAATTCAAGGCGGTCTGGCCACCCATCGTCGGCAGCAATGCGTCCGGCCGCTCACGCGCAATCACCCGTTCGAGCACGGCCCAATGCACCGGCTCGATGTAAATCGCGTCCGCCGTCTCCGGGTCCGTCATGATCGTCGCCGGATTGGAATTCACCAGGATCACCCGGTAGCCCTCGGCCTTCAGGGCCTTACAAGCCTGCGCACCGGAGTAATCAAATTCGCAGGCTTGTCCGATCACGATCGGGCCCGCGCCGATGATCAGTACACTGTCGATGTCGGTACGCTTTGGCATGGTCAGGCTTGCAAAGCGCGCCAGCCGACCGCTCGATCTGACGATATAAAATACATTATGAAAGACTCGTAAATTACTGTTATTTAAATATTAACTAGAATGAAAGTGCTGTCTTTGTATGACTACGCTTGAGTGTGCCCATGGCCTCGATAAAGCGCTCGAACATTGGCACAAGGTCCTGCGGGCCAGGACTCGCTTCAGGATGTCCCTGGAAACTGAATGCTGGTTTGTCGGTAAAGGCCATGCCCTGCAGGCTGCCGTCGAAAAGTGATCGATGTGTCGCTACTACATTCTTCGGCAGGGTCTTTTCGTCTACGGCAAAACCGTGGTTCTGGCTGGTGATTAGGACCTTGCCCGTCTGAAGATCCTGTACCGGGTGATTCGCCCCATGATGACCGAATTTCATCTTGACGGTCTTTGCTCCGGCCGCCAGGCCCAGCAGCTGGTGGCCAAGGCAGATGCCGAAGATCGGCAGGTCAACCTCCAGGATGTCCCTGATGGCGTTGATCGCGTATTCGCAGGGTTCCGGATCGCCCGGCCCGTTGGAGAGGAACACACCGTCCGGCGCCATCCCGAGGACCTGTGACGCCGGCGTTTTTGCCGGCACCACGGTCATGCGGCAGTCGAGATCCGAGAGCAGCCGCAGGATATTGCGTTTGATGCCGTAATCGTAGGCGACAACGTGATACGGAGCGATGCGCCGACTGAGAATTCGTGGCCGCCGGCCAAATTCACTACCGTGACACCACTGGTAAATACGATCCGTCGTCACGATCTTCGCCAGATCCATGCCGGCTATGCCAGGGAACTTTCGCGCGTGCTGCACGGCAGTGGCCGGGTCGACTTCTCCGGTCATGATGCAGCCGGATTGCGCGCCCTTCTCCCGGAGTATGCGGGTGAGCTTCCGCGTGTCGATGTCGGCAATGGCGACGGTCTTGCCGGCGGTAAGAAAATCCGAAAAGCTCCGCTCGGATCGCCAGCTGCTCGTCAGCAGCGAGCTGTCGCGAATAACCAGGCCCGACGCATGCACTCGGGATGATTCCATGTCCTGACTGTTGGTCCCGGTATTTCCGATATGCGGATACGTGAGCGTAACGATTTGTCGGCAATACGACGGGTCAGTCAGGATCTCCTGGTAACCGGTCATTGCTGTATTGAAGACAACCTCGCCTATTGTCTTCCCATCCTTGCCGACCGAAATACCGTGGAATACGGTGCCGTCCTCCAGTGCGAGTATGGCGGGAGAGGTCAATGAACAATCCCGTCAGGTCGTAGCAGTGAATTACTCTGGAATATCATCAATCCCGTACTCTAGATGCACAAAAGCGGAAGGACTTTAGTCTTCCGCTTCAGGCGTCACCGGCAGTCCGGCGGCCCGCGGTAGTTTACTCAAGCGGCCCCGGTGGCGCCAGCCGAAATCAGGCCACAATGTCACGCAGACTGTAAAAGCCCGCGCGCTGGCCCACCAGCCAGCCAGCCGCTCGAAGTGCACCTTGAGCGAACACACGACGGTTCGTTACCTGGTGACTCAGTTGCAGGACTTCGTTATCGCTGGCAAATCGAACCGAATGTTCGCCCGGATTTTCACCTTGCCGGCTCACTGAATAAACGATATCGCCAGCTGCTGGCTCGCCCCGGGACCCGTCCGGGTCGTAGTGGTAGACCGCCTGAAACTCCTCGCCGCGACCTGCAGCGAGTGCTTCGCCAAGTTTCAGCGCCGTTCCCGAAGGAGCATCGCGCTTGTGCCGGTGATGAACCTCCGCAATCGATGCACTGAAATCGCTGCCGAGCGCCGCTGCTGCCTGTTGCACCAGCCGCTGCATCAGAGCAATGCCGAAACTCATATTGCGCTCATAAAGCAAAGGGATGTGCGCCGAAGCCGCTTGCAGGGCCGACAGGCCAATCGCATCGAGGCCGGTCACGCCACAGACCAATGGCGTTTTTTCCTGGACGGCGGCCGCAGCTACCGCCACACAGGCGTCCGGCAGGCTGAAATCGATCACGACATCGGCATTGCCGAGAATATCCCGCGGATGGCTGACGACCGGTACCGCGGGCAAACCGTCAATCGCCTCCAGCCGTGTGATTGCAGCCGACTTTCCACCCTTGCGAACACAGACGCCGGCAAGCTCCAGGTCGGCCGAGGCTGCGATTTCGGTCGCGATTGCCTGGCCCATCCTGCCTGCGCCAATCAGCGCGATTCTGAGCATGCGGGTTCCCGAGCTACTATTGGCTGATTCGTTCAAAAAATCGCTTGACGGTATCCAGCCATCCACCGGCGCGGGGATTGTGCCTGTTGCCACCCGAAGTCACCAGTTCATCGAATTTTCGTAGCAAAGACTCCTGTTCCTCGGTCAGGTTGATCGGCGTTTCGACAGCGACCTTGGCAAACAGATCGCCGGTGTGCCGCTCTCTGACTGTCGAGACACCTTTGCCGCGCAAGCGAAAGACCTTGCCGGATTGCGTGCCGGGTGGAATCTTGAGTGAGACATGGCCATCCAGTGTCGGCAACTCAACCTCACCTCCAAGCGTCGCAGTCGCAATACTGACCGGAATCTCGCAGGAGAGATCGGGACCAGAGCGTTCGAAAAGCTTGTGCGGTTTGACGCGAATCTCGACGTAAAGATCGCCCGATGGGCCACCGTTCCGCCCCGCCTCGCCTTCGCCGGACAAGCGAATTCGGTCGCCGGAGTCGACACCTGCCGGCACTTTCACCGACAGTTTCTTGGTCTTGCTGACCCGACCCCGGCCATGACAGGTTTCACAGGGATCGTGAATTACCTTGCCCGCCCCCTTGCACGAGGGGCAGGTCTGCTGAATAGAGAAAAAGCCCTGCTGCATGCGCACCTGGCCGGCACCGCCGCAGGTCGTGCACTGGGTGGCTTCCGTGCCCTTCCTGGCACCGGAGCCGTTGCAGTCCCCGCAGGAGACCTGTGTCGGCACTTCGATGGTTACGGTGTCGCCGCTGACGGCGTGCTCAAGTTCGAGTTCCAGCTCATAGCCGAGGTCAGCGCCGCGGAAAACCTGGCTACGGCCACCCCGGCGCCCGCCGCCGAAAATATCGCCGAACACGTCGCCAAAAATATCGCCGAATCCTTCGGCGGAAAAACCACCGCCGCCGGGTTGCCCGCGCATTCCATCGTGACCAAAACGGTCATAAGTTGCGCGCCGGTCGGCATCCGTCAGGGCTTCGTATGCCTCCTTGGCTTCCTTGAACTTCATCCCCGACTCGGCATCGTCCTTGTTCCTGTCAGGGTGATGCTTCATGGCCAGGCGCCGGTACGCCTTTTTGATTTCGGCTTCCGTTGCCTCCCGGGACACGCCAAGAATTTCGTAGTAGTCGCGCTTCGCCATGTCCTGCCTGTTCGTATTATGAACCGGGCGCCATCACAGGCGCCCGGTTCGGTTATTGCATTCTACTGCTCGAAATCAGTGTGGCTTCGACTTGCCGTCACCATCCACTTCCTCGAACTCGGCGTCAACGACGTCCTCACCCTTGTCCTTGGTTGCTTCCGCACCGTCTCCGGGCTGCTGCGCTTTCTCGGCGTACAGTTTCTGCGCAATGCTTGCCGACGCTTCAGCCAGTTTGGCGGTCCGTGCCTGGATCTTTTCCTTGTCCTCGCTGTCCAGAACCGCCTTGAGATCGGATACAGCCGACTCCACGGCAAGACGATCTTGACCGGAGGCTTTCTCGCCCAGCTCCTTCAGCGATTTCTCCGCGGCATGAATCAGGCCGTCTGCCTGATTACGCGCATCGATGATCTCGCGGAACTTCTTGTCTTCTTCGGCATGGCTTGCCGCATCGGCAACCATCTTTTCGATCTCTTCCTCGGTCAATCCGCTGGATGCCTTGATAACAATGGTCTGCGATTTGCCGGTGGCTTTGTCCTTCGCTGACACATTCAGAATACCGTTTGCATCGATATCGAAAGTAACCTGGATTTGCGGCAAACCGCGCGGTGCCAGCGGGATATCGGCGAGGTCAAAACGTCCCAGCGACTTGTTGTCGCGTGCGCGTTCCCGCTCGCCCTGCAACACGTGTATTGTCACCGCTGTCTGATTGTCGTCTGCGGTCGAGAAGACCTGCTCGGCGTTTGCCGGAATGGTCGTATTCTTTTCGATCAGCTTGGTCATGACACCGCCAAGCGTCTCGATGCCGAGCGACAACGGCGTAACGTCGAGCAACAGTACGTCCTTGACGTCGCCTGCAAGCACACCGCCCTGGATCGCCGCGCCAACTGCCACGGCCTCATCCGGATTCACGTCCCTGCGCGGCTCCTTGCCGAAGAAGTTCTGTACCGCCTGTTGTACTTTCGGCATGCGGGTCTGGCCGCCGACCAGGATGACATCATCGATTTCGCTTACTTTGAGTCCGGCATCCTTCAACGCGATCTTGCAGGGACCGATGGTCTTCGAGATCAGTTCATCGACCAGCGACTCCAGTTTCGCGCGCGTCAACTTGATATTCAGGTGTTTCGGGCCACTGGCATCTGCCGTGATATAGGGCAGGTTGATATCTGTCTGCTGTGACGACGACAACTCGATCTTGGCCTTTTCCGAGGCTTCCTTGAGGCGCTGCATTGCGAGTGGATCCTTGGTGATGTCCACACCGCTTTCGCGCTGAAACTCCGAGCTCAGGTACTCGATGACCCGCATGTCGAAATCCTCGCCACCGAGGAAGGTATCGCCATTGGTGGCCAGTACTTCGAACTGATGCTCGCCGTCCACTACGGCAATTTCAATGACAGAGATGTCGAAGGTGCCGCCGCCGAGGTCGTACACAGCGATCTTGGAATCTCCGCGCTTCTTGTCCATGCCATAGGCAAGCGCAGCCGCTGTCGGCTCGTTGATGATCCGTTTCACATCGAGACCGGCGATCTTCCCGGCGTCCTTGGTTGCCTGGCGTTGCGAGTCATTGAAATAGGCAGGCACTGTGACCACAGCTTCGGTCACTTCGTGGCCCAGGTAGTCCTCCGCCGTCTTCTTCATTTTCATCAGCACTCGCGCGGAAATCTCCGGCGGCGCCATCCTGGTGCCATTGACTTCCACCCAGGCATCGCCGTTGTCGGCCTTGGTGATCTTGTACGGCACCATGCCAATGTCCCGCTGCACGACTTCGTCATCGAAACGACGGCCGATAAGGCGTTTGACTGCAAACAAGGTGTTGCGCGGATTGGTGACTGCCTGTCGTTTGGCGGACTGGCCGATAAGCACCTGATCGTCCTTGCTGAACGCAACGATCGACGGCGTCGTACGATCACCCTCGCTGTTTTCGATGACCTTGGGCTTGTTGCCCTCCATTACTGCTACGCAGGAATTGGTGGTCCCCAGGTCGATACCGATAACCTTTGCCATAAATTCCGATCTCCGCTTGGAAATAACTAAACTGGCTTGTAGGTGGGGCCGCGACGGCGGGTTTCAAGCACGAAAATCAGTGAAAAACCGGCATTTCATGTCTTGGTGGCCGGTTCAGCCGAAACTACCACCCGGGCCGGCCGAAGCAGGCGCCCGTTCAGGGTATAGCCCTTTTGAAATACCGTCAGGATTGACCCAGGCTCCACGTGGTCAGACGGCTGCATGGTGATTGCCTCATGCAGTTGCGGGTCGAACGGCTCCCCGTGGGGGTCGATCTCGCGGATACCGAACTGTTCCATGGTCGACGTGAGCAGCTTCAGGGTGGCCTCAAAGCCTGCACGGATTGCTGCGGCGTCGTTCTGCTCGCCGGTCGTCAGCCCGAGTTCGAGACTGTCGCGAACGGCCAGCAAATCAGCGGCAAAGCGCTCCAGCGCGAATTTTCGGGCATTGTCGACGTCTCGCTGCGTCCGTTTGCGCACATTGTCGAGTTCTGCAAGGGCACGAACATATTTGTCCCAGTTGTCGTCGGCCCGCGCCTTGAGCTCGGCCAAGGCCTGCTCCTGCGCGGCTGCTGTCATACCCGACGGGTCGACCGCGGATTGATCGGTACTGTTTACAGCAGCCTCTGTGTCGTCACTGGCAATATCAGCCATTTTCGGCGTCCCGCTCATTGCTATACGGCTCCGGATGTCGCAAATCTGAGGTCACCGCAGCGACCACTGGTAAATAATCAGGCTGAAAGTTTGGGGGTATCGCCGAGAATATCAAGTCCGGACACCCATCGGGCACACCGATTCGTCACCAAAAGTGATTTGCCAGGCGAACAGGTCCCGTCAGCCCGGCGGTTCGTGAACACCTTTTAAGGCGGACTCCAGCAGTCTCGCGGTGATATCGACGATGGGTACGACCCGGTCGTAGGCCATTCGCGTCGGACCAATCACACCCAGAACCCCGATGTGATCGTCGTCGACACGATACGGCGCGGTAACCACGCTGCAATTGTCGAGGATGCTGAATCCCGACTCCTGCCCGATAAATATCTGCACGCCACTGGCATTTATGCTGCGGTCCAGCAGATCGAGCAGAAGTCGTTTGCGTGAAAACGCATCGAACAGACGTCGCAGCGTCTCAAGGTCGGACAATTCGGCGAAATTCATGAGATTGGCCTCTCCCGCCAGAACGAACTCGCCGGGCGGCCTGGACGGCCCAACCATCGCGGACTGGGCAACCGAAATAATGTCATGCATCGCTTGATTCATGGAGTCGCGGGTGCCCTCGAGTTCTGTAATGAGCTCTTCCCGAATCTGTGCCAGGTCCATGCCGACATAGTGCTCATTGATGAAATTGGCCGCACGGCGCAGCTCATCCGCACTTCGCGGTGATTCGGTAGTGAGGATTCTGTTCTGCACTTCACGGTCATTGATTACCAGGATGGCCAGAATGCGATTGTCGGACAGTGGCAGAAAGTCAATCTGGCGCAGGATCGATTTCTGACCGCGCGGCACCGTTACCACACCGGCAAGGCTGGTGAATTTCGAAAGTAAGTGTGAAACGGAACTCAACAGTGCTTCGGGATCTTCCTGCTGCTGCGCGATCTGGGATTTCAATTGGCGTATATCGATATCTTTCGGCTGCTTGTACCGGATCAGCGAATCGACGAACAACCGGTAGCCCTGAGGCGTTGGCACCCTGCCAGCAGACGTGTGCGGTGCAGACACGAGGCCCAGGTCCTCGAGGTCCGACATGATATTGCGGATCGTGGCTGGGCTCAGGTCGACGCCGGCGTCTTTGGACAGGGTACGCGACCCGACCGGCTGTCCGTCGCGAATAAAGCGCCGTATCAGCACTTTCAGCAGGTACTGGGCACGTTCATTGGGTAATGGACTGACTGCTTCGGTCATGATTTGCGGGATACACAGAAATTGCGCTGGCAACTCATTGCGAAAATGTCCAGATTATCTACTGCCAACAGCTTGGCGGCTGGTTCGGTGTTTGCAACAATCAGCTGCAGCCAGCCTGTAAGCTAGTAGCGACCGTCCTCGGGCAGAATATAGTCAACCAGCGCATGACTCAACCTTTCAACACCGTCGCCCTCGTCGGCCGACACGAGGATGAACGCGTCGCCGAACCGATGGCGGCTCTTGTGCGCTATTTGACAAAAACCGGTACCACGGTGATCGCGAGCCCGGGCATAGCGGCAGCATTTGGTGCCCGCTCCGTCGAGGAGGCGGAAATTGCCGACCAGGCCGATCTGATCATAGCCGTTGGCGGTGACGGCACGATGCTTTACGCAGCGAAACTTGCGGGCAATGTCAATGTGCCGCTGCTCGGCGTAAACCGCGGCCGCCTCGGCTTTCTGACCGATGTTTCGCCTGCGGAAATGATCGGCAGCGTGCAGCGTATTCTGCGTGGCGAATTCACCAGTGAAACGCGCCTGTTACTGGATGCCTGTATTCGCGCCCCTGACGGCAGCGAGCGCAGCGCGACCGCGCTGAACGACATCGTTGTGCAGCGTGGCGACGGCGGGCGGATGCTGTATTTTGAAACCCTCATCGCCGGACGGCCGTTGAATGCACATGCCGGAGATGGGCTGATCGTGGCCACTCCGACAGGATCGACTGCTTATGCCTTGAGTTGCGGCGGACCCATCATCGAGCCCAACCTGAATGCAATTGTTATTGTGCCCGTTTGCCCGCATACGCTGAGCGATCGGCCGATCGTTATTTCTGCCGATCTCCGTATCGAGGTCACCCTGCATTCCCACGGAAACAGCAAGGCGGAGATCGCAGTGGACGGCATAAGCCTGGGCCATCTGGGACCTGAAGACCGGCTCGTCATCACGCGTTCAAATCGGCAAATAACGCTGATCCACCCCCCAGGTTACGATTTCTATGAAATTTTGCGGTCGAAACTGCACTGGGGCCACGACACCCGGTTTGCAGCCGCCGCCGAAGACGCGGGCTAGGTCATGCTGACCCGTTTGGAGATTCGCAATTTCGCTATCGTCGACCAGGCAACCATCGAGTTCCGCGGCGGCCTGACCGTGCTCACCGGAGAGACCGGCGCCGGCAAATCGATACTCGTCGATGCTATCGGACTGGTAATTGGCGAACGCGGCAATGGCAACCTGGTGCGCAGCGGCTGCGACCGCGCGGAATTTTCTGCCGAGTTTGATCTGTCCCGGCATGACGAAGCGCGCGCCTGGCTCAGTGAACAGGCACTGGACGCCGACAATGACTGCCTGCTTCGCCGGGTCGTCGGCGCGGACGGGCGCTCGCGAGCCTTTATCAATGGCAACGCCGTTACTCTGCAGAATTTGAAAGCGCTCGGCGAAATTCTGTTGGATATTCATGGTCAGCATTTTCATCAATCTCTGGTTCGCCGCAGCATTCAACGCGACCTTCTCGACCATTTTGGCGCACTTGCGCATTTGCGTGCCGCAACAGAGTCAGCCTTTCACGAGTGGCAGGCGCTGGCCAGGCAATTGGAAGAACTTGAATCCGCAAATCTCGATCGCGCCGCTCGCCTCGAGCTGCTCGGATTTCAGTCCAGGGAATTCGCATCCCTCAACGTGAAACCGGACGAATTCGCTGACCTGCAGGCTGAACGCCGCATGCTGCAAAACTCCGGGCGACTTGCCGACGCCGTCATTGACGCCATGCGCGCGGTTTATGACGGCGAGCCGGACAACGCACAACGTCTTCTCGCCGAAGCCAGGCGCGCAATCGAAGCCGCCAGCGCCTTCGATGATCGACTGCAACCGGTATTGGAGCTTTTGACGGAAGCCGGAATCCAGGTAAGCGAAGCATACGACTCTCTGCGACGCTACGCGGAGTCACTGGATGCGGATCCACAGCGCCGTGATCAGGTCGAGGAGAGGCTGGCTGCGATCCAGTCTGTAGCGCGGAAACACCGCGTCGAACCGGACCAACTTGCGCAGGTTTGCGAGCGAGTAAACGAACAACTGCTTGCGCTCGAGAACGCGGAGTCCACTGGCGCCGAGCTGGCCGCACAATCGCGCCTCGCAGAGTCAGCCTATCGCGATGCTGCAACGGCACTTGGCAAGGCGAGGCGTAAAACAGCGAAACGATTCTCCTCCGAGGTTACCACGGCTATGGCCGATCTCGGCATGACGGGCGGAGTTTTCGAAGTGCGCCTGGATACGTCGGCAGAACCGAAAGCCTCGGGTACAGACGACATTGAATACCTGATCAGTCCGAATCCCGGTCAAGCGCCGATGCCGCTGGCGAAAATTGCATCTGGCGGCGAATTGTCGCGCATGAGCCTGGCAATTCAGGTCATTGCAATCGATGGAAGTACGATTCCGACCATGATCTTCGACGAGGTCGACAGTGGCGTCGGCGGCGCCGTTGCGGAAATGGTTGGGCGCCATCTGCGCGACCTTGGAGAGAGGCGCCAGGTGCTGTGTGTCACCCATCTGGCCCAGGTCGCCGGGCTTGCTGACAACCATTTCCGGGTAATGAAAATCACAGACGGAAATTCCACCAGGATTGCGATCAATCAACTGAACGATGCCGAGCGAATCGAAGAGCTTGCAAGAATGCTGGGCGGGATGAAAATTACGAAGAAGACCAGGGACCACGCTGCAGAAATGCTCGGAAATTCGCGCCGCTCGCAAAAGACCAGCAAGGCTGGCTGACGACCGTTGCGACGGTCAGCTGCCTGATTTCTTTGGCAACGGCTTTACGTACAGGACCAGATTGTGGTCAATCAGCTCGTAATTGTGCTTTCGCGCAATTTCCCTCTGTAGCCGTTCAATTTCCTCATTGACGAATTCGACCACCTCACCTGTCTCCACGCACACCATGTGATCGTGATGATCGCCCTCGTTGATTTCGAAAACTGAATGCCCGCCCTCGAAATTGTGCCTGCTGATCAGGCCGGCGGCCTCGAACTGGGTCAGCACGCGATACACGGTTGCGAGTCCGATGTCCTCGCCTGTTTCGAGCAACTCCTTGTAAATATCTTCCGCACTCAGATGCAGCTGTTTTTTCTCCTCGAGTATCTCGAGTATCTTGAGTCTTGGCAGCGTGATCTTGAGTCCGGCTTTGCGTAGTTCCTGACGTTGCATCATGTCTGTAGTCCCGTAGCCCAGTCCCGGAATATGCGGCGCTATCGCGGCGAAAAGCAAGAAGGTATGATTTGCGTCTATTATGGCTCAGTTGGGTCGGTTGCTCCACCGCCTCCCGACCTCAAACGGATATTGATTTGAATCGGCTGACACTTCCGGGACGTACGGAATTGCGCAAAATCGCGGTTTTTGTGCTGCTGCTGTTCGTGATCGGCACAGCATCCGGCTGCGTGTATCGCGCACCTCTGTCGCAAGGCAATCTTCTGAAACAGGAGGATCTCGATCAGGTGGTTGTCGGAATGACTCGCAACCAGGTGCGATTCCTGCTCGGCACGCCGATGATCGATGATCCGTTCCACAGCGCGCGATGGGACTATGTGTACTACCTTACGATTGGCCACGACGATGCGACGTTCAAGCGCTGGGTATCCATTTATTTCGAGAACGACCTGGTCAGCAGGATTGTGGACGGCCAGGAACTGAATCCGGATCTGTAGCGCGTGTCAGGCCACTACGGTTTGGCGCGCAATCGCCGCGCTTCCCGCGGATCGATCGCGAGCGGTCGATACAACTCGACCCGGTCACCGTTTTCCAGCCCGTGCTGACGGTCGACGGGCCGGCCCCAGATTCCTGCCTGCATTTGAGCAATTTTTTCGTCGGCGAACCGGGTGGCAATGCCTGACCGCTCGATGGCTTCTGCGACCGTCGAGTGCGCGGGCACAATCAATTTCAGCAGTTCCTGTCTGGCAGGCGTGGCAAAAGCGAGCTCAATGCTGATGTCATCTACGGTCGCCACGATTGGCTCAGCCCTTGCGCGCCCCGAAAACGCCGGCCGCGCGCCTGGTAAACGCATCGACCAGAGAATTGCAGGTATCTTCGAAATAGGCTCCGAACATCATGTCGACAAGCAAATTGGAGAACTCGAAGTCGAGCTCCAGCATGACCTTGCAGCCGGCCTCGCCCAGTTCCTTGAACTGCCAGCCGCCGGACAAATGGCTGAACGGACCGCCAACGAGTTCGATGCCTATGGATTCGAATTCCGTTCGTCGATTCCGCGTCGTGAAGTGCTTGCTCAAGGAGCCTTTGTGCAACTCCAGCGTAGCTTCGACTATTTCAGTGCTGCGATTGTGCACTTCGGCATCATGGCACCAAGGCAAAAACTCCGGGTATGCCTCGACATCGTCCACCAGTACGAACATCTCACGCGCCGAATAGGGTACCAGGGCGCTGCGGCGGACTTTTCTCATTCATCGGCCCAGCGTAGTCAGTGTCACGAGAGGTCCGGCAGAAGTCCGATTGCCTTGACGAACACGAAGACGATTGCGACCGGTGCAACGTAGCGCGCGAGAAATCGCCACAGGTTGTAGATCGGCCCCGTGCCGCCGAGTTCGTCGGCTGACGAATTCCTGCACATCACCCATGCCGCAAATACCGTTACAAACACGCCTCCAAGCGGCAGCATGATGTTGCTGGTCAGGTGATCGACATTTTCAAAAAACGTTCCCTTGAGGAATTTCACGTCGGCGAGCACGTTGAATGAAAATACCGTGCCGAAACCGACGGCCCAGATCAGAATACCGATCATGGTTGCTGCCTGCGCGCGCGTTTTGTGGAAATGTTCGACTGCCCAGGCAACAGCCGGCTCCATCAGGCCAATGGAGGAAGTCCAGGCGGCAAAAATCAACAGCACGAAGAATATGGTCGCGAATACGACCCCGCCCGACATCTGACCAAAGGCGAGCGGCAGAGTGACAAATACCAGCCCAGGTCCGTGGCCGGGATTCAGGCCATTGGCGAACACCAGTGGAAAAATCACCAATCCAGCCAGCATCGAGAGGGTTGTATCAGCGACAACCACGGCGGCGGCGGCGCTGGTAATTGAGGATTCAGCTGGCAGGTACGCGCCATAGGCCATCACTGCACCCATGCCGATGCTCAAGGTGAAGAATGCCTGGCCCATGGCCACCAGCACGCCATCCCAGGTCAGGGCGTCAAATTTCGGCGTCAGCATGAAAGCTGCGCCCTCGGCAAAGTGACCGGAATTGATCGAGTAGCCGAGCAGAAAGAGCATGAGCACAAACAAGGCCGGAACCATGAACCGTACCGCCTGTTCCAGACCTCGTTCTACGCCACGTGCAACGACGAATATGGTCAGCGCCATGAAAATGGTGTGCGCTATGCCGACCGAAAGCCAGTTACCGGTAAATGCGGAGAAGATTCCTTCGATATCCTCAGCGGACCGGCCGACAAAACTGCCGCTGACACTTTTCAGTGTATATGCAATCGTCCAGCCGGCGATGACGCTGTAATAGGAGAGAATCAGCATGCCGGCGATTACGCCCACGCCACCAATCAGGCTCCAGTGGCGTGAACTGCCCTCTTCCTCACCCAGCAGGGCCATGGTCGCCACCGGATTTCGGCGGCCGCGGCGGCCTATCAGAATTTCCGACATCATCACTGGCATGCCGATGAGGAACACGCAGAACAGGTACACAATAACGAAAGCGCCGCCGCCGTTCTCACCGGTGATATAGGGAAACTTCCAGAAATCGCCAAGACCTACAGCCGATCCTGTCACGGCCAGAATGAAAGCCATTCTTGACGACCAGTGGCCGTGCAACGATGTTCGCGGCGCCTTCCCGGCCGTTTCTGCTTTAAGCATTTTTCTTCTCGAGAAGGGTGAGAAGGCGGGATTCTGGATGAAATCAAAAATTGTGACAACAAGCCTTACCGACCCTTGAGCTACCCGCATCCCGTATAATCGCCGCGCTTCGCCGGTCAGGACCGGCGGGCAAGCCAGGCATTGACCAGCAATGACAGCCAGTAAAGACAAGAAAGCATCCGCATCTACCATCGCCTTGAACCGCAGAGCGCGGCATGACTATTTCATCGAGGCAGATTACGAATGTGGCATCGCGCTCGAAGGATGGGAGGTAAAGAGCCTGCGGGAAGGACGGGCACAGCTTACGGAAAGCTACGTCCACCTCCGGGACGGCGAGGCCTGGTTGTTGGGCGCCCACATCTCACCGCTGAGCACGGCGTCGACGCATATACACCCCGACCCGACTCGCACCCGAAAACTCCTTATGCATCGCCATGAGCTTGACAGCCTGATTGGCGACGTCGAGCGAAAAGGCTACACGCTGGTGCCCCTGTCGCTGAACTGGAAGAAAGGCAAGGCCAAACTGACCATTGGTCTGGCCAAGGGCAAGAAGCAGCACGACAAGCGCGCAACCCTGAAAGACCGCGACTGGCAACGACAAAAAGCGCGTGTGCTTAAAGGCGTAAATCAGTAAAAACAGCTAGTTACCGCTTATAACTAATCTACATTGTTATCCAAGTGCGGACCGGCCCGCAGATCCGCTGACCATTTGTTCAGCATCACCAGTACCTGGAACAGTCGCTCGCCCCTGGCGCTCAGTCGATAACCAAGCCGCGGGATCTTCTCGATCAGCGCCAGCTTCCGCAGCTCGTGCAAGCGCCGCTGCAGAACGCTGGGCGACACGTCGCCGCACGCGACCTGCAAGGCCCTGAAATTCAGGGGCCCTACACGTAATTCCCAGATCACTCGCAAGGCCCACTTCTGGCCAAACATTGCCAACGCGGCCGCCATGGAATGGCTGGTCGCTGCAGTTCTGAGGCGCTGAATCCCTTTGGTCACAAGGCTCTCAGCCACTTGCTACGTAATCGGTAGCGGCAATTCTAAATTGCTTCGGTATAGGTAGCAAGGCGGCCAAATACCACTTCCGTGGACCGGCGCAATTGTTTTTTGCCGATTCGCCCCTACACTAGCGTGGTCATTTTCCTTCCGTCGGAAACGGACGGGATCTGGCCATCAGGGGGCGACATGGCTTCGACGTGGGTCGCGAAACTCCGGGTGCATGCCGAGGAACAGACCACCTCGTAAATCCAGCTGTAAAACTATAGTTGCCAACGACGACAACTACGCACTAGCTGCTTAATACACAGCTCAGAGCCCTCAGCCCGGATCGTGCCTGTGCGTCCGGATCACTGGGGTCACCCACACAGGACCGTGGTGAGGGCATGTTCAGGGCCTGATCCACTAAATCCTTACTGAACTGGCCACAGGTCTTCCCTGTCCGTCGGGTAGCTTGTGGCGAGATTAAAGACGGAATAAGCATGTAGATCTCTGAGCGTAGGGCTTGCGGACGCGGGTTCGATTAACATCGGTCGCCTTTGCGGGTAACCGCAAAGTGAAAACGGGGCTCACATCGGCGAACCCTGACGACGCTGGCAGAAGGATCTGGCAGCGTCATGGCAACGCCGAGGGGTAGCAAGCGGGCTAACCGCAGGGCTGCCCTGTAGAGACTCATAGGCTCGCCGAGCAATTTGCCGGGTGGGTACTAGGATTTGGCTGACAAGCTGAATAAGACGCCCCGCACCCGATTCGTCGGGTGAAGGCATAGTCCAGGCCACATCGAAAG
>JAHKKM010000183.1 GCA_020027645.1 Pseudomonadota bacterium
TGCTCGGCATCACCGTCGAGGAGGAATTCGGCGGATCGGGCCTGACTTATCTCGCGCACGTCATCGCGATGGAAGAGATCAGCCGCGCATCGGCGTCTGTCGGCTTGTCGTACGGCGCGCATTCCAATCTTTGCATCAACCAGTTGCGGCGCTGGGGCACATCTGCGCAAAAGAAAAAATACCTGCCGCGATTGATTTCCGGCGAGCACGTCGGTGCGCTCGCGATGAGTGAGGCCGGCGCAGGCTCCGACGTCATGGGCATGCGAACCACGGCCGTCAGGAAAGGCGGCAACTGGCTGCTGAACGGCAGCAAGATGTGGATTACCAACGGCCCGGAGGCTGACGTCTCTATTATTTATGCTGTCAGCAGCAGCAATGGTGACGAGCCAAAGTTGAGTGCCTTCATTGTCGAACGCGGTTACAAAGGTTATTCCACCGCCCAGAAACTCGACAAGCTGGGCATGCGCGGTTCTGACACCGCCGAGATCGTGCTTCAGGATTGCGTTGTACCCGCGGATAACCTGCTCGGCGCCGAAGGCAAGGGCGCGCAGATCCTGATGAGCGGTCTCGATTACGAACGCCTGGTACTGGCGGCGGGCCCGCTCGGTATCATGCGTGCCTGCTATGATTTGGTGATGCCGTACGTACACGACCGCAAACAGTTCGGCCGTCCAATTGGCACCTTTCAGCTGATGCAGGGCAAGATCGCCGACATGTACACCACCATGAATGCCTGCCGCTCGTACGTCTACGCGGTGGCGCGCGCTTGCGACCGCAACCAGGCGACCCGCTTCGATGCCGCCGGGTGTATCCTGCTGGCCGCCGAGAAGGCAACCTGGATGGCCGGCGAAACGATCCAGGCACTGGGCGGCAACGGCTATATTAATGAGTACCCGGCCGGCCGGCTGCTCCGGGATGCGAAGCTGTACGAGATCGGCGCCGGCACCAGCGAGATTCGCCGCATGCTGATAGGCCGCGAGCTGTTCAACACCACCCAATAGATTTCCGTGGACCGCAATGCCGCTGATAAAGACAAAAATAAAAAGCGACTCGAAAGACTTTGCGCAAAACTCGAAAGCGAACCGCAAACTGGCCGCAGACCTGCGCAAGACCCTGCAGGAGATCGCTGACGGCGGCAATGCCCGCGCACGCGAGAAACACCTGGGGCGCGGCAAACTATTGCCGAGGGACCGAATAAGAACTGTCGTCGATCGCGGCTCGCCCTTTCTCGAAATTGCCCAGCTCGCAGCGTACGGCCTGTACGACAACGAGGTACCGGCTGCTGGCATCATTGCCGGCATTGGCCAGGTCAACGACACCGATTGCATGATCGTCGCGAACGATGCGACCGTGAAGGGCGGTACCTATTATCCGCTGACCGTGCGCAAGCACCTGCGCGCGCAGGAGATTGCCGAGCAGAACGGCCTGCCGTGCATATACCTGGTCGATTCCGGCGGCGCCTTCCTGCCGATGCAGGACGAAGTGTTTCCGGATCGCGATCACTTCGGGCGGATTTTCTACAACCAGGCGCGCATGTCGGCGCTCGGCCTGCCGCAAATCGCGGCCGTGCTCGGCTCCTGCACGGCGGGCGGCGCCTACGTTCCCGCGATGTGCGACGAGGCAGTTATCGTGCGTAACCAGGGCACGATCTTTCTCGGCGGACCGCCGCTGGTGCGTGCCGCAACCGGGGAAATTGTCGATGCCGAGACGCTCGGCGGTGGCGATGTGCATTCGCGCATATCCGGTGTCACGGATTATCTCGCGGCGAACGACACGGAAGCGCTGGAAAAGGTTCGCGAGATCGTGTCGAACCTGAACTGGCGGAAGAACATTCCGCTCAGGCTTCGCGACGTGAAGGAGCCGCACTACCCGGCCGACGAAATGTACGGCGTGGTATCGCGCGACTTTCGCTTTACCTACGACATCCGCGAGGTCATCGCGAGGATTGTCGACGGATCGGAATTCCAGGAGTTCAAGGCGTTGTACGGGCCGACGCTGGTCTGCGGTTTTGCACATCTGTACGGTTACCCGGTCGGAATCCTTGCCAATAACGGCATCCTGTTTTCGGAATCCGCGCAAAAAGGCGCGCATTTCATCCAGTTGTGCAATCGCCGCGGCATTCCGATCGTGTTTTTGCAGAACATCACCGGATTCATGGTTGGCAAGAAGTACGAACACGGCGGCATTGCCAAGGACGGCGCAAAAATGGTCAACGCGGTGGCGACCGCGTCGGTGCCGAAATTCACGGTCATCGTCGGCGGTTCTTTCGGCGCCGGGAATTACGCCATGTGCGGCCGGGCTTATGGCCCGCGATTGCTGTGGATGTGGCCGAATGCGCGCATCTCCGTAATGGGCGGCGAACAGGCCGCACTGGTGCTCTCGACAGTCCGGCAGGATGGCCTCGCCGCAAAAGGCGAGACCTGGAGCGACAAGGACAAGGCGAAATTCGAAAAAGAAATTCAGGATCAGTACGAAACCCAGGGCCATCCGTACTACGCCAGTGCGCGCCTCTGGGACGACGGCGTCATCGACCCCATCGATACGCGCAAGGTGCTGGGTCAGGCCATATCGGCGTCCATGAACCGTCCGCGCGACGGTGAAACGCCCTACGGCATCTTCCGCATGTAAAGCCGCCGCGCCACGACGGCGCGCAGATTCAGGTTAAGATGCCACGGTGGTTCCGGACGGGAGCGGCTTGTGGCAAATCTCAAAGGCAAAACTCTTTTTATCAGTGGCGGCAGTCGTGGCATCGGCCTTGCGATTGCTTTACGCGCGGCAAGGGATGGCGCGAACGTCATCATTGCTGCCAAGACGGCCGAACCGCACCCGAAACTGCCGGGCACGATTTACACGTCCGCTGCGGAAATCGAAGCCGCCGGCGGCAAGGCGCTGCCGATTGTCTGCGATATCCGCGATGAAAAGCAGGTCGAGGCGGCTGTCGCTGCCGGTGTCGAAAAATTCGGCGGCATCGACATCTGCATCAACAATGCCAGCGCCATTTCGCTGACGCCCACATTGCAAACACCGATGGCTCGCTTTGACCTGATGCACCAGATCAATACGCGCGGCACGTTCCTGGTATCGAAGACCTGTATTCCGCACCTGCTGAAAGCCGCCAACCCGCATATCCTGAACCTGTCGCCACCGCTGAACATGGAGGTCAAATGGTTCGCGCCGCACGTTGCCTACACCGTGGCAAAGTTCGGCATGAGCATGTGCGTGCTCGGCATGGCCGGCGAATTTCGCAAGCAGGGCATAGCCGTGAATGCCTTGTGGCCTAGAACGTCGATCGCTACTGCCGCGGTAAAGAATCTGCTCGGTGGCGATGAGATGGTGCGGTGCTCGCGCAAGCCGGAGATCATGGCCGATGCGGCCCACGTCATCCTGACGCGGCCATCACGCGAGTTCACCGGCAATTTCTGCATCGACGACGAGATACTGGAAAGCGCCGGCATAAAGGATCTTTCGCAGTATGCCGTGGATCCGAAAGCGAAACTGTTTCCGGATTTCTTCGTCGAACCGCGGCCGCGGTAGCGATCCATGAGTGGCCGGCAGGAGCAATTTTCCGGCAGCGGCGCGGTTCGCCACGGTCACGAACTGGACCTGCATCTGCTGCAGGCGTACCTGCAGGCTCATCTCGGGAATTTTTCCGGGCCGCTCACGGTAAAACAGTTCAAGGGCGGGCAGTCGAACCCGACCTACCTGTTGCAAAGTCCCTCTGGCAGCTACGTGATGCGGCGCAAGCCGCCGGGGCTGCTGCTGAAATCCGCGCATGCGGTCGATCGCGAGTTTCGCGTGCTAAGCGCACTCCACTCAGTGGGATTCCCGGTGCCGAAGCCGCTGCTGCTTTGCACGGACGAAAACGTGACCGGTACGATGTTCTACCTGATGGAATTCGTGCAGGGCAGGGTGTTCTGGGACCTCGACCTGCCGGGACTTGCGCCTGCGGAGCGGCGCGCCATCTACGACCACGTCAACCGGGTCATCGCCGACCTGCACAACCTCGATTACGAGAAGATCGGCCTTGCCGAATACGGCAAGCCCGGAAATTATTTTGCGCGCCAGATTTCGCGCTGGTCGAAGCAGTACGTGGCGTCCGAAACGCAAAGCATCAAGGCCATGGACTCGTTGATGGAATGGTTGCCGGGACACATTCCGGACGATGATTCATCGAGCATCGTGCACGGCGACTATCGCCTGGACAACATGATCCTGCACCCGACCGAACCCCGGGTCATCGCCGTGCTCGACTGGGAGTTGTCGACCATCGGGCATCCGCTCGGCGATTTCACCTATCACTTGATGGCCTGGCAGATGCCGGATTTCGGCATAGGTTCGGCCGGCCTCAGGAACGCGGACCTTGCAGCACTCGGAATCCCCGCCGAAGAAGAGTATGTCGCTCTCTATTGCGAACGCACCGGTCGCAAGGGCGGAATTCCGAACCGCGATTTTTACGCGGCGTACAATTTTTTCCGCATCGCGGCGATCCTGCAGGGCATTGCCGGCCGCGTGCGAGATGGCACGGCGGCAAGTGAACACGCAGAAACGACTGCAAAAGCCGTGGCGCCGCTGGCCGAACTCGGCTGGGCCTACGCAAGGAAAGCCGGGCGCTAGTTACTGCGTGGCGGGTTCTTGTCGAGCGCAGC
The DNA here is from genome assembly GCA_020027645.1 of Pseudomonadota bacterium. Taxonomy (GTDB): domain Bacteria; phylum Pseudomonadota; class Gammaproteobacteria; order Steroidobacterales; family Woeseiaceae; genus JAKEGN01. The sequence continues at coordinate 4,647 of JAHKKM010000183.1, forward strand.
GGCAGGATACAACTCGTGCGCCATGACCGATGCGGCTTCGAGGCCGTCATAGTATCCGCCGATTTGTCCCAGGTATTTGTAGCCGGCGCGTACATAGAATTCCCGGGCAGCGCGATTGGCACTGCGAACTTCCAGGCGTATCTGCTGGATGCCGGCGGTCACGCAGGATTTTTCCAGCCAGGCGAGCAAGGCAGTACCGATGCCCGTGCGCCGGTATGGCGGCAATACAGCAAGCAACTGCAAGTGCGCCCGCTCGTCACCGAAATGCATGATGGCGAAGCCGGCAAGGTCGCCGCG
>JAHKKM010000045.1 GCA_020027645.1 Pseudomonadota bacterium
CAGATCCGCATCCACCAGGGTGTCCCAGAACCAGCGTTCACCGTGATGCCAGTGCAGCAGCAGATTCTTCACCAGGAAGGAACCCACGATCATGCGCACCCGGTTGTGCATGTAGCCAGTACGCCAGAGTTCACGCATGCCGGCGTCGACGATCGGATATCCTGTCTCGCCCCGCTGCCAACGGCGCAATGACGCTGGATCGTCGCGCCATGGCAAGCGATTGAACTTCCTTTGCATGTTCTCCTGTGGCAATCCCGGAAAGTGATATAGCAGGTTGTACGAAAATTCCCGCCAGCCGAGTTCGCTGCGAAAATGTTCGATGTCTTCTGCCGGAGCAGCGCCTGATGGCAAGGAGTCGATCGCGTGCCAGACCTGATGCGGTGACACTTCGCCGAAATGGAGGTGCGGCGACAGGCGGGAAACATTTTGCTGCGCCGGGAAATTGCGACCGTCCCGGTAGTTGCGGAGTCCGTGATCCAGAAACTCCTGCAGCCGCTGCCGTGCGCCCCGTTCGCCCGGTGTCCAGCTGCGTTGCATTTCCTCATACCACGGCACTTCGGACAGCAGTCCGAGATCGTCGAGCGTGGTTGTCGCAGGGTACTCGAGGTAAGTAACGCCGCCGGGCGCCTCCGTCGGGTCTCTCGGCACCGGACCGTTTTCGAGGCAACCCTTCTTATAGAAGGGCGTGAATACCTTGTATGGGGAGCGATCCGCCTTTGTGATGTTCATTGGCTCGAACAGCAGCGAGCTGTTGAAACTTCGTACCTCGCAGCCACCGGCCACAAGCCGGGATCGAATTTCCTCGTCTCGTGATCTCTGCCACGGTTCGTAGCCGCGGTTCCAGAAAACTGCCTGTGCTCCAACTTCATCGGCAATGCGCGGAATGATCGAGCTTGCATCGCCCCTGAAGAACCGCATGGCTTTGCCAACACTCTCATCGAGCGCCGCGAGACTGTGCTGCAACCACCAGCGGCTGGCGGCACCCGGAGCCCATTCGCCGGCGTTAACATCGTCCTGCACATACACCGGCAAGACGGGTGCACCGCGCGCCGCCGCCGCATGCAGCGCCGGGTTGTCGGACAGGCGAAGGTCCTGACGGAACCACAGGATTACAGGTTTGTTATTGCTCATCCCCGTGTTTTGTCGTGTCGTTGGGAAAATACCGCGGTCGATCGCTGCGGATTTTGGCATCATGGAACGAGGCCGCAGTGTACGTACTCACAGCTGCGCTGTGTCAAAAGAAAAGTAAGAATTTGTAACAGCGAGCGAAGCATATTCTTCGCGACGGGGGTTGACTGTCCATGGAATCCGTTATCGGTGTCGCCGGCATTTTCCTGTCCCTGATCCTGCTCATGGTGTTCGCTTATCGCGGCATCAGCGTCATTATCCTGGCACCTGTGCTTGCCTTGCTGGCTGTCGTGTTATCCGGCGATGGCGACAAGCTTCTCGCTTTCTATACCCAGGTCTTCATGTACGGGCTGCTGGGTTTTGTCGTCAAGTATTTCCCGGTGTTCCTGCTCGGCGCACTCTTCGGCAGGCTTATGGACGACTCTGGCTCCGCGCGCAAAATCGCGCTGGCGATTTTCACTTCGATGGGACCGGGACGCGTAATCGTGGCTGTCGTATTCGCCTGCGGCATACTGACTTACGGCGGCGTCTCGATATTCGTCGTGGTGTTCGCCATTTATCCGATCGCCGCCGCAATGTTCCGCGAAGCAAATATTCCCAAGCGCCTCATCCCCGCGGCCATCGGCCTCGGCGGTGGCACACTGACCATGACCTGCCTGCCAGGCACTTTACAGATACAGAACATTATTCCGACCAGCTACTTCGGCACGGATCTCTATGCCGCACCGCTTTACGGCACCGCATGCGGCGTATTGATGTGGTTCTTTGGATTGTGGTGGCTGAAAAGCCGGCAACGGTCGCTGGAACTCGAAGGTTACGGTACCGGCCATATCAACGAACCTTCGCGAGTCGATACGGCCGGCCTGCCGTCCCTGCCATTGGCGATTGCGCCGATCGTTGTGGTCATCGGCGTGAACTACCTGTTCTCCGAGCTATGGATACCGTCCTGGGACACGGACTATCTCGCGGAGCCCGGTTTTCGTGAAACGGCGGTCGAACAAGTGCAAAGTCTCTGGGCGATGATTGCCGCGATGTTCATCGCGTGCCTGGCGGTGATCGTGCTGAACCGTCGGCGCTTCTCCAATCTCAACAATTCGCTAAGCGCAGGGGCAATGAGTTCGATGTTGCCGACTTTCAACACGGGTTCCGAAGTCGGCTACGGCGTGACCATCGCGTCGCTCGCCGCATTCGCCCTGGTCAAATCCGCGGTTGTTAACATTACGCCCGGCTATCCGCTGATTTCTGCATCGCTGGCGGTCAACGTAATGGCAGGGATCACGGGTTCTGCATCCGGTGGCATGAGCATTGCGCTCGCGGCGCTCGGCGATACCTACCGCCAGATGGCGATCGACCAGGGCATCAGTCTCGAATGGATGCACCGTGCCGTCGCCATGTCGTCCGGCGGACTCGATACCCTGCCGCACAACGGTGCCGTCATCACCATGTTCATCATCTGCGGCCTCACCCACCGGCAGTCGTATGCTGATCTCGGCATGGTCACCCTCGTGATCCCTTTTACGACAGTCATCGTCATGACCACCTTGCTCAGTGTGTTCGGCAGCTGAATAATTGTGGTCGATACGGATTGTCTTGCCTTGGCAGGCGGCAGGTACAATCGGAAGACAGGTGAACGCAAAGCCATCAACCGATTCTTTTGCAGCAAACGTCTATTGAACAGGCTGTTGGTGCGGCAAACCCTAGTACGCCCGTAAGTATTTGTTAATCAAGGTTTTTAATTGCATATGGACATGACTCGTCTGCGCCATCCGGGCCCTGCCCTCATCGTTGGCCTGTTGCTGATTGCCGGGCTCCTCACGATGGCACCAAGCCGTGCCGCCGATTCCACGTTGAATCTGGATGACTACCGTGGCCAGGTGGTGCTGCTCGATTTCTGGGCCTCGTGGTGTGTGCCCTGCCGTCGATCCTTTCCCTGGATGAACCAGATGCAACAGAAGTATGGCGAGCAGGGACTGGTCATCATAGGCGTCAACATGGATGCCAATGCCGGGGACGCGGACGCGTTTCTGCGGGATTATCCGGCGCAATTCACGATCATTTCCGATCGGGACGGAAACCTTGCGCGGCGTTTCGAGGTCGAAGCGATGCCGAGTTCCTACATCATCGGCCGCGACGGCGCCGTCGTTGCTACCCACATGGGGTTCCAGGTCAAGAAGTCCGACGAGTACGAAGAACAAATCAGACAGGTTCTGCTATCAGGCGAGGGTTGATTGCATGTTGAATTCTAGAGCCGGGAAATCGGCGTTGATTGCTTTTTTGCTCGCGGTTATGGCAAGCGGGTGTTCCTCCATGGGTGTCGAACCCTGGGAGCGTGATGTGCTGGCAAAAGAAGAGATGCAGCTGACCACGGATCCCGTTGAGGCCGGCATCGACGATCACATTTACTTCAGCAAGGAAGCGTCGAGTGGTGGCCGCGGATTTGGCGGCGGCGGCTGCGGCTGTAACTGAGACGGATATGGCAACGGAGTAAATTTGTATGTCGAAACAGAACTCGCGCTCCATCGCCGCATCGCTCGCGACAGCGGCCTGCTCATTGTTGGGCACATCGACAATTTCACCGGTACAGGCGCAGGAAGAACCGGACTGGGATTTCAACACGGCGCTCTTGTATTACGGCGAGAGCGACAACCGGGTGCAGGACTTCAGCCTGAATGTACTGGCGCGCCGGATTTATGTTGACGATCGAATCCTGTCGCTAGGTCTTACTGTCGACGCACTGACAGGCGCAACGCCAAGCGGTGCGTTACCGTTCGACGGACCGCAGACTTTCACTCGGCCATCCGGAAAAGCCACCTATACGACGGCGCCGAACGAGATCCCCCTTGACGACAGCTTTCTCGATACCCGTGTCGCGCTGACAGCCGGATGGCAGCAGCCGCTCGCCCGTCTGTATTCCATCAATGCCGGCGTGAGTGCGTCCAAGGAATACGACTATGTGCATCTCGGAGCGAATGCAGGCCTGGCGCGTGATTTCAACAAACGGAACACTACGCTGTCGCTCGGCGTTGCCTATTCCCAGGACAGCCTGAATCCGGAGGGTGGCGCACCAGTGCCACTGTCAGCGATGCTGGACGTTGGCGATCTGTCCAACCGGATGGGCGATCAGGACAAGGACGTGGTCGACCTCGTGCTGGGACTGACCCAGGTCGTCAGCCGTGATCTGCTGTTTCAGTTCAATTACTCGCTCAGCCAGTCCAGCGGTTACCTGACGGATCCATTCAAATTCCTGAGCCTGGTCGATCCGGTGACCGGCGATCCGGTGAGTCACACGCCGGCACCCGGAGAACGCGGTCCTTCACATGAGAATCGATTCGAGAGCCGTCCCGACGAGCGAACGAAGCACAGCGTTTACGGCCAGGCCAAGTACTACATGAGCGGCAAGGTACTCGACCTGTCGTACCGCTATATGACGGATGATTGGGAGATCGATTCGCATACGCTGGAAGCACGTTATCGCTGGCCCTTCGGCGACCGTAGCTACCTGGAGCCGCATGTGCGCTGGTATACACAGACTGCAGCGGATTTTTATCGCATCAGCCTCGTCGATGGTGCGCCTCCGCTCGAATTTGCCTCCGCCGATTATCGTCTCGGCGAATTCGATGCCATAACTCTCGGTATGAAATACGGCTGGACAACGCGTTCTGACAACGAGATGAGCGTGCGTCTCGAGTACTACATGCAGGATGGTTCGGCCCCGTCGGACCAGATCATCGGCAATCAGGTTGGCCGCGAGCTGTATCCGGACCTCGATGCCATCATTGCGCAGTTCAGTTATCGTTTTTGAGGTCTGAATCCCTGTGACCCGGGCCGGCGAATCCCGCAATCCACAATTGCGGCGCGCGGCAGGCTACTACCAAGGGCTGTTCCGTGCCATGGGCAGCCCTTGCGAATTGCTCGTCGACACCAAAAACGAAAAACTCGCGCAGAAATTGTTGCGGCTGGTTGCTGCCGAAGCATGGCGCGTCGAGGACAAGTTCAGTCGATACCTGCCCGGCAACATTATCGCAAAAATCAACGAAAGCGACGGACAAGCCGTTACGGTGGATGACGAAACAGCGAACCTGCTGGATTTCTCTGCAACACTTTATGAACTGAGCGAGCGACGATTCGACATTACTTCCGGGGTGCTGCGAAAAGTCTGGATATTCGATGGTAGTGACCGGGTACCGACGGCAGAGAGCATCCGGCAAATCATGGACTCCATCGGCTGGCACCGTGTCTCGTGGCAGCGCCCGCGAATTCGCCTGCAACCCGGCATGCAAATCGACCTCGGTGGCATCGGCAAGGAATATGCGGTGGACCGGGCTGCAGCGCGGATATCGCCGGTCACCTCATGCCCCTGCCTGATCAACTTCGGTGGTGACCTCGTGGCATCGGGCGACGTTCGCCAACCGGACGGCTGGCAGGTCGGTATCGAATCTCCGGACAGTGAAGGCAGCGCAAAGAAATTGATCGCGCTGCGAACCGGGGCGCTCGCGACGAGCGGTGATGCCCGGCGCTTCCTTCTGAAAGACGGCATTCGTTACGGCCATATACTGAACCCGCAGACAGGTTGGCCCATCGAACATGCGCCGGACTCCGTCACGGTGGCCGCCGATACCTGCACACAGGCCGGAATGCTGACGACGCTGGCAATGCTCAACGGCGCGAACGCCGAAGCGTTTCTCGAGCAACAGAACGTTCAGTTCTGGTGTCTGCGCCAGAAATCCGAGTCGAGCCGAAGTCGACTTTAACCTTTGTTTTGATTGCACTTCTCGCAAGAAATATTCCTCCTTGCCCGGATTGACCAGCCGGTATGAATTGACCGTGCGGCCGTTTTTGTCACGCTCTTCCGTCTAAACGGGCATCCAACACTGCGCATCGCGCAGAAGGAGTGAATGACATGAACAGCAATGCTGGGATCCACAACATTCGCCCGAAAATAGAACGCAACCTCCCTGTCACCCTGATTTTTCTGATAATCCTGGCAGCCGCTGCGGAAGAAGCGAAGGCAGACCATAAGTCAGGCGCATGCGCCAGAACGACCGACCTGATGAGCATGGCCTGTTACGCGGAGAGCGATGACGATTACTTTGTCGGGCTCGCAAAATGCATGAACGAAAAAGAAGCGCCGGAAAGACGCGATTGCAGGGTCGACGTCCGGGAGTCCTACGCGGAAGCGAAAGAAGAGTGCGAAGAGCAACTCGACGCGCGACACGAGGTATGTGCTGCCATTGGCGAGAAGCCATACGATCCGGAATTCGAGCCGGAGGATTTCGACACGGATCTTGCCAACCTGACGACACCGAACCCCTACTTTCCGATGGCAGTGGGTCATCACTGGATGCTAACCGACGGCGAGGAAACGATCGATATCGAGGTACGGGATGAAGTCAAACTGATTGATGACATCAATTGCTTCGTGGTTCAAGACGTCGTAAGCGTCGATGGCGACCTGGTAGAGGACACTGACGACTGGTTTGCACATGCCCTCGATGGCGCAATCTGGTACTGCGGCGAGGAAGCCAAAGACTATGAATTCTTCGATGGCGACGTGCCGCGTCTGCCTGAACTTGTATCCATCGATGGATCATTCAAGGTCGAACGCGATGGTGCGCGCGCCGGCGTGAGCTTTCCGGCCATCCCCACGGTCGGCGATATCTACCGGCAGGAGTTTCTGCTGGGTGAGGCCGAAGACGTGGCCGAGGTTGTCTCGACAAATTATTCGTTTGGCAACGACCCGGCACTCGACGTGAACGTCCCTGCGGACCTCGCAAACCTGCTCTGCAACGACGATTGTGTCGTCGTGATGGAATACTCGGCGCTCGAACCCGGGAGTTTCGGTTTCAAGTATTACGCAAAGGGTATTGGCTTCTTTCTGGAAACCTCGCCGGACGACGATGTTGCGATGCAGTTAGTCGCCTGCAATTTCTCTGCTCTTTGCGACCAGTTGCCGGATCTTTGAATCGCCATTGATAAATCGTAATCGTCTGCGACGAACAGGAGCCGAAGAACGGCAGCCTTCGGCTCCTTTTAACTGCTGGCCTCAGCAATCCTCATCGCAAGTGATCTGACTAATTCGTGGCGCTTTCTTCCGCTGTCGTCGCCTTGTCCAGGTCGCCGAGGGCACCACGCAGCGCTACCGCCCACTTGCGGATCAACCGGTCCGCTTCTGCCTTGTTGGTGACGCTGTTCGCCATGGTCGCGAAACCACCCCGGTCGGCCGCCTGCGGATCAATAATGCGCGCGATGATTTCCCCCGTCGATGAATCGAACAGTTCCATGAACAGGGTCATCTCGCCTGCCGACGTGACGAATTGGCGACTCCTCGTACTGGAATCGATGTCCGGCGCAGTTACATCGAGGTTCAAGAGTGCCGGCCTTACTATGAGGACATCTTCGCCTGCCACGTCGACGATCGGGTAGCCGCCTTCTTCCTGCAGTTCCTCGGTGAAGATTTTCCTGAATTCGTCGGCGAGGAGTTTCTTGATTTCTTCCATATCCTTGGTTGTTACGCGGCCACTCAGTGTCGACGCTTCGCGGTTGTAGTCCCTTTCCCAATTCTTCTTGAAGGCAACGTAGCAATCCAGCAGCGCGACTTTGGTGTATGCGTCCAGCGTTGCGCCGGGTCTTGCGTACACCACCCTGGCTTTGGTGTCCTTCATCAACACCAGGCCCTCGGGAGTGGTCTCCGGTATTTCCTCCTTGGCGATGGCTGAAAACGCAAGCGCAATCACACCGATCACGCCAAGAATGAATTGGGATTTTTTGTTCGCTCGCATCGTAGGTCTCCAACCGGCCATTCGCAGGCAGTTGTCTTGTTTTTGACAGAGGGTTTTTTGTTGCGGGCTCAAGATACGCGGCACCTGAAATGAAGGCAATGCCAGCCTGGGCAAGCTTCGCGCTCGGTACTAACCACAATTGACATTCTACATAAGCCCTTCTAGACTGACTCTAAATTAGAACAAGTCTAACGACTGAACTCAAGGGGTAGCCTGATGGAACAATCGACTGGGCGTCCGCAGTTTGCAGCAGTTACATGGCAGTTCGCTGCACTGTTCACCGCGCTGTTCACGTTTCAAGTCTGTACTGCTGCGGATGACCTGACCGCCCCCGCGCCTGGCATGTCAGCGGCTGCGACACCGGTCCCGCAAAAGCTGCTGCTCTCTTTCCTCGCCGACAATTCCACTCTTACGTTGATAGATGCGCGTTCGAGCGAAGAGTTCCAGGCATCGCATATAAACGGTGCGATCAACGTGCCGCACGATACATCCATCGATGCAAACACAGGGCTGCCGTCGGACTTGCAGGCCCCCGTAGTGATTTATTGCAAGACCGGCAAACGTGCCACAACACTGCAATTGAAACTCCGGGAACTCGGATACACCGACGTGCAGGTTCTCCAGCCGGGCCAAATCACCTGGTTTGATGGAATGGCGGTTTTCAACTGCGGCGTAACGGATTCGCAGGATTCATCCAACGTAATGACCAGCAACCGCGCCGCGGACAGCGGGGAGGAAATGAAGTGAAAAAATTAATGATCGCCCTGTCGATCGTCATGGGTGGCCTGATTCTGGCGACCCCATTACTCGCGGACGGCCCACTGGGCTTGCCCGATGTTCCGGTTCCGGCCGACAATCCGCAGACACCGGAAAAGATTGCTTTGGGCAGCCGTTTGTTCAATGACGTGCGATTGAGTGCCACAGGCGATGTCAGTTGCGCAACCTGTCATGTCGCTGAGAAAGCGTTTACCGACAGCCCGCTCAGCGTATCCGAGGGTATACGCAAGCTGACCGGGACTCGCAACGCGCCGACTGTGGTCAATGCGGCGTTCAACAAGACCCAGTTCTGGGACGGCCGCTCGCCGGACCTCGAGGATCAGGCACTGCACCCGTTTGTCAACCCCGTCGAAATGGCGTTGCCGAATCACGATGCATTGCTGGCGACCGTTCGCGGCGACAGTGCTTACGTGAAGTCGTTCAGCGACGTGTTTGGCGTGAGCGCGGCCAGCATCACCATGAAGGAAGTAACCAGGGCCATTGCCGCCTTCGAACGCACACAAATTGCCGGCGATTCACCGTTTGATCGCTGGTATTTCGGCGGCGAACAGGACGCGATCAGTGAACAGGCCAGGCGCGGCTTTGCGACCTTCCTCGGCAATGGACGCTGTGTGTCCTGCCATGTAATCGAGCAGGACTTTGCGCTCTTCACAGATCACCTGTTTCACAACATCGGTATCGGCATCAACGATATCCAGGCAAAGGTGCCTGAGCTGGCACGAGCTTTCCAGGTGGCCAAGAACGCCGGAATGGATGTCGACGTGGCCGTGCTCTCGGATGCGGATACATCACATCTCGGTCGCTTCGCAGTCGACGACCAGTTCAGCTCGATGGGCTCTTTCAAGACATCGACATTGCGCAACATCGATGTCACGGCACCGTATATGCACAACGGCAGCCTGAAAACGCTGCGTGAAGTGGTTGAACACTACAACAATGGCGGCGTGACCAAGCCTGAAGACCCGGTCAATGCTTTTCTCAGTGGCGGGATTCGCCCGTTGAATCTCACTGATCAGGAAATCGACGACCTGGTCGCATTCATGGAAACCCTCACCAGCCCGCAGTTCCAGTCACTGAAGGCCCAGCCGGTTGCGGCTGCTGGCGTATCGGGAGATGCACAATGAAAAACAGAAGAGATTTTCTGAAGACCACGATGTCCGGCGTAATTGCCGGCATGCTGCCGGTCAGCCTGGTACGTCTCTCGTACGGCAAGGAAGGCGGACCGGATTTTACCTTCGCCTATATTTCCGATTCGCACATCCAGCAGATCAAGGGCAACCAGTTCGTCAGGAATTGGGACCGCGGGCTCATTCGCGCGGTCGCTGAAGCGAATCTGCTGGAACCGAAGCCCGATTTCGTTGTATTCGGTGGCGACCTGGCGCAGCTCGGCTCGAAACCGGAGCTGGATCACGGCGCCGATATGCTGTCCAAACTCGATTACAAGACCTACATGGTCATGGGCGAGCACGACTATTACCTGGATCTGGGGGAATACTGGAGCAAGCTTTACGGCAAGCACTACTACAGCTGGAATCACAAGGGCGTGCATTTCATCACGCTGAACAGCATCCTCACTTACGACGACTGGACCTTCAATCGCTGGGAATCCGATGCGCGCCGGATGAACGAGATGGCTGGCCTCGACAATCCGAACGGCTCGCCTTTCATGGTTGGCCAAAAGCAGATGGAGTGGCTGAAAAAGGATCTCGACAAGGTTTCGAAGAACACACCGATCATTGTCTTCTCGCATTCGCCCCTGCAGAAGATCTACAAGGGCTGGAACTTCTGGACCGAGGAAGCTGACGAGATCCAGGCATTGCTGAAGCCCTTTGACAAGGTCAATGTCATTTACGGCCACGTGCACCAGATCCAGTACAACCAGATCGGTAACATTGCTTTCACATCGGTGATGTCGACCGCCTGGCCGTGGCCTTATCCCGAAAGCTATGCACAGGCCGAGAGCCATTTGCCGATACTTACGGTGCCGATGAACCGTGCAGATCCTTTCAACGAACGCGATGCGACGGGCTGGCAGTTCATGAACATGCACACCGGACGCGTCGACCTGGAGTTCAATCTTTACAACAACTCGAATCGTACGGTTGCGTTCAATGAAGCAAAGGGTCACCCGGAAGACACGAGTTTCACCGACCCGGCGAATCGTATACCGGCCCAAAAGCATTTCTAGGAGAGGCTCGAATGAAATACCTGACCTTGAGTACCCTGATACTGTGCCTTTCCGGCCCGGCGCTTGCGGATGAATTCACCGAGGAAGATGCCGCTCGCTGGATGGAGCAATTCGAACTCGTGGCAAGCGAGGGACGTCGGTTGTGGACCAGCCCGGAAATCGGCACCAATGGCGTGGTTTGCGCTCAATGCCACCCGAACGCAGCGAATACGCATCCCGAGACTTACCCGAAGTTCCAAAAGCAGTTGGGGCGCGTTGCGCAGCTTTGGGAAATGATCAATTGGTGTATTCGCAATCCGCTGGAAGGCAAGGACCTGGCCGCAGACGATCCGCGCATGATCGCCATGCAGGCCTATGCGTACAAGGAACGCCGCGGCGTAGAGCTCGATCCGGGCAAGCACTGATCGTTTAGGTGACAGTTACCCGAATTGACTGTGGTAGCGAGATATGGTGACAGTTACCCTAATTACTTGTGATAACGTCAGTTTCTCTCGCGTCTCTCGTAATTAGGGTAACTGTCACCAAATCCCGGATGATCAGAATCCTCGGAATTTCCGGCAGCTTGCGCAGCCACTCGTTCAACACTGCTCTGCTGCGGACAGCTCAGACGCTGGTGGGTGGCGATGTGCAACTGGACGTTGTCACGCTCGCCGGGATTCCTCTTTACGACGCAGACCTTGAACAACGCGAAGGCATTCCGCCCGCGGTAGCCGAACTCAAGGATCGCGTCGTAGCCAACGACGGCCTGCTGCTGGCAACACCGGAGTACAACAACGGCATACCCGGTGTGTTCAAGAACGCCATCGACTGGCTGTCTCGTCCTGCCAGCGATATTCCGCGCGTATTCGGCAACCGTCCGGTTGCCGTCATCGGCGCCTCACCGGGCGGTTTCGGCACGATACTGTCGCAGAATGCCTGGCTGTCGGTACTTCGCACGCTCGGAACACGGCAGTGGTTCGGTGGAAGGCTCATGGTTTCGAAAGCGGGCCAGGTATTCGATGCCGATGGCAAACTGCAGGACGAGGAAGTGCGAAAGCGACTCGCGAACTTCCTTCAGGGGTTCGCCAAATTTGTCGGGGAGACATCCGGACAATCAAGCTGATGTCGAATCAGGGTTTGCCGGTGGCCAGCGCAATCCCGATGAACACGACCAGACATGCCGCGACCATGCCGGCACTGATTGGCTCGTGCAGGAAAACGAGTCCCCATATCATGCCGAATACTGGCACGAGGTAAGTGACTGTTATTGCCTTGGCCGGACCCATGCGTGCAATCAGGCGGAAATACATTACGAACGCAATGCCGGTGCACACCACACCCAGTGCGGCGGCGCTGAACCAACTTGTAGCACTCGGCACTTTCGCCGGCCAGTACACTGCGGCCAGCGGCAGTAACAGCAGGGACGCAGCAATCTGCGACCCGGTTGCGCTGACCAGTGCCGATACACCGGCGAGCTTCTTCTTGGTGAAATTCACGGCCACACCATAGCAGAATGTCGCCACCAGACAGGCGGCTGCCGCGACAATCGTTCCTTCGACGTTGAGTGACATCCTGTCCCATACGAGCAGAACGACACCGGCAAAACCGACGGCAAGGCCGACATACTGAATCGGGCGCAATTTATCGTGGAGCCAGACATAACCGACGAGCGCGCCGAATAATGGCGCGGTTGCGTTCAGCACCGCCGCTGTTCCCGCACTTATCGACAGCGTTGCAAAGGCAAAGAGCACGAACGGCAGAGCAGAATTTGTGATTCCAACTACCGTCAGCGGCAACACCAGTGGCGGAAGATTCCGTATGCCGCGACGCCAAATCAGTATTGCCAGCAGAAACAGCGCCGCGATTCCGACGCGAAGTTCGACGAGAGCAAATGGCCCGAATTCGGGTACTGCGACACGCATGAACAGGAACGAGGCACCCCAGATGGCGCCAAGCAAGACCAGTTCCATCCGGTCACGCCAGGTCATTTATCGGCTGCTGCAATGCATATAATTAGTTGCATAAACGAACAGCGCAGGCCCGGGCGAATGCAGGGCTGGATCGAGGGACTAACCGCCCGCAAGCGCACCGACGATCAGGAACAGTTCCTTGCCGGATGCGACCGCTTGCGGAAGTACTGCATCGGGCGATGCGTCGGACAGGTCCTCGCCGCAGGCGAAAAATCGCACGTAAGCACGGCGCTTTTTCGTTTGTTGATCGCGTGTCGTGCCGCGAAGCATTGGAAAGCGTAACTCGAGGGCATCGAGCAGCTTTCTTTGTGTCACCGGCGTGCTGATCTCGAGTTCTACGATGCCCTCGGTCTTGGTCAGCCGGCGCAGCGGTGCCGGTAACTGCACCCTGATCACGACAGCGTCTGCACCTCGACCGACAAGACCGCAGGAAGATGCCCGGCAATTGTCTGCCAGCTGTTGCCTTCATCGTTGGATGCGTAAACCTGGCCACCGGTAGTACCAAAGTAGATCCCGCATGGATCGTGCCGGTCCACTGACATCGCATCGCGCAAGACATTGACGTAACAATTTTTCTGCGGCAGCCCTTTTGTCAGGGCCTTCCATTCATTGCCGCCGGAACGGCTGCGATAAACGCGCAACTTTCCATCCGGTGGATAATGCTCGGAGTCGCTCTTGATCGGCACGACGTATATCGTCTCGGGATCGTGCGCGTGGACGGCAATGGGGAAGCCGAAGTCAGTCGGCAGATTACCGCTGATCTCGTACCAGTTGGCACCGGCATCGTCGCTGCGCATCACGTCCCAGTGCTTTTGCATGAACAGTACATCGGGACGATCCGGATGAGACGCAATCCGGTGTACGCAATGCCCGACTTCTGCTTTTGGATCCGGAATGTACAGTGACACCAGGCCCTTGTTGCTCGGTTGCCAGGTTTTACCGCGATCCTCACTGCGAAATACACCAGCGGCTGATATCGCAATGGTCATTCGCTCGGGACGCGACGGATCGAGAAGTATCGTGTGCAGGCACATGCCACCGGCACCGGGCGCCCATTGCGGACCGGAACCATGGCCGCGCAAACCGGGCAATTCATCCCAGGATTTCCCGCCATTTTTTGTGCGAAACAGCGCGGCGTCCTCGACACCGGCATAGACTTCATCGGGATCGTCAAGCGACGGCTCGAGATGCCATACGCGTTTGAATTCCCATGGCCGGAGCGAGCCGTCATACCACTGGTGTTGACCGGGTTCGCCCTTGTACTTGAATTCATTTCCGACCGTTTCCCAGGTCTTTCCGCCGTCACTGGAGCGCTGAATGACCTGGCCGAACCACGAACTGGTCTGCGATGCATAGAGGCGGTTCGGATCGGCCGGCGAACCGGTCATATGATAGATTTCCCAGCCCGCGAAATGCGGGCCATCGATCTTCCATGACTGGCGCTTTTTACTGGCGGTCAGGATGAACGCCCCTTTTTTTGTCCCGACCAGTACACGTACCCCTTTCATCGCACGCTCCTCAATGTGTTACACCCGCCGGTTTGCTGCTCCGGAGTATACTCTGCCAAAAGCCTGCTTCGACACTACCCCCGATACTGCGAACCGGGCAAACTGATCACGCCTATGGCCGACTTATCACGCGACGAAATCCTGCGATACAGCCGTCACCTGGTTATGCCGGAAGTGACTATCGAGGGTCAGCAGAAATTAAAAGATGCACGTGTACTGTGCGTTGGTGCGGGCGGGCTCGGGTCACCCCTGACACTGTACCTCGCCGCGGCCGGCGTCGGAACTTTGGGGATTGTCGAGTTCGACGTAGTCGATCTCACCAACATCCAGCGCCAGATCCTTTATGCCACTTCCGATGTGGGTCGACCAAAACTCCTTGCAGCCTCCGAAAGACTTTCGCAGCTGAACCCCGACATCGACATCGTTTGTCACAACCTGCGTCTGACCAGCGAGAACGTGCTGGAAACCATCGCGCCGTATGACATCGTCGTCGATGGCACTGACAACTTTCCGACACGCTACCTGGTCAACGATGCCTGCGTACTGTCCGGCAAACCGAATGTGTACGGCAGCATCTTTCGCTTCGAAGGACAGGTCAGCGTCTTCGACGCGAGTCGCGGCCCCTGCTATCGCTGCCTGTTTCCGGAACCACCGCCACCGGGCGCCGTACCGTCCTGCGCCGAAGGCGGAGTGCTCGGCGTGCTGCCGGGAATCATCGGCACCTTGCAGGCGCTCGAAGTCATCAAGCTGATCCTCGGAAAAGGTCAGCCGCTGATTTCGCGCCTGGTGCTGTTCGATGCGCTTGCTTTCGAATTCCGCGAGGTCAAACT